>CALRMP020000073.1:0-11608 GCA_943369205.1 Gulosibacter massiliensis | reverse complement strand
ATCGACCACGAAACGGGCACCGCCACCCTCGTGGCGCTCGATCTGACGGGCGCGGGGGAGTGGAGCGGCGAGCTCGACGAGTGGCGGCAGCGCATGCTTGCGGTGGTCGCGGGGGCGGCATCAGCATCCGTCGACGACGAAAGAGACGTGGCCACCGGCGGCGACGCCGGCTGGCAGGTGGCCTGGCGTGACACCGACGAGCACTACGCCGACCTCGTGCGCGCGTGCCAGGAAAGCATTCGCGAGGGCGATGCTTATCAGTTGTGTCTCACGACCCAGGTTGAGGTCGAGAGCGCGGCGGGCGCGCCGATCGATGCCGCCGCGATCTACCGCCGCTTGCGACAGTCGAGCCCGGCGCATCACGGCGCTCTGTTGCGCATCGGCGACATCACTTTGTTAAGCGCGAGCCCCGAGACGTTCTTGCGGGTCTCCCGCGGCGTCGTGCAGACCCGGCCCATCAAGGGCACGCGCCCGCGCGGCAGCGATGCTCAGCGTGATGCCGACCTCGCCGCCGAGCTCGCGGCCAGCGACAAAGAGCAAGCCGAGAACCTCATGATCGTCGACCTCATGCGCAACGACCTCTCGCGCGTGTGCGAGGTCGGCAGTGTCACGGTCACGGGTCTGCTCGAGGTGGAGAGTTATGCCCACGTGCACCAACTTGTCAGCACCGTCGAAGGGCGACTGCGCTCAGGGCTCGATGCGCTGGATGCTGTCGCCGCTTGCCTGCCCGCCGGCTCGATGACGGGCGCACCCAAGCGCCGCGCCATCGAGTTACTCGCCGACCTCGAGGCCGGCCCCCGCGGCATTTACTCGGGAGCCTTCGGCTACCTCGGCGCCGACGGCACCGCTGACCTCGCCATGGTGATTCGCAGCATCGTCGTTGAGGGCTCGCGCGCGACGATCGGAGCAGGGGGCGGCATCACGGCGTTGAGTGAGCCGATGGCTGAAGTCGCCGAGATGCGCCTCAAGGCTGCCGCGCTCGTGAGGGCGCTTGCGGGGGATGCCCCGCACCGCACGCGGTAATCTGGCATTTCTGCCCCAGCGCCCGCACCCCTGTGAATCGAGACCCTCCTGTGACCGACGAGTTGCACCCCGACGAGAACGCCTACGACCCTGCGCGCATCGAAGCCCACTGGGCACCGATCTGGGATGAGTTGCAGCCGTTCACGGTCGCCGGCGACGACACGAAGCCGCGCAAGTACGTGCTCGACATGTTTCCGTACCCGAGCGGCGACCTGCACATGGGGCACGCCGAGGTCTACGCGCTCGGCGATGTCGTGGCGCGCTACTGGCGGCAGCAGGGCTTCACGGTGCTGCACCCGATCGGCTGGGACTCGTTCGGCCTGCCCGCCGAGAACGCGGCGATCAAGCGCGGCGCCGACCCCCGCCAGTGGACCTACGAAAACATTGCGCAGCAGAAAGCCTCGATGAAGCGCTACGCCGCGAGCTTCGACTGGAGCCGCGTGCTGCACACCTCCGACCCCGACTACTACCGCTGGAACCAGTGGCTGTTCTTGATGATGTACGAAAAGGGTCTGGCCTACCGCAAAGACAGCTGGGTCAACTGGGACCCAGTCGACCAGACCGTGCTCGCGAACGAGCAGGTGCTGCCCGACGGCACCTCCGAGCGCTCGGGCGCGATGGTCGTCAAGAAGAAGCTCACGCAGTGGTACTTCAAGATCACCGACTACGCCGACCGACTGCTTGACGACCTCAACCAGCTCGAGGGCTCGTGGCCGGCCAAGGTGCTCACGATGCAGCGCAACTGGATCGGCCGCTCGACCGGCGCCGACGTCGACTTCGTGATCGAGGGCCACCACAGCCCCGTCACCGTTTTCACGACGCGACCCGACACGCTCTTCGGCGCGACCTTCATGGTGGTCGCGCCCGACAGCGACCTCGCCGCCGAACTCGCCGCGGGCTCGACGCCCGAAGTGCGCATGGCCTTCCAGGCCTACCTCGACGAGGTGCAGAAGAAGACCGAGATCGACCGTCAAGACACCTCGCGCGAGAAGACGGGCATCTTCCTCGACCGCTGGGCGATCAACCCTGTCAACGGCGACCGCATCCCCGTGTGGGCGGCCGACTACGTGCTCGCCGACTACGGTCACGGCGCGATCATGGCCGTGCCTGCGCACGACCAGCGCGACCTCGACTTCGCCCGCGCGCACGGCCTGCCGGTGACGGTCGTCGTCGACACGAACGCTCCCGTCACGGGCGCGATTCCGGTGATCACGCCCGAGATGCTCGAGTCGGGCGAGATTCCCTCCCTCGACCCCCTCGCGACGGGTGAGGCGCTCACGGGTGACGGGCGCATGATCAACTCGGGCCCGCTCGACGGCCTCAGCAAGCAGAACGCCATCACGCGCGCGATCGAGCTGTTGGAAGAGCGCGGCACGGGGCGGGCATCCAAGACCTATCGCCTTCGTGACTGGCTCATCAGCCGTCAGCGCTATTGGGGCACGCCGATTCCGATCATGTACACCGACGACGGCACCGAAGTGCCGATGGCGATGGATGACCTTCCGCTCGTTTTGCCCGACGCCACCGGCATGGACATGAAGCCCAAGGGCACCTCGCCCCTCGGCGGTGTGGAGGAGTGGGTCGCGACGACCACCCCCGACGGTCGCCCGGCTCGCCGCGACACCGACACTATGGACACCTTCGTCGACTCGTCGTGGTACTTCTTGCGCTTCTTGAACCCGGGCGACAGCACGCAGGCCTTCGACCCGGCGCTGGCCGAGAAGTGGGCTCCTGTCGACCAGTACGTCGGTGGCGTCGAGCACGCGATTCTGCACTTGCTCTACGCGCGCTTCATCACCAAGGTGCTCTTCGATCTCGGGTACGTGAGCTTCACCGAGCCCTTCAGCGCGCTGCTCAACCAGGGCATGGTGATTCTCGACGGCGCCAAGATGTCGAAGTCGAAGGGCAACCTCGTCTACTTCACCGAAGAGCTCGACAGCTATGGCGTCGACGCCGTGCGCTTGACGATGGCGTTCGCGGGCCCGCCCGAAGACGACATCGACTGGCGCGACGTGTCGGTGACGGGCTCGCAGAAGTTCTTGGCGCGTGCCTGGCGTCTCTCGGGCGAGGTGACGTCGCCGGTGGATGCCGACCCGGCCACGGGCGACCAGACCCTTCGCCGGGTGACGCACCGCTTCTTGGCCGATGTTCCGGGGCTCGTCGAAGCCTTCAAGTTCAATGTGGCCGTCGCTCGCACGATGGAGCTCGTCAACGCCATTCGCAAGGCCGTCGACACGGGCCCCGGCGCGGGCGATGCCGCCGTGCGCGAGGCCGTCGAGGTCGTCGCCATTGCGCTCTCGCTCTTCGCCCCCTACACGGCCGAAGACATGTGGGAGCGCTTGGGGCGTCGCGATGTGGCTGCTGGCCGCGACGGGCTCGTCGCGTTCGCCGGCTGGCGCAAGGCCGACCCGCTGCTGCTTGTCACCGAGTCGATCACCGCGATCGTGCAGGTTGACGGCAAGGTGCGCGACAAGTTCGAGGTGAGTCCGACGATCGGCGGCGACGAGCTCGAGGCGATGGCGCGCGCCTCCGAGAATGTCGCGCGGGCAATCGGCGATCGCGCAATCGCGCAAGTCATCGTGCGCGCCCCGCGAGTCGTCAACATCGCGACCGTCAAGGAGTAATCGCTCGGTTCTTCTCGCTTGCCGAGTGGGGTGTCGGTGGCGGGCCTAGCCTGCCGCAGTGATCGACCCTCTCGCGGAAGCGGGGCCCCCTCGCCGTTCGGTGCGCGTGCGCGCGGCCTTCGGCGGTGTCGTGGTGCTCGCGCTTCTCGGGGTCGGCGCAGCCGTCGTTGCCTCGGTGCTCACACCCGGCGGGCAGGTGGTCGACGTGGCACCGCCGGTCGGCGACCCGTTCGAGCCGGTCGCGCCGCCCGACGTCGTCGTGCTGCACGTGCACGGTGCCGTGAGCGAGCCCGGCATCGTCGAACTGCCGCTCGGCAGTCGGGTCGTCGACGCGATTGCGGCCGCGCGAGGCCCGACCGTCGACGCCGACCTCGGCGCCGTGAACCTCGCGCGCGTCGTCGCCGACGGCGAGCAGCTCTATGTGCCGCGCCTCGGTGAAGTACCGTCGCCGAGCGTGTCGGGCTCGTCCCCCGACGCCGACGGACGCGTCAACATCAACACCGCCGACGCCGCCGCCCTCGAAACCCTCGCGGGCGTCGGGCCCGCGCTCGCCGCGCGCATCATTGCGTGGCGCGAGCAGAACGGCCCGTTCCGCAGCATTGACGAGTTGACCGCCGTCGCGGGCATCGGGCCCAAGACCCTCGACGGCATGCGCGACCAGGTGACGCTGTGAGTGCGGCGGCGGGTGGTGGCGTGTCGGCGGCTCGTGCGTTCTCGGCAGCCCCCGCGATTTCGGCGGCTGCGGAGTCGGCGGTTGCGGTTTCGGCGGCTGCCGCGGTTCGGGTGGCGGATGCTCGCCTCGCGCTCCCTGCCCTCGCCGGGTGGCTGACCGCGGTCGTGCTCATCGGCGTGCCGGGAGCAGCGTGGGCCGTTGCGGCCGCGGCCGCTGCGGTCGTGGGGCTGCTCGCGTGGCGCGGGGTGGGGCGCGCGGCCGCCGCGCGTGCGGCGGGGCGGCGGGTTCGGGGGGTGCTCGTGGCGAGCATCCCGAGCATCATCGCGGTTTCGGTACTGAGCGCGGCGGTTGCTCTCGCTTTGCCCGCGCGCACGCCGCCGGTCGTGGCCGAGGCGCTCGAGGGCGGGTCTGCCGTGACCGTCGTGCTCGAGCTGGAGCAAACGGTGACTCCCCGCGCGTCGGAGGGCTGGGGGGCGAGCGCGGACGCGCTCATCGTGGGGGTCGACGCTGTTGCCAGGGACCACGTCGCCGTGCGCGTGCCCGTGCGCGTGCTGGGGCTCACGGTGACCGACCGGTTGCCGCTGGGCACGCGGCTGGTGGGGCTCGTTCGGCTCGTGCCGCTCGAGCCCGGGGATGATCGCGTGGCCCTCGTGCGACCGCTTGCGCCGCTCGAGGCGGTGACGACGCCGGCACCGCTCGTCGGAGGGGCCGATGAGTTGCGCGCGGGGTTTCTCACGCTCATGGAGGGCTTTTCCGGCGACGGGGCCGACCTGCTGCCGGGGCTCGCGATCGGCGACACGACGGCGGTGGGCGACGACCTCGACCAGGCGATGAAAGACAGTGCCTTGAGCCACCTGACGGCGGTCTCGGGTGCCAACTGTGCGATCGTCGTTGGGCTCGTGCTCGGCATCGGCACACTCGCGCGCTGGCGACGGCCCGTGCGCGTCGCGGTCGCGCTTGCGGCGCTCGGCGGGTTCGTCGTGCTCGTGACCCCCGAGCCGAGTGTCGTGCGCGCGGCGGTCATGGCCTCGGTCGTGCTCCTCGCGCTCGCGAGCGGTCGACCCGCGCGCGGCCTTCCCGTGCTCGGCATCGCGGTGCTGGGCATTCTCGTGCTCGACCCGTGGATCGCCCGCGAATACGGCTTCGTGCTCTCGGTGCTGGCGACCGCCGCGCTGCTCGTGCTGGCCGGCCCGCTCGCCGAACGCCTCGGTCGCGTGCTGCCGGCACCGATCGCGCTATGGATAGCCGTGCCGCTCGCCGCCCAGCTCGCGTGCCAGCCCGTGCTGATTCTGCTGGCACCCGAAGTGCCACTCGGTGGTGTTCTCGCCAACATTCTCGCGGCACCCGCGGCGCCGATCGCGACGATCGTGGGCATGATCGCGTGCTTGCTTGCCCCTATCGCCCCGCCGCTCGCGATGCTTGCCGCGGCGATTGCGTGGGTGCCCGCCGCGTGGATCGCCGGCATCGCGCGCGTGACGTCGGGCGTGCCGGGGGCGTTGCTGCCGTGGCCCGAGGGTGCCGGCGGCGCTGCGCTGCTCGGGGTGCTGACGCTCGGCATGCTCGTTGCGATCGGGGTTCCCGCGGCGCTCGGGAGCCCGCGCCTGCGCCGACGTGTCGCGCTAGGGGTTGCCGCGATTCTCGTTCTTGTGATGGGGGCCACCGCGGGCCTCGCCGCACTGCGCACCCTCTCACGCCCCGCCGATTGGGCGATCGCTCAGTGCGACATCGGGCAAGGCGACGCCGTGCTCGTGCGCAGCGGCGGCGAGATCGCCCTCATCGACACCGGCGCCGAGCCCGAGTTACTCACGGAGTGCCTGGCGACCCTCGGTGTGAACCGTATCGACCTGCTCGTGCTCACACACTTCGACAAAGACCACGTCGGCGCGGTCGAGGTCATCACGGGTCGCGTCGACCGCGCAATCGTGGGCCCGACGGGGCGCGCTTCCGACGAGGCGGTCGTGGCCGCGCTGCTCGCCGGGGGAGCACGCGTTGACACCGTCGCTGACGGCGAGCGGGGGCAGCTCGGCTCGTGCGACTGGGCCGTGCTGTGGCCGCCTCCGCACCGTGCGGTCGAGCCCGGCAACGACGCAAGCCTCGTGCTCGCCCTCGCGGGCGGCACGTGCCCGAGCATGCTCGCGCTCGGAGACCTCGGCGAAGAAACGCAGCGCATGCTCATGGCGGCTCACGCCCTCGGGGCCGTTGATGTGGTCAAGGTCAGCCACCACGGCTCACCCGATCAGCACCTTGAGCTGTACGAAACCGTGCGCGCGCCAATCGCGCTCATCGGGGTCGGGGGCGACAACGGCTACGGGCACCCGGCCCCCGGGCTCATCGACGAACTTGACCTCCTCGGCAGCGAGGTCGCCCGCAGTGACGAGCACGGGCTCGTACTCGTGTCGACCGGCGAGGGTGGCCTGCGGCTCTGGCGCGAGCGACTCTCGCCCGTCGGGGCAGCGAACTAGTCTGGAGGCAGCATCCACCGACTACTGGGAAGGAGCCCCATGGCTGCGCCGAAGAAGGCTCCTTCCGCGCGGGCGGCGGTGAGCATCCCGCAACTGGCCTGGCACCAGATTCGGCCGGCGCCCGTGATTCTCGTTAGCGGCCCCGAGGGCTTTCTGGCCGAGCGCGCGAGTCGTCAATTGCGGGATGCCCTGCGCGACCTCGACGCGAGCCTCGAGGTGCACGACGTGATGGCGGACGCCTATGCGCCGGGCGCGTTGATGACTCTCGCGAGCCCGTCGCTCTTTGGCGAGCCACGGTTGATCAGGGTCGACGGTGCGGCCACGATGAACGACGCCTTTCTGCTTGAGGCGCTGGAGTACATCGAGACTCCCGCTGATGACACGACCCTGCTCATCCGCCACAGCGGGGGAGTCCGCGGCAAGAAACTGCTCGACGCCATTCGTCAGGGGGTCGGCGGCGGCATCGAGGTCGTCTGCGCCGAGCTCAAGCGCGACTCCGACCGGGCCGACTTCGCGGCGGCCGAGTTTCGCCACGCTGGCCGACCGATCGCGCCGGCGGCGCTGCGCGCACTCGTCAGCGCCTTTGCCGACGATCTCGCCGAACTCGCGGGTGCCTGCCAACAACTCATCGCGGACACCGACGGTGACATCACCGAACAGACCGTCGCGAAGTACTACGGCGGGCGCGTCGAGGTCAACTCGTTCGCGGTCGCCGATGCGGCGATCGCCGGGCGGCACGGCGAAGCCCTCGGCCTCCTGCGGCACGCGCTGGCCACGGGCGCTGACCCCGTGCCGATGGTGGCAGCGTTCGCGATGAAACTGCGCACCATGGCGAAGGTCGGCGGCTCGACCGGCTCGGGTGGGCAGGTGGCGTCAACGCTTGGCCTCGCCCCGTGGCAGGTCGACCGCGCGCGCCGCGATCTCCAGGGCTGGGACGAGCCCGGCCTCGGCCGCGCGATTCTCGCCGCCGCCGAGACCGACGCGGCCGTCAAGGGTGCCGAGCGCGACCCCGTCTACGCCCTCGAAACCCTCGTGCGCACGGTCGCCGCGCGCGGTCGCGACCTCTAGCGCGAGTCGCCGTCGCCCGCGCCCCGCGATCGCGCGCGCGACTCGCCGGCCGCACTCGCCCCGCCCGCCCGCGATCTCCACAACTCAGGAGTTTCGACGGCGCTACGACTGCGACACGCCGGTGAGAGCGCTTCCTCACCTGCGGGTGGCGCGCTTTTCCTGAATTGTGGAGACGGGCGCGCGACCACAGACGAACGACCCGCCGGCCGGAGCCGACGGGTCGTCGTGTGGTTCGTGGGGCTGCCTAGAGGGCGGCGACCTTCTTCGAGATCGACGACTTGCGGTTCGCCGCCTGGTTCTCGTGAATGACGCCCTTGCTGACGGCCTTGTCGAGCTTCTTGGTCGCGTTCTTCAACGCGGCCTCGGCCGCGGCCTTGTCGCCAGCGGCGACGGCCTCGTTCGTGCGGCGAATCGCCGTCTTGAGCTCGCTCTTGACGGCCTTGTTGCGCTCTTGCGCCTTGAGGTTGGTCTTGATGCGCTTGATCTGCGACTTAATGTTTGCCACGTGGGTGCTTTCTTCTTCAGGAACGATGTGTTCTTGGTGAACGTTGTAGTGAGCGGCCGGGGTGGGGCGCCGGTGCGATGCGAACATCGCGGCGAAAGTCCCAGCCGCATTCCGTGTCGAAAGAGAGAGGGCTTTCTGACACGCAAGCCAACAGGCAACATTACCAGCAGGGTCGCGTTGCCGACAATCGACGCGATTTGGCGCGCTTCAACACGAGATTCGGGATGCTGTGCAGCCCCGCGCGGGATGCTGCGCAGCCCGATTCGGGATGCTGCGCCCAGGCCCAGCGCGCGCACTCGCACCCCGGCGCGTCATGGGAGAATAGGCGGAAATGTCTCCTCGCGCCTCCACCGCACTCGCCCCCGCTGCGACTGACCCGACGCTGATTCGCAACTTTTGCATCATTGCGCACATCGACCACGGAAAGTCGACGCTTGCCGACCGCATGCTCGGCATCACGGGGGTCGTCAGCGACCGCGATATGCGCGCGCAATACCTCGACCGCATGGACATCGAGCGCGAACGCGGCATCACCATCAAGAGCCAGGCCGTGCGCATGCCGTGGGCGCTCGCGCCTGCGGAGGGCGGCAAGCCCGTCACTTACGCGCTCAACATGATCGACACCCCTGGTCACGTCGACTTCACCTACGAGGTGAGCCGCTCGCTCGCCGCCTGTGAGGGCGCCATTCTGCTCGTCGATGCGGCCCAGGGCATCGAGGCACAGACGCTCGCGAACCTCTACCTGGCGCTCGAGAACGATCTGACGATCATCCCGGTGCTCAACAAAATCGACCTGCCGGCGGCCGACCCCGAGAAGTATGCGAAAGAGCTCGCGGGCCTCATCGGCGGCGACCCGGCCGATGTGTTGCGCGTGAGCGGCAAGACGGGCATGGGCGTCGAAGACCTGCTCGATGAGGTGGTGCGGCAGATTCCCGCGCCGACGGGCGACCCCGATGCTCCGGCCCGCGCCATGATTTTTGACTCGGTGTACGACTCCTATCGCGGCGTTGTGACCTATGTGCGCATGGTGGATGGTCGCCTCAGCCCGCGCGAACGCATCCAGATGATGTCCACCAGGGCCACGCACGAGTTGCTCGAAATCGGGGTCAGCGCGCCCGAGCCGACCCCCAGCAAGGGCTTGGGGGTGGGCGAGGTCGGGTACCTCATCACGGGAGTGAAAGACGTGCGCCAGTCGAAGGTCGGCGACACGGTCACGAACGCGCAGAAGCCGGCGACCACGGCGCTCGCGGGCTACACCGACCCCAAGCCCATGGTCTTCTCGGGGCTCTACCCGATCGACGGCAGCGATTACCCGGTGCTTCGCGAGGCGCTCGACAAGCTCAAGCTGTCTGACGCGAGCCTCAACTATGAGCCCGAGACCTCGGTGGCGCTCGGCTTTGGCTTCCGCTGTGGCTTCTTGGGGTTGCTGCACCTCGAGATCATCACCGAGCGACTCGAGCGTGAGTTCGGCCTCGACCTCATCTCGACCGCGCCGAGCGTGACCTACGAAGTCACGACCGACGACAAGAAGCAGTTCACCGTCACGAACCCCAGTGAGTTTCCGACCGGCGCGAAGATCGCTTCGGTGAGCGAGCCCATGGTGCGCGCGGCGATTCTCGCGCCGAAGGACTACGTCGGCACGATCATGGAGCTTTGCCAGAGCCGCCGCGGCAACCTCATCGGCATGGACTACCTCGGTGAAGACCGCGTCGAGATCAAGTACACGATGCCGCTCGGCGAGATCGTCTTCGACTTCTTCGATCACTTGAAGAGCAAGACGGCCGGCTACGCGAGTCTCGACTACGAACCCGCGGGCGATCAAGAGGCCGACCTCGTGAAGGTCGACATTCTGCTGCAGGGCGAAGCGGTCGACGCGTTCAGCGCCATCGTGCACCGCGAGAAGGCCTACGCCTACGGCGTGCTCATGACCGAGCGCCTCAAGAAGCTCATCCCGCGCCAGCAGTTCGAGGTGCCGATTCAGGCCGCGATCGGTGCCCGCATCATCGCGCGCGAGTCGATCAGCGCCATGCGCAAAGACGTTCTCGCCAAGTGCTACGGCGGTGACATCACCCGCAAGCGCAAGTTGCTCGAGAAGCAAAAGGAGGGCAAGAAGCGCATGAAGATGGTGGGCCGCGTCGAGGTGC
This sequence comes from Gulosibacter massiliensis, assembly GCA_943369205.1. GTDB lineage: Bacteria > Actinomycetota > Actinomycetes > Actinomycetales > Microbacteriaceae > Microcella > Microcella massiliensis_A. Next base: position 1,109 of record CALRMP020000073.1, on the reverse strand, counting down.
CGCAAGAGGCCTTCATCGCCGCGCTCTCGGGCGACGTCGAAAAGGCGAAAGAGAAGAAATAGGGCGAGCATCGTGGAAGCAGTTGGGCGACCGATGGTGCGCAGCGTGCCGCAGGTCGGCACCCAAGAACCATGAACGATCGCGTGGTGTTCGCCGAAACGTACTTCGAGACGCTCCTGCCTCTGAGCGAACCGATGTCAATGTCTGCTGTGGATGACGACCCCGATGCTTACGGAGTGTCCATCGAGAGAGACGAAGACGGGGCTCGTCGTCGACTTCTGAAGGCCGCGAAGGCGGATTCCTCCGATGTGTTGTACCTCGACGGATGGATCTATCTGTGGGTTGGCGGCAAGAAGCACTTCGGAGGCGGCTGGTGGGAGCCTCCCGTTCAGACCTGGGGCTTTCTCCTGGATATGGCTGCCCGGTTCGTGACGACAGGTGCGCAGAGTCACCTCGATCTGACCGGCACAGTGGATTGCTTCGTCGTCGACGTGACAGGAACGGGCTATGTGTGCTTTTCGTGTCATGGTGAGTCATCGACGGTTCCGCGAGACGAGTTCTTGACCGGTCTGGCAGATGAAGGAGAAAGGGTTCTTCGTTTCGTCGAGGACGTCACCGGCTTGCCGTGGGCCGGTAGTCTGCGAGACATCGCGACCATTCGGGCCGGGGTTTCTCGCTGAGCCTCGTCGAAATGGGTGAGAAGGGTGGATGCTGTGGCGCGACCTGAGCTGAGCTACGCGCCCCACGGCGGCAGCCTGAACCTCGAGCCTGAAGGGGTGCCCGCGGGGTTCCGAGTGTTTCGACACGAGGCCGCGATCGGCTCGGGTGCCGAGCGGTGGGCGCAGGCTGCGGCCGAGGGGCTGGAGTGGGGGCTGCAGCGGGGAGCGGGCATCCGTGTGAGCACACCGCGGGTGGTCGTCGGCGACGACGTCACGCTGACGATTCCACTGCTGGGCGTCGTGCCGGTGAAGGCGTACGCGCGCGTGCTCGCGCTGGTGGATGAGCCGACGCGGCGGGGGTTCGTCTACGGAACCCTGCCGGGGCATCCCGAACGCGGCGAAGAAGCCTTTCTCGTGACGATCGACGACGACGGCACCGTGCGCGTCGTC
>CALRMP020000072.1:0-11801 GCA_943369205.1 Gulosibacter massiliensis | reverse complement strand
AAGCCGTTGGCGAGGGGTGAGGGCAGCGTTACCGTGGGACACGAGAACCTCCTTGGTTCAGAGCGGAAGCAGTAAGCAGCTCCACTCTGCCTCGGAGGTTCTCGCCATGTCAGGACGTCCAGATCAAACAACGTCCCTGGGCACTACATCTAGATGAGCCAGGGCGCGCGCTGCACGAGGCCCAGTCGCTTCCACGCCCGACCGGCGCCCCACGTGTCGCCGGCCGAGAGCACGGCAATGAGAACGAGCGAAAGTGCATAGATCACGTGGTAGTTCACGATCGGGTTCGTCGACCCGGCGTTGAACGATGCGGGCCACTCGGCGAGATACATCAGCAGCAGCACGAACGTGCCGGCCACAGCACTCACGCGAAGGCCGATGCCGAGCATGACAGCCGAACCGATGGCCAGCATGGCGATCATGAAGAGCACGTCAGTGGCCGGACTCGCGATCGACGCGAAGAAGGGCTTGAGCGGCCCCATGACGGCGTCACCCGTCAAGAACCCCTGGCTGGGCGTGCCCCCGTTGATCCAGGCGCGCTCGGCTGGTGTGGCATAGCCGAGCCCGAAGGTCTTGTCGAGAAAGGCCCAAAGAAAGATGAACCCCGTGGCCAGCCGCAGCGCAGCAAGCACGCGGCGGCCAGCCTCGGGTCGAACCAGGTCGCGCTCGGTCGCAACGCGATCAGCAACGACGGCGGTTTCCGGAGTGCCGGGTAGGGCAGTCACGGGAGATGTCATGGTGATGTCCTCAGAAAGGCGATAGGCGGATAATCCGCTGCCGGGGTCTGGGGCAACTGGCCGAAAGGTACCACGCGGGGATGTCTGCCGGGTATATCGTGTTCGCACCTAGCTCGATTCGATGAAAGGTGCGCCCCATGCTCCGGTTTCTGATTCGCCTCGCGATCTATGTCGGCACGGTTGTGCTGGCGCTGTTCGTCGCATCGTGGGTGCTGCCCGGCTTCCAAATCTCCGTCACCGGGTTCATCGTGGCCGTTGCCGTGTTCGCGATCGCGCAGAGCATCCTGACGCCCTTCATCGTGAACATGGCGCGCAAGTATGCGCCCGCGGTGCTCGGCGGCATCGGGCTCGTCTCGGCGCTCGTCGCGCTCATCATCGCGAGCCTCTTTCCGGGCGGCATCACCATCACCGGAATCGACACCTGGGTGCTCGCAAGCCTCATTGTCTGGCTCGTCACCGCCCTCGGCGGCTGGTTGCTGCCGCTGCTCTTCTTGCGCGGCAAGTTCGCCGACCCGAAAGACTCTCCGAAGACCGGCCCAGGCGGCATGGCGGTTCCCGGCTCGAAGTAGTCGTCACTCAGGGCGTCACCAGCCCGCACCGATGCAGCGGTCGGCGGGCATCCAGGTGGCGCGCGTACCGTGAGGGGACGTGAGGGGCGTCGATCGACGTTCCGACACGACCGCGAAAGGTACCGCTATGCGCAACTCGTCCTCGTCACAAGGCTTCGATCTTCGCGAGGCAGTTGACTCGCTCCGCGATGCCTTCACCCCGCGGAACGGCCGCTCGGGTTCGGGCTCGAGCGACAAGCCCCGCGACCTCCGCGCCGCGATTCTCACCGCGCTTCACGACGACGCGAAGAACGGCCACCAGGTCATGCAGGCGATCACCGCCGCAAGCGGTGGCGTATGGATGCCCGCCGCGAGCGAGGTCTACCCGATGTTGCAGCAGCTCACCGACGAGGGTCTCGTGAGCACGCAGCACGACGCTGAGCGCACGGTCTACACGCTCACCGACGAGGGCCGCGAGGCGGCGAGCGCCGCTGCGGAGGCGCATGCACACGCGTCGAGCGGGAGCGAGTCATCGCGCGATTGGCCGATGCGCGACTGGAATCTGCCCGACTGGACCGACCGCATGAGCGGCCGCTGGAACGACCACTGGAACGAGCGCACCTCCGCCGTTCCGCGTGCGGGCGCCAAGCTCGCCCAGGCCGCAGCGCAGGTGACTCAGAGCGGCACGCGCGAACAGCAGGAGCGCGCAGCCGCACTGCTCGACCAGACGCGCAAGGCGCTGTACGCCATCCTCGCTGAAGACTGAGTCGTGCCCACCGAGGGCGCGAATCGCGCTCCGACGAATGACCCCGCGCTGACGGCGCGCTACCGCCGCATCATGCGCTTTGCGGCGCGCGCGTTCGCCCAGGCGTGGTGGTTCGAGCTCGTGCTGCCGCGGTTTGGCCTCGCACGTTTCGCGGCGAAAGGGCGCATCCGTCGCCTGCAGAAGCTTGCGCGACGCTTTCATGACCTCGCCGTCGACCTCGGCGGGCTCATGATCAAGGTCGGGCAGTTCATGTCGTCGCGCCTCGATATCTTGCCGCCCGAAATCACGCGCGAGCTCGAGGGGTTGCAAGACGAGGTTGCGCCCGAAGAGTTCGCGCTGATCGTCGCGCAGCTTGAGCGGGAGTTGGGGCTGCCCCTCGAGCGGGCCTTCGCGTCGATCGAGGCGACCCCCATCGCTGCCGCATCGCTCGGTCAAGCGCATCGCGCCCGGCTCTCGCCCGGTCTCGCGGCCGACGTTGGATTCGAGAGTGTTGTCATCAAGGTGCTGCGCCCGGGCATCGAAAAGATCGTTGAGGTCGACCTCGCGGCTTTGCGTCGCGTCGGTCGCTGGGCGTCGCGCGTCAAGCTCATCAATCGCCGCGCCGATGCGCCCGCACTAGTCGAAGAGTTCGCCACGACGAGCCGTCAAGAGATCGACTACGTCAACGAGGCGATCAACGTTGAGCGGTTCGGGGCCGACTTTGCAAACGACCCGCGCGTGGGAACCCCGGTCGTGGTGTGGGAGCGCAGTGCGCGGCGCGTTCTCACGTTGAGCGACGTCACGGCGATCAAGATCACCGACGTCGATGCGCTGCTCGCCGCGGGCATCGACCCGAATGCGGTCGCCGCCGAACTCGCCCGCGCGACCTTCGAGCAGATTTTCGTCGCCGGTTTCTTCCACGCCGACCCCCACCCCGGCAACATCTTCGTCACCCCGAGCGCCGATCACGGCTTCACCCTCACCTATATCGACTTCGGCATGATGGGCGAAATCACCGAGTCGCTCAAGAGCGGATTGCAGCAGTTCATCTTCGCCGTCGCCTCGCGCGATGCTCGTGGCTGGGTCGTCGCGACGCAGCGCCTCGGCGTGCTCCTGCCGAGCGCTGACACCGTCGAACTCGAGCGCGCGATCACGGCCCTCTTCGACCGCTTCGGCGGCATGGGTGTTGCCGAGCTGACGCGCATCGACCCACGCGAACTCGAACTCTTTGCTCTGCAGTTCAGCGAGTTGCTGCGCACGCTGCCTTTTCAGCTGCCCGAGAGCTTCCTGCTACTCGTGCGCACGGTCTCACTGATCTCGGGCGTTACGAGCGCCCTCAACCGCGACTTCAACATGTGGGACGCCGTCGACCCCTTCGCTCGCACCCTGCTCAACGGCGGCGGAGCATCTACTCTGCGATCAATCGGCCGCGAAGGAGTCGCGATTCTGTCGGCCCTCGCGCGATTGCCCCAGCGAGTGGATGCTCTCGCCACACGCATCGACCGCGGCGAGCTTGCCGTGCGCAGCCCCGAAGTCGAGCAGCGCCTGCGGGTGATCGACGCGAGTGTGCGCCGCACGACCTCGGCGGTGCTCTTCGCCGCGCTCCTCATCGGCGGCGTGCTGCTGCGCGACGCCGATGAGGTGCTCAGCTGGGTGCTGCTCGGTGCGTCAGCGCTTCCGCTGCTGCACGTCGTGCTGCCCTGGCGGCTGCGGTAGCCCGCAGCACAACGGCGATCACGCGCTCACCTCCGCCATGAGCCGCTCGACCTCAGCCGGCGACGTCAGGTAGACACCGTCGGTCAAGCGGGCACTGCCGCCGAGCGATGGCTTGTGCGGCTGGCGCTCGGGCCATGCGTCGGCATTGGGCAAGATGGCCGCGGCGTAGAGGCCGCGCGAGGTGGGCTTGAACGACACAGCGATGCGGCCATCCGCATAGAACGGTGCATAGCCGCGGCACGGTTGAAGGGCGAGTGCGGTGTGGCGTGCAGCCTCGACGGCATGGTCGAAGAGCGCTCGCTGGTCGGGAAACTTCGCGAACAGCTGGTCGACAAGGTCGTCGGGGTCTCCATAGTGATTGGTGCCGAGAGTGACTTGGGCGACGGTCATCGCCTGAATGCGACCGAGCCCGTGCTCGAGCAGGCGGGCCTCGGCCGCTGCCCGATCGGTGATGCCCTCGTCGGCCAACACGGCCTGCCATTCGGCAAGATCTTTGCCCGACTTTCGCTTGAGGTTGGCGATGATGGCTTCCCCCATCGCCTTGGGTCCGAGTGCCACAGCGGCACCTCCTTCATGTCTCAGTGTGCGGTCTCCGCCTCACTGCCACGGTAGGGGGAATCGACCTCGCCGCCATAGAACGGAAGCGACACGTTTCGCCATTCGGCCGGCGAACGACCCGTGAGTCGGCGGCACGCCCGCGCGTATTGCGAACCATCGGAGTAGAGGCCGAGAGAGTTGTACCCACCCCCGTCTCGATCGGCGCGAAGAGTCGCGGCGAGCTGCTCGACCGTCGTGATCTGCGTGAGCGACTGCCCTGCGAATCGCACCATGAGTCGCTGCACGCGCCGATCGGCCGACGGCAGCGGCTGGCCCGTCTGGCGATGCGCCCACCAGAGAGTCTCGAACTCGTGCTCGTCGGGCGTCACCGTGAGGCTCGCGCGCAGATCGCGCAGCAACGACACGGCGGTGCGGTCATCCTTCTCGTCATCGAACAGGCGCAGGGCGGGGTGGTCGGATGCTCGCAGCACGCTTCCGCGCAATGCGGCCGTCGGCCCGAGCATCGCCTTGACCCAGTGCGGAGCCAACGACCACACCGATTCGACATCGTCGAGCACCACGACGTTCGGGTGAGGCGGAAGCGCGACCGTGCTGCGCCCCCCAGCGCTCGCCGTGAAGGCCACGACGGCGTCGCTACTCGGAAGGAAGGCGATCGAGGCCCGCGCGAACCTGTCGGCACGCAACAGGTATGGCACTGGCTTTCGGTCAGCACGATCAGCGGGCACATCTCATTGTGCGCTGATCGGGCGAGCGCTGTGCGCAGCGGCGCCGGAGCCTAGACTGAATCACCGTCGCCGCGCGAGTGGCGCTCTGGTTATCGTCTCGCTCCCGCTCCGCCCACTCCTGCCACGAGGAGCCCGCATGCAGATCTCCCGAATGCTCCGTCAGCAGGGTGACGCCGCGCGACCCGCGCGCCCCCTCCTGCGTGGCTTCCTCTTCGGGCTCGGCGCGATCGGTGCCGGCGCCTTTGCCGTGGCGGCGTTCTCACTGCGTGGTGTCGTCGCCTCCGTTCTCACAGCACTCTTCATCGCCATTGCGCTCGAACCCGTGATTGCGAGACTCCGCAAGCGCGGCATGGGGCGGCCCGCCGCGACCGCCGTGATCGCTGGTCTCTTGGTGGCCGTTCTCAGTGCCGTCGTCGTGTTCGGGCTTCCCGCGCTCCAGGCTCAAGCGTTCCGCCTGATTGAGTCGCTCCCCGCGCAGATCGCGGCACTGCCCGAACAAGAGTGGTTCCTCAGCCTTGACGAACTCACCGGCGGCTCGTTCACCGCGGCTCTCGGTTGGTTCGCCGCAGCCCTCGCTGATCCGCAGACCTGGCTGGCCGTCTCTGGCGGGCTCCTCGGATTCGGCGTATCCGTCGTCAATGGCGTCTCGGCTGGCTTCTTCATTCTCGTGTTGACGCTCTACTTCGTCGCCACGTTCGAGTCGGTCAAGGGTTTCTTCTACTCGCTCATCGCCGCATCGCGTCGCCGTGGCTTCACCGACGTCTCTGATCGCATCATCGACAGCGTCGGCCGCTATCTCGGGGGCATGGTCGTGCTCGCGTTCATGAACGCCACCTACAGCACCATCCTGCTGTTGATCATTGGCGTCGACGCCGCCCTGTTGATCGGGGTCGCCGCCTTCTTCATCACGATCATTCCGCTCATCGGAACCGTGTTGACGACCATCGGCATCACGCTCATCACGCTCATCACGGTGCCGTCTGCAACGATCCCCGTGCTCATCTTCATGCTCATCTATATGCAACTCGAGGCCTACGTCTTCACACCGAAGGTCATGAGCAAGGCTGTGCAGGTGCCCGGCTCGGTCGTGCTCATCTCGGCCATGGCGGGAGCATCGCTGCTCGGCCTTCCGGGTGCGCTCATCGGCGTGCCCGTCGCGGCATCGATCGCGCTCATCTTGCGCGAGGTCGTCGTGCCAAGGCGTCAGCGGGTCTAGCCGCCCACGCAGGCGGGCCGAGTCTGAGCCCCACAAGAGAGATTCAGGATCATGACCAAGTACCTCATCTCGTTTCCCAGTGGTGTCATGCAGGTTGCCGATGGCGATTGGGACAACGTCGTCGAAGAGTCACACCAGGTCATCCGTGACATGAAGACCGCGGGTGTCTACGTGTTCGGAGGCGGCATCAACGAGGAGGTCGAGCCGGTCGCTGTCGCCGCCGACGGCTCGGTCAGCGCGCCGCGCTATGCCGCATTCGAGAAGCTCGACGGGGGCCACACCGTTATCGAGGTGCCCACGCGCGACGAGGCGGTCGAGTGGGCACGCCGCGTTGCCGTCGCCTGCCGCTGCCCGCAAGAGCTGCGCGAGTTCATGTACGACGCGGAGTCGTAGAGCCTTAACCCGCCAGCGTGCGCGCCCACGCCACGGCGCGGTCCAGCTCGCCGTCGACGAGTGGGCCGTCGTAACCGTGCACGCGGAACGTTTCGGGCTCGGTCGTGACATCGAAACCCTTCGCACGCAATTCGTGCCGGGCAGCCTTTGCCGCTGAGCCGGGTAGTCGGGGCGACTCGACCTTGGTGTCGAACACCACCGCTCGAATCGGCGAGAACACCGCGGTGAGGTCATCAAGCCACTCGCGAATTCCCCGCGTGACGACTCGCGGTGCCGGCGTGTTCTTCGGAGTGCCCTCGCGTGTTGACGGCCGACTCATCGAGAAGGCGTGCGTGGGCCCTCCGACGACGACCAAGCCGTACTCCTGGAGCTGAACAGGGGCGAGGTCAGCGTTGACCACCTCGACCGTGAAGCTGCCGTCGAGTCCGTGAGCGACGGCTCGTGCAACCTGCTCCGTGTTGCCCCACAAGCTTTCGTAGACGACGATGGCGCGCATGGCATCCCTCCTCCTCTAAATCTGTTCGGTACTCGACGGCTCGGTGGCCGCGACGATGGGTTCGGCCTCCCCCTGGTCGAGTCGGAACGGCGGGTACTCGTCGCGCATGAGAGCGACATAAGCGGCGACGCGCAACGCCCAGCGGTTGATACCGAGAATGAGGTCGAACAGCGGCTGCCGGTACCGACCCGTGAAGAGCAAGATAACCGCCGCAACGAGCACGAGCAGACTGAGCAGCGAGGCCGTGGTTCCGGTCGACCAACCGTGACCGCCCATGGCACCAGCGGTCGAGGTCGCTCCGCTGAGAAAGACGCCGACGATCGCGAGGTGCGGAATCGCGAGCAGCCAGCCCTTGACGAGCACGAGACCGTTGTTGAGCCTCTCGGGGTAGGCGACCTGGAAGTCTGCGGGGTAGTCCGTACTCGTCAAGCTGAACGGCGGGTAGCGGTCGGTGCCGAGAGCCGAGTAGGCGTAGAACGCGACACGCCAGGTGTAGCGCAGAACTCCCGTCGTGAAGGCGAACAACGACCGCGGATACCGCCCGGTGAAGAGGATGCTGAAGAAAGCGATGATCGTGGAAACCCCGAACCCGACCCACAGCACGCTCAGCACCACGTAGTGCGGAATGACCAGAATCCACTTGAGCAGCCAGAGCCAGCGGGAAACCCCGGGGTCAAGGTGACCCGTCACGGCGACCGGATACGGCCCCGTCATCGGCTCGGTCTCGAGGCTGCGGCCACGACCCCATCCGAATAGGCCGACGACGAGCAGGGTGATACCGACGAGCAACACGATCACCGAGATGATCGCCAGCGCAGCCGCCAGCGGTGCCGCCCACGGCGCCTCGACGCCGATGCGCAGACTCGACTCGATGTCGGGCGAACCATCCGCGTTCATGATGACGAGCGTCCAGTCACCGGGCTCGAGCACCCACGTGATCGTCTGAGCCCCGGGCCCGCTCTCGGCGGCCACCCAGAAGGTCTGGGCATCGGGAGACTCAGCCGCAGCGGTGCCGGGGATCTCGCGGAGCTCAATGCGGGGCGGGTTGCCGCGCATTCCCTCGAGTTCGGCGAACGCGACGCCGTCGAGATACTCGGCGACGGCATCCGATGGTCCGATGCCCACGAAAACAGGGTCGTCACCGTCGCGGCCGGCCGTGACGGCGAAGCGGAGCTCAGGAACGGCCGACCCCTCGATCTGTGCCGGGGGCGTGATGATCGCCGACGACGGCGTCTGCACGCGCACAGCCGGCGCGGAGATGAAGCCGTCACCCCCACCCGCGGCGACCGCGGTCGCGAGCGCGGCTGCACCCACGAGTTGCGGGCCGGCGAGTGCGGTGATGATGCTGCCGATGATGATCATCGCCATCCAGCCGCCGCGTCGCGGAGCTGATGGGGCCTGAACGGAGGGTGTTTCGGACATCGCACGACCTGCACTTTCGGTGTTTGGTTTTCGAGATGCACCCTCAGAGTGCGCTCGAGCGACCGTTTGCGCCAGAGCACTAGGTCCTGCTGGTCAGTTGCCCGGCGCTCACGGAACACTCTTCGCCACCGACGGGCGTCACCGTGAGTTGGGCCGTCATTCGGGCTACCTCGTCGTCGTTCCACATCGCGCGATCCCAGGTCAGCACAGCTGTCGCGAGCGGGCCCGACAGTGTCGTGACCTCGAGGTCGACGGAGGGGCAGTAGGGCGGCTGCGCGCCATCCATGGGGGTCCACGTGCGCCGACTCGTGGTCGACGGAACGGCCTCGGTGTCGCCAACGAGCGCAGGCATGAGGTCGGCGAAGAGCGACCGCACGAGCTCGATGTCGGTCGGAGCGATCGCGACCTTCACGACGTGCGGCCACGAATCGTCCCGTGGCGGGGCCGAGGCGCCGTCCGCGCTCTGCCGTTTCAACTCCGTCATGGCGACGTCGATCGTGAGCCCGGCGAGCGCCGCCGCCGCCTCGGCGTGCACGCCGCAAAACCACTCCACATTGGGCGGATGCCCGACCATCCGCTCAGCGGCCACCCTCTCGCGCCACTGCCGATCAGAGTCGCGTTCGGCGAAGGTGACGAGCCGGCCATCCGGTGCCGTGAACTCGTCGCCACAGACGGCGCACTCGGGTGGTCGCATGCGGTCACCCTACGGTTCACGTCGAACGAAAGCGACCGTTGCCTCAGTGCGGCTCGCGCGCGAGCTCGTGCTCGACGGCTCGCCGAATCCAGCTCGACACAGATCGATCGTCTTCTTCGGCCCTCAGGCGCACTTCCGCCAGCAGCTCGACAGGGAATCGCACGGGAACCGGCTCACTCAACCGCGCGCGCCGACGCACCGGCGGGCCCGTAGGAATCTGGTTCGCCGGGTTGGCGTAGAAATCACGCTCTTCTTCTGGACTCAACTGCTCGGTCATCGGTCTCTCCGGTACGTTCTTGCTAGTTCTGCAGACGCCACATAGCACCCAATCGGGCGGCACAGTGTTCGATCTCGCGTTGACGGCGCGAGGGGAACCATGAGCACAACACCGCTCACTTCAGCCACCATGAGCCAGTGAGCCGGTGGCACGGCCGGATAGAACAAGGGGTCACTAGCCCACACCTCCGCAATACCGTCGACGCCCAAAAGCGGGTGCTTGAACAGGTGTGCCACTTGGGTATCGATCTCGAACGGCCACTCATCGCGAAGCTGGTCAAGATCGAAGCGTTCACCGCTCGACACGAGAAGTGTAATACAAATGAATACGGAAACGGTACGGTGGGCGATGTCCAGACATGGGCCGAGAAGGTAGCCATTCGGGCGGGAAGCTGCTGCATCCGCCCACAGCACGCAATCCATCGCACGCCGCGCCTGAACGGATGCTCGCTAGGGTTGCCCGCATGCGCACACTCGCACGTCTCGCCCTCGCCGTTACCCTCGCCGCCGGGTTCGCCCTCACCCTGGCACCCACGGCAGCAGTTGCCGACACGAGCGACTTCACCTTTGACTCGTTCGACGCCGAGTACACCCTGAGCCGAGAAGCCGACGGCACTGCGACCTTGCTGGTGGTCGAAACGATCGTCGCCCGCTTCCCTGACTTTGATCAGAACCGCGGCATCATCCGTGCAATCCCCGACGACTACGACGGCGTGCCGCTCAACACGAGTGTTGTGAGCGTTGCCGACCAAAACGGCGACTCGGTCTTCTACGAGTCCTACTTCTCCAACGGCTTCGTCGAGCTCTCTCTCGGCACCGACGACTTCGTGCGCGGCGTGCAGACCTACGTCATCACCTACACCCAGCAGAACGTCGTGCGCTCGTTCGACGACACCGCCTCTGACGAGTTCTATTGGGATGTCAACGGCACCGGCTGGCAGCAACCCTTCGGCCGAGTGAGCGCGACCGTCACCCTCGCGCCCGACGTGGCCGCAGCGCTGAGCGGCAATTCGGCGTGCTACGTCGGGGCCTTCGGCGAGGACGAGTTCTGCACGATTGAGGATGCGGCTGGCACGTTCACCGCGGCCGCCACCGACCTCGCTCCTGAAGAGACGCTGACCGTGGCGATCGGCTTCGCGCCCGGCACCTTCCTCACCCCCGAGCCGACTCCCCCGCCCGAGCCGCAAGAGGTTCCGCTGTGGATGCACCTGGTCTCAGGCGGCATCGGCCTCGCGAGCTTCGGTGCACTCGGCGCGGCGATCGTCTCGCGCGTGCGCGCGGGTTCGGGGGCGAAGAGTCGCGGCGCGATCATCCCGCAGTATTCCGAACCCGAGGGCTTCGACATTGTGCAGGCGGGCTACCTCGTGGGGCGGCCAGCGTCGGGAATTCCGGCCGCCATTGTTCGGCTGGCGGTGCGGAAGAATCTACGGATCCTGGCCTACGCGGTCGACAACAACCCGTCGCCGTACACGCTGCAGTACCTCAGCGACGATCGCACCGACGTGCTCGACCTCGCGCTGCTCGAAGCGATCTTCGGGCAAGACCGCACGGCGGGCGATCTCACGGCCTACGGCGCATACGACGCGACTCTCGGCGCCAAACTCACGCAACTGCAAACGCGCGCGGGTAGTTCGATCGACGGCGAAGGCTTCAAGCGCACGGCGCCCGGCATCGGCTTCGGCTGGTTGATGATGTTCGCCCAGTGGGCGTGCATGGCGCTGGCCGGCGCGGCCATCATCGTGTCGACCGTGCTCTTCATCACCATCAGCCCGTGGGCTTTTCTCTCGCTGACGGGCGCGTTCTTCGCGGGCTTCATCGCCTTCGGCCTCGCCATTCGGCCGAAGCAGTTCACCGAAAAGGGTCGCGACGCCCGCGACTACCTCGAGGGAATGAGGCTCTACCTCACGGTCGCCGAAGAAGAACGCTTGCGCATGCTGCAAAGCCCCCAGGGTGCCGAGCGCGTCGACGTCGGCAACAACCTCGAACTGGTGAAGCTCTATGAAAAGCTGCTTCCGTGGGCGGTGCTGTGGGGCGTTGAAGACCAGTGGATGCGCGAGCTCGCCGTGCGCGTCGCCGCCACCGACACAACCCCCGACTGGTTCGTGGGCAACAACGGCTTCGAGATTTCGCTCTTCAGCACCGCCGTGCGCGGCGTCACCGCGACGACCACCGCGCCAGTCTCGAGCTCATCCTGGTCGAGCAGCGGCGGCGGCAGCAGCTTCTCGGGCGGCTCGTTCGGCGGCGGCTTCTCGGGCGGTGGCGGCGGAGGCGGAGG
>CALRMP020000071.1:0-12422 GCA_943369205.1 Gulosibacter massiliensis | reverse complement strand
ACGGCACTGCGCCACTCGTCGACCGACATCTCGATGTCGCCGCGCGGAAACTCCTCGCCCGTCGCAATCATGCCGGCGTTGTTGACGAGGATGCTCACCGCGCCCACCGCCTCGACCGCAGCCGCCACGGCGCTGGTCGCGGCCTGCTCGGTCTCGAGTCGCGCGACGACGCCGTGCGCCTCGAACCCCCGTGACTGCAACTCGGCGACGCGCTGCTCGATGCGCGAGGTTGTGGCGGTCATCACCACGCGAGCTCCGCGCTCGGCGAGCGCGCGGGCGGTGGCGAAGCCGATGCCCTCAGCGGATCCGCACCCCGTGACGAGTGCCGCGCGACCTGTGAGGTCGAGGTCGAGCGGCAGGGCGGGGCGTGCGGAGGGGGAGCTTGTCATGCGGGGAGCCTACGCGCGAGCATCCGGTGCGGAAGGGTCGGAGTCATCGACCTCTGCCACTGTAGGCGCCGGCACATGGTCTTCGGCTCTCTTCGCAGCCGCTGTCGCGGCTGCGCCCGTCTCTCGTGCCGCGGGAATCGCGAAGAAAGCGAGCGCGATGAGGACGAGCACGACCCAGAACGAGGTCAGCAGGCCCACGGCTTCGCCGAGGACTCCGATGAGGGGCGGGCCGACGAGAAAAGCGAAGTAGCCGACCGTCGCGACGGCCGACACGCGTGCAGCAGCCTTGGCGGGGTCGTCGGCCGCGGCCGACATGCCCACGGGGAATCCGAGCGAGGCGCCGAGGCCCCACGCGACGATGCCGATCGCGGCGGCGACGGGTGAGTCGACCGTGATGAGCAGGGCGAGGCCCGCCATCGCGAGCACGGCCGAGCCGCGCAAGACCGGCGCGCGACCGAACCGGTCGAGCACCCACACCCCTCCGATGCGGCCGGCCGTCATGGCCACCGCGAAAAGGGTGAAGGCTAGTGCACCGGTCGCCTCGTCGGCTCCGCGGTCGTCAACGATTGCGAGGGCGAGCCAGTCATTCGCCGATCCTTCGGCGAAGGCCATGCCGAGAACGATGAGCCCGATCAGCAGCGTGCGCGGTTCGCGCCAGATGGCCATGCGCTCGCCGAAGGTCGTTTCCGCCGGGCCGTCGCCGTCGTCGTCGAGACCCGGAAGCGCCCGATTCTTCGGCAGGTAGCGCACGACGACGAGCGTCGCGGCACCGAGCACGATCGCCATGACGGTCGCGTGCACGTCAACGCCGACGCCGAGTGCGCTGACGCCCGCGGCGATGGCGGCACCCGTGATCGTCCCGATGCTCCACGAAGCGTGGAACCACGGCATGATGCTGCGACCCTGCGCTTGCTCAACGCCCGCGCCTTCGACGTTCTGGGCGACATCGGTGATGCCGTTAGCGGCGCCGAAAAGGGCCAGCGCGACGAAGGTGACTCCGAAGCTCTGAAGCGTCTCGGCCCCCAGGCCCATGATCGCGAGCGCGACGAGGCTCGTCAGCAGCGCCACGAGAATCGTCGTGCGCGACCCGATGCGGGCGATGATGTGCGCCGAAGCAAGCAACCCGATGATTGACCCGCCCGCCATACCCATGATGAGAAAGCCGAACTCGTCGGTGCGCACATCGAGCGCATCGCGAACGGCGGGCGTGCGGGCGAACCACGTCGCCATGGCGAGGCCGTTGATCGCGAAGACCGCGAAGACGGCGATGCGCCAGGCCGACAGCGACGGGCGAGTGCCGGGGGAAGTGGTCACGACGACCTTTCGGTGGTGGATGCTCGCACGCAGTGTGCCACGCCCGACAACGCTAACAGCACGTCAGTTCGCGCGTTCGGCACACCACGTTGTGTCGGAGCATGCCCTGAGAAGTTCCTGGACAACAACCGAGGAAGGTTGCCGACGGGCCAACTGCCAGACTCTCGCGACGTTACGCAAAGTTCTTTATGGTATTCACATTCTCGACCATCCTTATTTCTGTACGGGAGAACCGAAATGCAAAATGCTGTCGCCTCACCTCGTTCCGAACGCCAACCGATCAGCCGATCCGCAGCGATACTGATTCGCATTGCTCTCATCGCCCCGGCGATCGGGCTCATCTCAACCGGTTTCATCTTGGTGGCGGACCCCAACGACCAGATTGGTGCTTGGTTGCAGATCGGGTCAGGCCTAGGCCTCGCGATCACCGCAATCCGCCGCGAGACTTGGGCAGGTGGGCTCGTTGCCGCCGTATTGATCGCAGCCGGACTCGTCGTCGGTCATCTGTCTGACTTCTTCGGTGCCAACAGTTCTAACATCGGGCCGGAAGCGATTGCGATGACTGCAGTCATGTTCGTTGTGGCCAGCACAGGCCTCGTAACTCTCGCTCGACAGAACAGGTAGTTGCGAAAGGTCTCCGTCAAGATCGCTGGGTCAGATCAGAATCGAGCGACGACGCCTGCCCAGATTCGTTCCATCAGGTCATCAATCGACTCTTTGCTCGCGGAGGGCTTGAGCGGGTCTCTACCGATTGCCAGCGACGCATAACCATGCACCGTGGACCAGCAGTAACTGGCCACACCTTCGACGCGTGATTGCTTAACGAGCCCATCACGGCAGAGCGCCTTAATCGCGCCTTGGAGAATCTCCCACGACGATGGGTCGTCGGGCCGAGGCGGTGCTTCGCAGTCGGTGAAAGCAACCAAGAAGAGTCCTGGCTCGTCGATCGCGAATTGAATGTAGGCACGACCAGTTGCGAGAAGACGACTCTTGACGTCGGTCTCTGCTTCTACCGCGGCAGTCATGCGTCGAGCGAGTTCTTCTCGAGATCGCTGTGAAATCGCGGACTTGAGACTCTCACCGCTGGAGAAGTGATGGTAGATCGCCATCGGCGAGACGCCCACCAAACTCGTCAAGTGGGTAACCCCCAAATTGCGAGCACCCGTCTTGCGCGCTTCCTTGAGGCCTGCGTCAAGAAGCGCTTCTTGCAGGTTCCCGTGGTGATAGGCCTGGTTCTTGCGATGACCCATGATCGTCCTTTCACCCTCGCATCGCGTCGAACGAGAAACCTAACCGAGGGCAACCGTTGGTCGTGCTAGCGGGTAAGGCTCGCGAATGGACAACCACCTTTCGAACCTGCTACCGATCCGCTCCGGAGCACATCAACGAATCGTAGCTGTGGCCGCCGCGTGGCCGGTGAGGCGGCAGCGCGTGGGTGGCGCGGGGTGATCGCGAAGACCGCAAAGACGGCGATGCGCCAGGCCGACAACGAAGGGCGAGTGCCGGGAGAAGTGGTCACGATGACCTTTCGGTGGTGGATGCTCGCCCGCGTCTGAGCCGCGCGACGAGTCGCACCACGCTAACAGCCGCCCGTTCTCGAGCAGAGTGACCCTGACAAATGAAAGTGTGGATCGCGCCCCTCTCTGACTTGCGCCGCGGCCGGAAAAGACTAGAGTCTGCGGGTGCCTCTTACGAGGGCGCCCCAGCGACGCTCGCACCACCGAATCCGATTGAACCCGCCACAGGCCGTGGTCATCGGCTTCTTCAGCGCAATCGTCATCGCCACCGCGTTGCTCGCGCTGCCGATTTCGCACGCACCGGGTGCCGAGGTCTCGCTACTCGATGCGGCCTTCACCGCTGTCTCAGCCGTGTGCGTGACGGGTCACATCGTCGTCGACACGGCCACCGTGTGGTCACCGTTCGGCCACGCCGTGATCGTCGCCTTCATTCAGATCGGCGGCCTCGGAATCATGCTCGTCGCGTCGCTCATTGGCCTCACACTGTTGCGCCGGGTCTCGCTACGCGGACGCATGCTCGCGGGCGCCGAGAACCGCGCAGTGACCACCGGCGACGCGAAGCGACTCGCCCGTGGAATCCTGTTGACGTCACTCATCATCGAGTCGATTGTGGCGGTGATCCTGACGCTTCAGTTCTGGTTGACGTACGGGGATGCTCTTCCGACCGCTCTGGGCCGTGGCGTGTTTCTCGCCATCTCGTCGTTCAACAACGCCGGATTCGCGCCCTTCACCGACAACATGATCGGCTTCGCAACGGACCCCATCATCGTGCTGCCGATGTGCATCGCCACCATCTTGGGCGGCCTCGGGTTTCCGGTGCTGCTGCAGTTGCGTCGCGAGTTGCGCCGCCCGTTGCACTGGAGCATGAACACCAACCTCGTGCTCGCGATGACGGCGCTGCTGCTCGTGCTCGGCACGGTCATCATCGCGTTGTTCGAGTGGAGCAACCCGGCGACGATCGGCGACATGTCGGTGGGTGATCGCGTTCTCGTGTCGTTCTTCCACTCCGTGCAGGCACGCACGGCGGGCTTCAACTCTGTCGACATCGGGCAGATGACGAGTGAGACCTGGCTCGCAATCGACGTGCTCATGTTCATCGGCGGCGGGCCAGCCGGCACGGCGGGCGGCATCAAGGTCACGACCTTCGCGGTTCTTCTCTTCATCATCATCACCGAGCTGCGCGGCGAGGGTGCCGTCAACATCTTCGGCAAGCGGCTCTCGCGCGCGGTGCACCGTGAGGCCATCACGATCACACTGCTCTCGATGGCCGCCGTCATGAGCGCGACGATCGCGCTAATGGTCATGACCCACCTTGACCTCGACGTGTTGCTCTTCGAAGCCATCTCTGCCTTCGCCACCGTCGGGCTCAGCACGGGAATCACCGCCGATTTGCCGCCGGCCGCGCAGGTGATTCTGATGGTGCTCATGTTCTTGGGCCGGCTCGGCCCCCTCACCCTGGGCACTGCCCTGGTGCTGCGTCAACGCAAAGTGCTCTACGAACTGCCGAAAGAAAGGCCCGTCATTGGTTAACTCACGAATCTCCAGCCGCGATCGCGCAGCGCGCATCGCTGAAGCCGATGCGGTGGCCGTCATCGGGCTGGGCCGGTTTGGTCGGGCGATCGCCCTTGAGCTCATGGCAACGGGCACCGAAGTGCTCGGTATCGATGCCGATGAAGAGATCGTGCAGTCGCTCAACGGGCAACTCACGCAAGTGGTGCGCGCCGACACGACGAAAGAAGAGGTTCTTCGGCAGCTCGCCGTGCACGAGTTCGACCGCGTCGTCGTGGCGATCGGGTCTGATGTTCAGTCGAGCATCCTGACCACATCAATTCTGTTGCGCATGGAGATTCCGCATTTGTGGACCAAGGCGGTGAGCGACGCCCACGGGCAGATCTTGACGCAACTCGGTGTCAAGCACGTCATCTACCCCGAGCACGAGATGGGTCGTCGTGTTGCCCACCTCGTGCGCGGTGCTGCGCTCGACTACATCGAGGTCGACGACGACTACGCGATCGTCAAGATGGGCCCCAACCGCGTCGTTCAAGGCAAGAGGCTCGGCGACACCGAGCTGCGCCAAGACTTCGGGGTCACCGTCATGGCCGTGCAACGCGGCGGCGGGGCGTGGTGCAATGCGGATGCCGACACTGTCATCGAAGCGGGGGATACCATTCTCATCGCTGGCCCCATCAAGAAGGCCGAAGCGTTCGGCCAGTTGCGCTGATATCCGCGACAGCCCAGGGAGCGACCATGAGTTCGACGGGAATGGGCACGGCCGATGGCCGTCGTTGACAGTGCGGTCTACGTCGACGGCGTGCGACGGCCCGGGGTCGTCGGCCTCGACGACACCTATGAAGTGACCAAGGCGACGGGCGGCGTTGCCTGGATCGGGCTCTATCGACCGAGTCATGACGAGATGGCCTCGGTCGCGGCCGAGTTTGACCTTCACCACCTCGCCGTCGAAGACGCGCTCAAGGGCCACCAGCGGTCGAAGCTTGAGCGCTATGGCGACACTCTGTTTCTCGCGCTTCGCACGGCGCGTTACGTCGACGAGACCGAGACCGTCGAGTTCGGCGAGTTGCACGTCTTCGTGGGCCCGCAATTTGTCGTGACTGTGCGGCACGCCGAATCTCCCGACCTTGCTCATGTGCGGAAGCGCCTCGAAGCCGATGCGGCCCTGTTGGCCCGCGGCCCCGAAGCGATCCTCTACGCCGTTCTCGATGAAGTAGTCGACGAGTACGAACCGGTCATGGCCGGCCTCGAGAACGACATCGACGAGATCGAAGACCAACTGTTCGGCGACGACGGTCACGAGTTGCTCACACGACGCATCTACGACCTCTCGGGCGAAGTCATCGGCTTTCAGCGAGCGGTGCAGCCCCTCATCGGCATCGTCGGCGCGCTCTTGCGTGGCGGCGACAAGTATGGCGTCGACATCGACTTGCGTCACCGACTCGGCGACGTGCTCGATCACGTCACGCGGGCGGCAGATCGCGCCGACGGTTTTCGTACACTGCTCGACAAGGCCTTGCAGGTTCAGTCGACCCTCATCACGCGCCGGATGACGGAGGTGAGCGTCGAGCAGAACGAGCAGATCAAGCGCATCACCTCGTGGGCGGCCATTCTGTTCGCCCCCACCCTCGTCGGCACGGTCTATGGCATGAACTTTCGCTACATGCCCGAGCTCCAGTGGACCTGGGGCTACCCCTTTGCCCTCGGGCTTATGGCGCTCTTGGGCCTCGGGCTGTACGTCGTCTTCAAGCGTCGCGACTGGCTCTAGGGCCACCGCCGTTTAGCGCACGGCGCCTGTCACGATCCAGGCTGAGCCGCGAGCTCGGAAACCGAGGGTGAGCGCCCGCGCGCCGAGGTAGACAAAGGTGAAGGCCGCGAGCAGCCAGCCGAGCTCGCCGACGAACAGGAGCACCGCCAGGTAGGCAAGAAGATTCAGGACGCCGGTCACAGCGAGATACCGGCCATCACCCGCACCGATCAGCACGCCGTCGAGCACGAACACGACTCCGGCGAGTGGCAACCCGATCGCGAGAATGGTGAGAGTGAGGGGCAGTACCGCGCGCACCTCGGCGTCAGAGGTCATCACGAGCGCGATGAGCGGACTGGTGGCGATCACGATGACGGCGAGCGCAGCTCCGACGCAAGCACCCCACACCAGTAGTCGGCGGGTGATCGCGTGCACGCGGTCGACCTCTGAAGCCCCGAGGCCGTGGCCAATGAGTGCTTGTCCGGCGATGGCCAGAGCGTCGAGAGCAAGAGCGAGCAAACTGTAGAGCGCGAACCACACATGCGTCGCGGCGAGCTCGGTCGTGCCGAAGCCCGTCGCCACGACGACTGTCACCACAAGTGCGATGCGCAAGCTCAGGGTGCGCAGCAGCAGCCACGAACCCGCGCGGCCTGCCGCCGTGATGCCGACCCGCCCGGGCCGGAGCGAAGCCTGCGCCGCGCGCGCGTGACGCACGCACACCGTGACGAGCACCGCTGCCATGCCCCATTGAGCGATGACCGTTCCGATCGCCGAACCCGCGATGCCGAGCTCGAGCCCGTAGATCAACACCGCGTTGAGGGCGATGTTGGCGGCGAAACCGGCCACTGCGACGCGCAGCGGAGTGCGGGCATCCTGCAGGCCTCGCAACAAACCCGTGGTCGCGAAAACCAACAGCATGGCGGGGATGCCCCACCATGCGATCGTCAGGTACTCGAGCGCCGCGGCCTCAACGATCGGTGTTGCTCCGAACCAGCCGATCACGAGCGAGCTCGTCGGCAGCATAACTGCGAGCAGCACGACACCGATGCCGAGAGCGAGCCACAGCCCGTCGACCCCCGCGCTCAACGCGCCCCGCGCGTCGCCCGAACCGAGTCGCCGAGCGACGATCGGAGTCGTCGCGTAGGCAAGGAAGATGAGTAGCCCGATGGTGGTCTGCAGCACGATGCTCGCCAGACCCAGGCCTGCGAGCGCCTCAACCCCAAGGTGGCCCACCATGGCGGTGTCGGTCAGCACGAACAGCGGTTCGGCGACAAGGGCGCCAAGCGAGGGAATCGCGAGACGCAGAATGTCGCGGTCGAGTGCGCGACCGGCCGTTGCGGGGCGCGATTCGGTCACGACGCCACCGTAGCGGCCCGTAGCATCACTGCATGCTCCACGGCGCCTCAGGCTCCTTCTGTGCAGACGAACAGCCCTCATCAGCCCCACGACGGCTATGCTCTCGGGGGTGACTGACCTGCTTGCCAGCGGTATCGACCGCGCAGAACTTGACCCCGCGGTTCGACCGCAAGATGACCTCTACCGCCACGTCAACGGCAAATGGATCGCACGCACACCGATCCCCGACGACAAAGCGCGCTACGGCTCGTTTCTCGTTCTCGCCGAAGAGGCCGAGAAGGCCGTGCGCGAGATCATCGAGCAGGCACAGAACGCCCCTGCTGGCACGCTCGAAAAAAAGGTCGGCGATCTCTACGCGAGCTTCATGAGCGAAGAGCGCATCGAGGCACTCGGTGCAGCTCCGCTGGCGCCGTTGCTTGCCGAGGTCGATTCCGTCGCCGATGTGGATGCTCTGCTCGCGACCATTGGCCGCCTCGAGCGCCGCGGGGTGGCGGGTTTCGTGCAGCTGTTCGTCGACAATGACCCGGGCGACCCCGAGCGCTACCTCGTGTTCGTCGAGCAAGGTGGTCTCGGCCTCCCGGATGAGGCGTACTACCGCGAAGAGAAGCACGCCGAGACGCTCGTGGCCTACCGCGCACACGTTGAGCGCATGCTCGCCCTCGCCGGGCTCGACGATGCTGCCGCGCGGGCGGCGCGCGTCGTCGCGTTAGAGACAGCGATTGCTGCGCACCACTGGGACACCGTGCGCAATCGAGACGCGCAGGCCACCTACAACCTGACGACGTTCGACGAATGGGCCGCACGTGCCGCGGCCGTGAACCTCGCCACGTGGCGCGAGGGCTACGGAATCCCCGCCGCCACTCTCGCCGAGGTCGTGCTACGCCAGCCCGATGTCACCGACGGAATCGCCGCGGAGCTGACCGGGCGAGACCTCGACGAGTGGCGTGACTGGTTGCGCTACGCGATCGTGCGGTCGATGGCTCCGTATTTGTCGGGCGCTTTCGTCGATGAGAGCTTTGCGTTCTTTGGCCGCACTCTCACCGGCGCCCCCGAGCTTCGCGCTCGCTGGAAGCGCGGTGTCGGCCTTGTCGAGCGCGCCATGGGCGAGGCGGTGGGTGCCACCTATGTCGAGCGGCACTTCAAGCCGAACGCGAAGGCCGCGATGGACGACCTCGTAGCCAACCTCGTTGAGGCTTACCGGCAGAGCATCGAGAATCTCGAATGGATGACCCCCGCGACGCGTGAGCGCGCTCTCGAGAAGCTGCGCAAGTTCACGCCCAAGATCGGCTACCCCGATCGCTGGCGCGACTACTCGTCGCTCGACATCGACGCGGACGATTTGCTCGCCAATGTTCAGGTAGCGGGCGAGTTCGAGTTTCAGCGCGAGCTGAAGAAGATCGGCTCACCCATCGACCGCGACGAGTGGTTCATGACGCCACAGACGGTCAATGCCTACTACAACCCCGGCTTCAACGAGATCGTCTTCCCGGCCGCCATCCTGCAGTTTCCGTTCTTCGACGAAGAGCGCGATTCCGCCGCCAACTACGGTGCGATCGGTGCCGTGATCGGCCACGAGATCGGCCACGGTTTCGACGACCAGGGCTCGCGCTTCGACGGCGACGGCCGGCTGCACGATTGGTGGACCGAAGAAGACCGCACGGCCTTCGAAGACCGCACCGCCTCGCTCATCGCGCAGTACGACGCACTCGAACCAACCGAGACGCCCGGGCACCACGTGAACGGCGCGCTCACGATCGGCGAGAACATCGGTGACCTCGGCGGGCTCGGCATTGCCTGGAAGGCCTACCTGCTCTCGCTCGACGGTGCCGAGCCGCCCGTGATTGACGGGCTGACTGCCGCGCAGAGGTTCTTCTTGTCGTGGGCGCAGGCCTGGCAGATTGCCATTCGGCCTGAAGAAGCCTTGCGGTTGCTCTCGATCGACCCCCACTCGCCGAACGAGTTTCGGTGCAACCAGATCGTGCGCAACCTCGATGCCTTCTATGAGGCGTTCGAGGTCACACCCTCTGATGAGCTCTGGCTTGAGCCTGACGCCCGGGTGGCCATTTGGTAGATGCGCCGTTGACGCGAGACCGGGGCGCCCGAGCGGGCTTCCCCCGTGCGGCGCGCCATCTTGCGCTCGAGCGGCAACCGCACTTCCGGCCGGCCTACCGCGTTCTGGGTGCCGTGGCCTACGAGGGTGCGCGCGTCTCGGTCGCCGTCGTTGACCTCGACACGGGCGAGAGTGTTTTCGCGGTCGATGAGCGAATCGTGCTACCGACGGCCAGCATCGGCAAGATTCTTCTGCTCATCGAGGTCAGCGCCCGGCTCACTGACCGCACCGTGAGCGACTACGCGATCGCCGACCGATCTGCTCAGGATGCCGTTGCCGACAGCGGCTTGTGGCAGCACCTTCAGGCTCCCGCCTTCCCGATTGCCGACCTCGCCGCCCTCGTGGGCGCGACGAGCGATAACCTCGCGACCAACGTGCTCTTGCGGCAGGTCGGCCTTGACGCGGTTCGCTCGCGCACGGAGAAACTCGGTCTCGTGCGCACGGCGCTCCTCGATCGGGTGCGCGACGTGAGGGGTCCCGATGACGCCCCGCAGCTCTCCGTTGGCTCGACGGCCGAGTTGGCATGGCTCTTTCAGGCTCTCGCCAATGGCCACATCATCGACCCCGTGACGAGTCAGCGCGTCTTGAGCTGGCTGTCTCTCAACGCTGATCTCTCGATGGTGGCGAGTGCGTTCGGTCGCGACCCGCTCTCACACCGCGGCATTGAACACAACACCTGGATGGTCAACAAGACCGGAACCGATACCGGCGTGCGCAGCGAGGCCGGGATTCTTCGGGGGCCGCGCGCGGGTGTCGCCTACGCCGTCTCGGTGCACTTCGACGACACCGACCTCCCTCGTCGTTTGCGGGTGATGGATGCTCTGCGCGCGCTCGGAATGGACCTCTTGGAGTTCGTGCACTGACCCCCCGCTTCGCGGGCAGACAGACCGGTCTATGGGGAATTCGCGATCACTTGCCTGAATACCCGAATACCTGCACTCTCACCCAAGAGAGCACGGGCTCCCTACCCGAGGAGCACATCATGTTGCGCACCACTCTGCGACGCCACGAGCGACGCCACACGCTCCGCCGCCGTGCGCTTGCCGCCACGACGGCGTTCGCACTTGCGCTCGGCATCGCTGCCGGCGGTGCGGCCCCAGCACTGGCAGCACCGCCGAGCGAGACTCTGTCGAAGCCGATTGTCGACGCGGGTGGAGTGACCACCTATGACCAGCGAGGCCTCGTGTGCAACGCGACCAGCGTCGGCTTTCAAAAGCCCGCTGCGCTTGATGGAGCCAACCTCGACAAAGACGGCGTGTACACGGCAGCGTGGGGCACGATCAGTTGGGATGTCGACAAGCGAACCGTTTCGTGGACCATCGTCGACGGCTGGGACGTCGACGTGTGCGTCAAGGGCGGAACGTTTCTGTCCGTCGTGGATACGAGCACGAGCGAGACCGCGAACTACACCCATACGTATGCAGGCCTGTCGCACCTCGGATTCCGGATCAATGCCTCGAAGACGGGCAACGACCTCGACTGCGTGACGGCTACGAACATTCAGGGCCGCACGTTGACCAACGGTGACCACATCAACATGGACATCGTGCAGGGCGACAAGAAGTTCCAGATCACTGCGCAGATCGATAAGCGACAAGCGCAAGACCCTGCCAGCGAATCGGGTCTTGTTGTGCGGGTTAACGCGCCCAGTGGCGCTGTCACGCTTCCGTTGAGCAACGCGCAGCGTGACTCGGGAGTCTTCACGTTCGAGTACTCGACCTATTTGACCGGTCAGTGGACCGTCGAGTGGGTGCAGTTCAACAGCACGTACTTCAACAAAGACCGTAATGCGGCAGCGTTTTTGGTCTGCGGTGACTTGCCCACCGAAACGCTCGTGACCCCGTCGGCGAGCTTCGTGCAGTTGGGCTGCACGACGGCAGGCAGTTACACGCTCGACGCCGTCGAGGGGGTGCGCTGGTTCATCGGTGAGTCGGAAGTGAAGCCGGGCACCTATGCGGTGTCGGGAGCCACGACCATCGTCGTGCGGGCCGAAGCTGAGTCTCCGAAGTACGCCATTGACCCAGATGCCAAGCGAGAGTTCACCTTTGTCTTTGCCGAGCCTTCCGACTGCGCACTTCCGTGCTTGCCCGTGAGCGCGGTGTCGTACACCTACTACAACCTTTCGAACGACACTCTGGCCAACCCGGCAAACTCAGGGCTCATTACCGTGACGGCCCGCGATGGCTACAGCAACGAACTGTGCACGCCGTTCTGGGTTGTCGCCGCGGCCTGGAACTACAGTTCATCGACGAGCATCTGGCCCCAGACTCTGCGGTCGACCGACCCGGCGGGTGACCACCCCCAGGGGTACATCGACTCGGTGGGCACCCATGACCTGCCCTGGGTTTCTCGGACACCTAACATCGGGATGAGCCCGAGGAATGGAGTCCGTGATGGCCAGGAAGGACGCGTATCCGCGTGAGTTCAAGGAGCGTGCGGTTGCCTTGTATCGCTCCAGTGGAAGGTCGATGGAGAGCATC
>CALRMP020000070.1:0-12529 GCA_943369205.1 Gulosibacter massiliensis | reverse complement strand
GGCGAGGGGTGAGGGCAGCGTTACCGTGGGACACGAGAACCTCCTTGGTTCAGAGCGGAAGCAGTAAGCAGCTCCACTCTGCCTCGGAGGTTCTCGCCATGTCAGGACGTCCAGATCAAACAACGTCCCTGGGCACTACAGCTAGCGCTTCTTCTTCTCGGGCGCGGGGGCCTCAACGGGCTCGGCCACCGCGTCAGCGGGCGCGGTCTTTGGCGTGGCGCGCTTCGTCGACGCCGTGCCGGACGACTCGATCGACGCGGCAGGCGTGCCTGACGAAACGGCCGGGCCCGACGACGCTGCGGCAGGGGCCGGGGTGCGCTCACGATTCGCGAGTGCCATGAGCCACCAGATGAGCGAGCCCACGAGAATGCCCCCGACGAGCGCGATGACGGGCGTCAACAGCACGGGGCCGGCAATGGGACTGTCGGTGAGCAGGTTCGAGATTCCGATGTAGATCCAGAAGAGCGCGATGTCGACGAGCGCCGCGATACCAACCGCAGCCATCGTCGTGCGCCACGGTCGGTGCAGGCCTGAGGCCGAGAGCATCCACCCACTGACCAGAATCGACAGGCCAATGAGAATCAGGCTGCCGATGACGAACGAGATGACGATCCACAGCAGAAGGTCGGAACCGGCACCGATGGCGGCGAGCACACTGCTCGCTTGTTCCCCGCCGAGAGCGTTCGAGATCGCGCCGACCAGGCCGCCGAACAGTGCGGAGGCGGCGAGCGCGGCCACCGACATGCCGAAAGCGAACCAGCCCGCCTGGAAGATCGTGTGCGCCACCGCACCAGCGATCACGGCGCTTTGCGTCTGGTTGCGGGTGAGGGGTGCGGCAGCCATGAGTTCTCCTTGATTCGAAGGGTCGCCTAGAAAATCTAGCGCCTAGAGTGGCGACATGCAGAAGACAGCACTGCTCGTCGGAGGCTCGGGCCAGATCGGAGTCGCGAGCGCCCGGCGCCTGCTCGACCGCGGCTACCGGGTCACGTCAGCGCAGCGGGGCACTCGGCCGCTGCCCGCCGATCTCGCCGACGCTGTCGAGGTCATGACGCTTGACCGCTCAGACCCCGAAGCGGTGGCCGCAGCCGCTGCGGGCCACGACCTCGTTCTCGACTGCGTGGCGTTTCGACCCGGCGATGCGGAGCCGTATCGCGCGCTTGTTGGCCGGGTTGGGTCGCTCGTGGTCATCTCGACCGCGTCGGTGTATCTCGGCAGCAATGGCACATGGATGGACATCGCGACCGTGCCCGACGACTTCCCGCTCCTGGCGGTTCCGGTCACGGAAGACCACCCGACCGTCATCGACGAGTTGGAAGGCTATTCGACTCAGAAGGCCGCGCTCGAACGTGCACTGCTCGGAATCGAGGGCCTGCCCGTCACGGTGCTGCGACCGGGCGCGATCCACGGGCCCGAGTCACTGGCGCTGCGCGAGTGGTACTTCATCAAGCGCGCACTCGACGGGAGGCGCCGCGTGCCGCTGACCGATCGCGGCGAGAGCCGGTTTGCCACCACGGCGACAGCGGTGATCGCTGAGCTTGTGCGGCTGGCGGCAGAGCATCCCGGGCGCCGTGTGCTCAATGCTGCAGACGAGCCCAGTGCGACCGCCCTCGAAATCGGCCAGGCGGTCTTTGCCCACCTCGGGCACGAGGCCGAGTTCGACCTGCTCGAGCGCGAGTCGGCCGGTGACATCGGGCAGCACCCGTGGGCAGTGCCAAACCCGGTGGTGCTCAGCATGCAGGCCGCGCACGACGAGTTGGGCTACCGGCCGGTCGGCACGCACCGATCGACCATTGGCGCGGCAATCGACTGGATGCTCACGACCGTTGCCGACGTCGACTGGCGTGAGAGGTTTCCGGTGCTGCACGACCGGTACGGAGCAGCGGAATGGTTCGACTACGAGGCTGAAGACGCGCTGTTTGAGGCTTAGTTGTCAGTTGTCGACTCTGTGCGAGGGCCCGCCGCAATGCGCTCGGTGATGACGGAGACCACGATGGCCGAGATGGTGCCGACGATGACGAGACCGCCCCCCATGAGCATGACCGCGAGCACGCGGCCCACTCCCGTCACCGGATAGGTGTCTCCGTAGCCCACGGTCGTGATCGTGACAACCGCCCACCACATGGCATCGCCGAAGGTCGTGATCGAGGCGTTCGGAGCATCGCGCTCAAACGACAAGGCAGCGAGAGCGATCGCGTAGACGTACAGCAACGCGTAGATCGACGCGTGAGCGATCACCGAGCCACGAACGGCGTTTCCGGAACCGCCGCTGAAAATCGGAATGTGCCTCAACAGACCAGCAACACGCATCACGCGCACGAGGGGAATCGCGAGCGAGATGACGTCGATGGGGTGAGTGCCAATGAATCGCCAGCGGCGACCGGCGTCGGTCAAGGCGATACGCGCCGCCATGTCGACCAAGAATGCGAGCCATGAGACGAGCCCGGCAAAGAGGAGCACCACAAAGAACCAGTCGGCCGGGTCAACCACGAGCACATAGAGCGAGTACACCACCAAGAAGAGGAGTCCGAACCCCGCCAAGATCTGAGACGTGCGGCGCTCCCACTCGAGGCGTCGGAAATCGGCAACGGGGGCTGTGTCGGCGCTCATGCCGACATTCTGGCGCACCGCGGGCTCGCGCGCGGGGAAGGCGGCTCTCAGGTCTAGCCCTGATTCGGATGATGGAATCGAGTCGTTCGCGCCAAACCAGGAGACTGTATGCCCCGCACTGCCCTCGACTCGACCGTTCCGAACCTGACCGGCCGCCTCGCGGTCGTCACGGGCGCCAATAGCGGCCTCGGCTTCGGGATCACGGGCCGCCTGGCCGCCGCTGGCGCCGAGGTCGTCATGGCCGTGCGCAACCGCGAGAAGGGGCAGCGGGCGCTCGATGAACTGATAGGGCAGAATCCGGATGCCCGCCTGCGCCTGCTCGACCTCGACCTTGCCTCGCTCGAGAGCGTGCGCTCGGCCGCGCAGAGCCTGCTCGACGAGAACCGTGCTGTGGACATCCTCATCAACAACGCCGGAATCATGGCCGTGCCCGACCGCCGCGAGACGGCCGACGGCTTCGAGGTGCAGTTCGGCAGCAACCACTTGGGGCCGTTCGCCTTCACGGGGCTGCTGCTGCCCGCACTGCAGCGGGCAGATGCGCCGCGCGTCGTCTCGACGAGCAGCATCGTTGCGCGCATCGGCCGCTGGCAATGGGACAACCTCAACGCGGAGCGCCGCTATTCGGCGTGGGGAGCCTACGCGCTGTCCAAACTCGCCAACCTCGCCTTCGCGCGCGAGCTGCAGCGTCGCAGCGACCTCGGCAGCTGGGGCGTCACGAGCGTCGCCGCGCACCCCGGGGGCACATCAACGAACCTGCAGATCACGGGGCCGCGCGACGGCAAGCCCGTCGGGGGCGCATTCCAACGCCGCATGGATCAGGTGATGCAGAGCGTCGACGAGGGTATCCGGCCTGCGCTCTTCGCGGCGACGAATGCGGGTGCCGAGCCGGGCGGCTACTACGGCCCGAGCGGTGCCTTCGAGATTCGCGGCGAGGCATCACCGGCCTGGGTGCCGTGGGCTGCACGCGACGCCGCCGCGCTCGTTCGACTCTGGGAGGAGTCGGAGCGTCTGACCGGTGTGTCGTACGCCGAGCACGCTCAGGCGCTGTCTCACTAACGCCGGGCGACCGGCGTAGCCTGGGCAGTTGTGACAGCCCCATCGCACGCCCCTCACCGCGGCCATCTCGTTGACCTGAGACCGCTGCGCGAAAGCCCTGCGTTCGCCCGCATGTGGGCAGGAGCCGCGATCACGGGCATCGGCAGCCAAATGACGATCGTGGCGGTCGGTCTCGACATCTACGACCGCACGGCCTCGACACTCGCCGTCTCGCTCGTCGCCGCGTTCGCGCTTGGCCCCATGATCATCTTCGGCATCTATGGCGGTGCGCTCGCCGATCGCTTCGACCGACGCCGCGTTGCACTCATCTCGGCGATCGCAGCGTGGGGTTCCACGGCGGCGATCGCGACCTACAGTTGGCTCGGCGTACCCGACATCTGGCCGCTCTATGTCTTCATCACGATCAACTCGGTTGCCGCGATCATGGTGCAAGTCGCGCGGCAAGCGATGATTCCGAACCTGGTCAGGCTCGAGCTCTTGCCTGCCGCGGGCGCCCTCGGCGGCATCAGCGCCGGAGTGCAAATGACACTCGGCCCGGCGCTCGCGGGCTTCTCAGTGGCGTACCTCGGTTTCAGCGTGACCTACACCGTGGACGTCGTGCTGTTTCTCGCCGCGTTCTATGGGCTCTATACGCTGCCGGCGATGATTCCCGACGGCGAGCGCCGCCGAGCCGACCTGCGCTCGATCGTCGAAGGCTGGCGCTTCTTGAGAGTCGCGCCGAACATTCGCGCGTCGTTCGTGCTCGACATCGTCGCCATGACGTTCGGAAACCCGCGCGTGCTGTTCCCGGCGATCGGCGCTCTGCTCATCGGCGGGGGTGCTGTCACGGTGGGCATCCTGTCGGCCGCGGGCGCCGTCGGGATGCTCGTGCTCGGCCTGCTCTCGGGCAAAGTCGGGGCCGTGCGCGCACACGGTGTTGGCATGGTCGTCGCCGTGGCGGCCTATGGCGCGAGCATCCTGCTCTTTGGCGTTCTCTTGCTCGCGACAACCGTGCTGCCGATCGAGGTCGGCACCGATATCAGCCAAGCGAATCTGCCCGCGCTCGTGATCGCCTCGATACTGCTCGCGGTGTCGGGCGCTGCCGACTCGGTGAGCATGATCTACCGCAACACCATGATTCAAGCCGCCGTGCCCGACATCATGCGTGGGCGACTGCAAGGCCTGTTTACCGTGGTGGTCAACGGCGGGCCGCGCGTCGGCGACCTCTACGTCGGTGTGCTCAGCCTGACGGCGCTGCTGTGGTTTCCGCCCTTGCTCGGCGGGCTCATCATCATCGTGGTGTGTGCCGTCTTCTTGCGCATCTACCGAAGCCTGCGCGAATACGACGCCCTCGACCCCCAGCCCTGAGCGCGGCAGAGACCGATTGCGGCGAACCCTGTCAGGATGACCCCACGACGATTCTGAACGGCGAAGGAGGCGACCCATGGCTGTTCCCGGTGAAGGCCGCGTTGCGGTCTATATCGACTTCGACAACATCGTGATCTCGCGCTACGACCAGATTCACGGTCGGGGCACCTGGCGAAAAGACAACGTTTATCGGCTGCCGGCGGGATTCGCCGGAGCAACCGACGAGGCGGCAGCCAAGCTCAAGCACGCCGAGGTCGACATCAGCGCGATTCTCGACTTCGCGTCGAGCTTCGGCACGATCGTGCTCTCGCGCGCCTACGCCGACTGGTCGATCGGCGTCAACGCGAGCTACCAGGGGCAGCTCATGGAACGCGCCGTTGACCTGACGCAACTCTTTCCGGCTACCCAACAGATGAAGAACGGCGCCGATATTCGGCTCTCGGTCGATGTCGTCGAAGACCTCTTTCGCTTGCCCGACATCACGCACGTCGTGATCGCGGCGGGCGACAGTGACTACATCGCGCTCGCCCAGCGCGCCAAGCGCCTCGGGCGCTACATCGTCGGCATCGGGGTTGCGGGCGGGACGAGCAAGAGCCTCAAGGCGGCGTGCAACGAGTACGCCGACTACGACGCTCTGCCGGGCATCCGCTCGGCCGCCCACATCGTTGCGTCACTCGACGCGAGCCCTGACGCTGCCAGCGACGAGCCGACGGTTGCCACGAAGGCTCCCCGGCGGGCCTCGAAGGCCGCAGTCAGCACTGCGACGGCAACCGAGACGCCCGACTCGTCGAGCGAGTCGGCGACAACACGTAAGGCAGCCAACGCGCTCCTCGTGCGCGCCCTTCGACTTGTCCATGAGGCGGATGACGCCGATTGGGCGCACGCCTCCGCGGTGAAGAATCAGATGAAGCGCCTCGACCCCGCCTTCAACGAAAAGGCCCTGGGCTACAGCAGCTTCTCGAAGTTCGTGAAGTCTCGGTCGAACCTCGTCGAGCTCGACGAGTCAACCCAGATTCACCTCGTGCGGCTGCGCGAGTAAGCCAGCGGCTTTGCCCCCCGACGAATCCGCGATGGCGCCACACCGGGGTAATCCCTAGGATCTGCTGTGAGCGGCCCTCTCGCCGCTTCCGAAAGGCAGGCATTGTGATGCGTTCGTTCAGTTCATTCGGTGCCGGTGCGGTCTCACTCGGCCTCGCTGTCGCTCTCGGCTTGTCGGGGTGCGCGACGCCCGCGCCGCCCGCCGCCGAGACCCCCGCGCCGACGGTCACCGTCACGGTCACGCCGACGCCGACACCCGAGCCCGTCGAGCTCGCGGACTTCGGGTTCACCTACTTTGGCGCTGCACAGATCGGCGCGCCCGATGTCGCAACCCTCGAGCTGCAACTCGGCGGCCCGGTCGGCATCGAAGAGATCTGCCCGTGGTACCCCGAAGTCGGCAGCCACGGCACGTACGCGCAGACCTATGCCTTCATCGACGACTCGGACGGCGTGGTGTTCTTCTACACGCTCGAAATGGGCGACGACGGCGACATGCCCCGCAACGCCGAGGGCGTTGGCGTCGGCAGCACCGAGGCCGAGATTCTTGCCGCCTACCCCGATGCCGTCATCGACGACACCTTCGAAGACGTCTCTCTTGGGCCGCTTCGCCGCATAACGATCGACGACCCCACGAGCGACTCGAAGTATGTCTTCGCAGCAGCCCCCGGGAGCGACTTCTACAACCTGCTGCAGTGGGGTCCGCGGGCCGGCGGCCAATGGGCCCACCTCTGCCTGCCGCTCTAGCGGTGCGGCTCGGGCTCAGGCTGTCGGCTTCGGCCGCGCGTCTGGCCGGGCCGGGCAGAGTGCGAGCCAGAGCACGAGCAACATGGCGAAACCCGCGACCTCATTGAGGGCAGCTCCGGGCGCGGTGCCGAGGGTCTCGATGGGCTTGAGGGCTCCGGAGAGCATCCGGAGCAGCGGTTCGACGCCCATCACGAGCGCCGCGAACGGAACCAGCCCTCGATAACGCACGACAAGAGTTATGAGGGTGAGCGCGAGCAACAGTTGAATCGCTCCCCACTGGCCGAAGATGGCGACGATGTTGGCGCCGCCCTCGACGTCGAGGTCGATCGTGGCGATTGAGCCCGCTCCTCCGTCGGGGGCGAACAGATGCACGAGTGATCGCGCGACCGTGATGACGAGGAACGCCCCGAGAAGCCAGACCGCGAGCCTCGGCCCCCGGTAGTTCTGCGGGTCAGCAGGCAAGAGGCGGCTGACATCAGGACGCTGGGTTCGAGGCAGGACACCCGACCGTTGCCGGGCCGCTTCAGCGTTGCTCATGTGCACACTCCAGGTTCGTGATGCATTGAGGCTAACGGGATGCGACGATGGTCGACGCGTAGGCTGGGCGAGCATCCCGTCAGTGTTCGCCCGTGTCGACCACGTGACCAGAAGGAATTCGCCCATGATCTTCCGCCGCCATCGCGAACCGCTCGCCGTGCCCGTCGAGGCACCGAAACCGACCGTGCGCGGCATGTGGACCGACCGCCTCGGCGTCGCCGCCACCCGCAGCCTGCAGCTCGTGCTCGTGCTGGCCCTCGCGAGCATCGTGGTCTTCGCGCTCGTGCAGTTGCGTATTGCGGTGATTCCGCTGCTGCTGGCCATCATCATTGCCGCCGCGTTCAGCCCTGTGGTGGTGTGGATGCGCAACCGCGGCCTGCCGCCCATCGCCGCGGCGTGGATCGCCCTGCTCGGCTCGCTGCTCGTGCTCGGCGGCATCATCACCGCGATCGTGTTCGCCGTGCGGCAACAGTGGGCCGAGCTGTTCGAGGAAGCGCAGACCGGCATCGACAAGCTCATCGTGTGGGTGCAGTCGTTGCCATTGCCGCTTGACCTCATCGACTTCGAGGCCCTGCGCGATCAGCTGATCGACTTCGCGACGAGCGCGCAGTTCGGCTCAGGGGCACTCTCGGGCGCTGTCGCGGTGGGCGAGTTCGTCGCTGGCTTCCTGCTGTTCTTGGTGATTCTGTTCTTCTTCTTGAAAGACGGCGACCGCATCTGGGCCTTCTTCTTGCGGCCGTTCACGGGCGCGCGCCTGGCTCGCGGCCAGCGCGTCGGTCGCACGGCCGTCGTCACTCTCGGCGGCTACATCCGCGGCACCTCGATCGTCGCGCTCGTCGACGCCGTCGGCATCGGCCTCGCGCTCGTCATCTTGCAGGTTCCGCTCGCCCTGCCGCTCGCGGTCATCGTCTTCATCGCGGCGTTCATTCCCATTGTCGGAGCGACCGTCGCGGGCATTCTCGCCGCACTCGTCGCCCTGGTCGCGAACGGGCCCGTCATTGCGCTCATCGTGATCATCGTCGTGATCGCCGTCAACCAGCTCGAGGGCAACTTCTTGCAGCCCGTCGTCATGGCGCAGTCGCTCAAGCTGCACCCGCTCGTGATTCTGCTCGCCTTGAGCGTCGGCACGATTCTCGGCGGCATCGTCGGCGCGGTGCTCTCGGTGCCCATCGCCGCGACGGCCTGGGCGATCGTCAAGACCTGGGACGCCCCGGGTTCTCAGCTCGAGCCCGCGCCACCGCGCCGCACGCGAGGCCGCTAAACGACGACGGGTTCGGGATGCTGTGCATCAGCATCCCGAACCCGCCCGTTAGCGCTGCCTGACCTAGTCGCCCTTCACGTTCACGAGCTGCCGCAGCGTGTGCCTGATCGTGACCAGGTCGGCCGCATCGGCCATGACCTCGTCGATCGGCTTGTACGCGTGCGGAATCTCGTCGATGAAGGCGTCGGTGTCGCGGAACTCAATGCCCGCCATGGCCTCCCGCAACTGGTCCTGCGTGAAGGTTCGCCGGGCCGCCGACCGCGAGTAGAGCCTTCCGGCTCCGTGCGGAGACGACTCGAGCGCCATGGCGTTGCCCCTGCCCTCGACGACGTACGACGCGGTTCCCATCGAGCCGGGAATCAAGCCGAGCTCTCCGGCCTTCGCCGAGATCGCGCCCTTTCGCGAGACCCACACCTCTTTGCCGAAGTGGGTCTCTTTCTGGGTGAAGTTGTGGTGGCAGTTGATCCGCTCGAGCTGAGCGACACTGTTGCCAGAGTCGTCGCCGCCCTCCCACTCGGTGAACTGCCGCACGACCCGGTCCATCATCTCCTCCCGGTTGAGCAGCGCGTAGTGCTGCGCCCACCGAAGCTCGGCGATGTACCGCGTGAACTCAGGAGTGCCCTCGACGAGGTACGCGAGATCAGCATCCGGCAATGAAATGAACCACTGCGCGGCGAGCTTCTTCGCGATGTCGATGTAGGTCTGGGCGATCTTGTTGCCCACACCTCGGCTGCCCGAGTGCAAGAACAGCCACACCCGGTCGAGCTCGTCAGCCGACACCTCAATGAAGTGGTTGCCGCTGCCGAGCGTGCCGAGCTGCTCTCGCCACCGCCCGAGCCGCTGCTCGGGGTCGAAGCCGGCCTTCTGCGCCATCGCCTCGAGCTCGGCCACTCGCGGCTCGGCCGTTGCGACGATGCGGTTGTTCGCCGCACCCGCGCTCAGGGGGATGGCCCGCTCGATGGCAAGCCGCAGCGGGGTGCGGTCATCCGGCAGCTGGTCGACGGTTTTGTCGGTCAGCACCGCGATCATTCCGCATCCGATGTCGACCCCAACGGCCGCCGGCATCACTGCCCGCAGCGTCGGAATGACCGAGCCGACCGTCGCGCCGAGCCCGAGGTGGGCGTCGGGCATGAGGGCCAGGTGCGGGTAGATGAACGGCATGGTCGCGGTCGTGCGCGCCTGCTCGAGCGTCTTCTCGTCGAGGATGCTCGCCCAACTGGCGAGGGTCTTCGAGTACTTCTGCATGGTCCTTGTCTGTTCTCTTCGGTGCTGCAATGTGTGTGTTGTCGGCGAACGGATGCTCGACCGACCGGCCCCGAAGAGTCGCGCTCTGCTCCCCCGCGGTGGGAGCCGTGTTGATAGGCAACACAGAAGAACGACGCCCCGGGCCTCATGGCTCGGAGCGTCGCTGGATGCGACGGACCGCGCCTAGATGAGGTCGGGAAGGAAGCGCTCGAGGCGCTGCATGAGCTGTTCACGAATCGGCAGATAGGCCGTAGTCATGCTCGTGCTCCTTCCGTGGGCGGTGTTCGTGGCGCCTGCCGATGGCGGGCGCTCGTGTTTCGTCGCCTGCCGAGTGCAGGCGCGAGTCACGACACTAGCTCATGCATCCCGGGCGTGTCGCGCGCGAGCGGTCACGGTTCGGTTACGAGTGACGCTCAGACGCGACGACAGGGCCGAGCTACGAACTGGCCGCAGCCGCCCGCCGCCGAACGAACGCGATGGCGAGAGCGCCGGCGAGCATCGACAGCACGGCACCGACCGCGAGGCCCGCCGAAAGGCGAGAGTCGGCACCGGTGTCAGCGAGCACAGCAACATGGCCGAGAACGAGACCACCCTCCGTTCCCCACAGCTCGACCGTGCCCGTCTGGGCGGGCAGCCCCTCGAGATCGTAGTCGACCGGTGCGAGCGCCACCGACGCCGCGTCGAGCTTGACGGGTTCGGCGACATTCACCACCGGCGACGACGCGTCATACGTCGTGAGCACGAGGGTGTACTGGCCGGGAGAAAGCTCGGCGACGATCTCAGAGAAGCGGTTCGAGATGTAGCGATCTTCGCTATCGCGCGAGTAGTACGCGTCGGTCGGGGGGGTTAGTTCGGTGTCGTCGTTGCAGGCGATTTGGTTTGCGTCCGGTTGCGCAGGGTCAAAGTCGCTGTAGATGACCAGGTAGGGGTCGTTGATCGGCATGTAGTCGCCCCACGGGTTCGGGTCGTCAATCGTCCATTCGATGCCGCCGAACTCACCCCCCTGCTGCGGGTCGACTCCGACGATTCGGAAGGTGTAATCGCCGTCTTCGAGCACCGTGAAGTCGAGCGCGGCGTAGACCCGCACGTCATCGATCTCGCAGAAGTTGTCAGAGTCGGGGTCAAGCGCCACCGCTTGAACGCCGTCGGCAGGGGTCGTCAAGTCGTCGGTGAACAACAGCTCGCCTGAGGGATCGTCGATGCGCAGCGTGGCGAAGTAGTTCACCTCGAACACTTCGGTCGAGGGAAGAGTGAACTCTGCCGCCGTGTTCGGATCCATTGTGTAGGTCACGACCGAGCCCATGGTTGGGCCCCAGAAGGACAGGCCATAGGGGAAACCGTCGGCGTTGAGCCCACTATCGAGAGACTCGAGTGCACCGTCCGGGGGAAAACACGACAGCCGCAACTCAGCTGACCCGCCAGGCACCCACATGAGGTCGACTGGCCCATAGCTATCCATGCCTTGGAACTCGTCACAATCAAGCTCAAGCACATAGTCAGGAAACCCCGAGACCACCGTCACCCCGGGGATGACCTCGATCGGGTAGG
This sequence comes from Gulosibacter massiliensis, assembly GCA_943369205.1. Taxonomy (GTDB): domain Bacteria; phylum Actinomycetota; class Actinomycetes; order Actinomycetales; family Microbacteriaceae; genus Microcella; species Microcella massiliensis_A. Next base: position 1,146 of record CALRMP020000070.1, on the reverse strand, counting down.
TCACCACGTCGGCGGCGGTCGCGGCCGAGGCGAGCCCGAGCGTTGCCGCCGACGTGAAGGCAATTGTCGCGATCGCGGCGACGCGGGTGCGGGTTGAGAACGAAGCGGCCTTTCGGAGTATCCAACGGACACGACAGACGCGAATCACTTTACTGGTTTGTCGTGCGGGAGTCGCGAGCTATGTCATGCGAGTGAGCAGCTCGTCGACCGTGCGCAGGTTGCGCGCCGTGCCGACGACGCCGAGCGTTCGCAGCAGCCGCGCGAGGTCGAGCTCGGCGCTGCCTGCGCCGTGGGCGTAGCGCACGTGCAGGTCGGAGCCGACGAGTGCCCACTGGTCGTCTCCACTCGGCACGTCGGCCGCGGCGGTGGGGTCGGCGGGGGCGTTGGTCAGCGGCACGAGGTAGGAGAAACGCGGGTCGACGATGGAGAACGGATGCGCATCCCGCGCCGCCCGCAACGCCGCCGCATCACGCACGATGACCTCGCGACGAAACCCGAAGCGGGCCTCGACCTCGGCTTCGAGCCGCACGGCGAACGCGGCCGGGTCGCCCGGAGGCGCGGCGATGAGGTTGCCCGAGGCGATGTAGGTCTGCACCTCGGTGGCTCCGAGTTCGGTGGCCAGCGCGCGCAGCTCAGCCATGGGCAGCTTCGCGGTGCCGCCGACGTTGACGGCGCGGAAGAGAAAGACGTGCGTCACGAGAAGTCGACCAGCTCGATGCGCACGCGCGCCTCGTCACCGGGCGCGATGCCCTCGGCCACGCGCACTGCCTTCTTGATCGGCAGCACGTAGGCCTGTTGTTTCGAGTCGGGAAACAGGCTCGTCGCCCACTCGCTGCCACCAATGCGCACGCGCACCCGCACGCTACCGAACCCGTTCGTGAGCCCGTGCGTGCGCGCGTCGATCTCGTCGCTGATCTCGACGGGCACGGTCATGAAGAACCACGCCGCCTTCGCATCCCACTCCCAGAGCGCGGCCGTGAACTCGTAGGCCGTGTTGTCTGCTCGGGATTCTGGCACGCGGTCATTCTGCCGCACGCCTCCGACGCGCCTCCAGCGCGGCGAGCGCCTCCTTCGCGCCGCGCGCGCGGCGGCGGTTGCGTCGCGGGAGTCGACGGTCACAGAGATGACGATCGAGGCCGGGCCGGG
>CALRMP020000069.1:0-12955 GCA_943369205.1 Gulosibacter massiliensis | reverse complement strand
TTCGAGTGGATCGAGGGCTTCTACAACCCCCGCCGCCGGCACACCAGCCTCGGCAACCTCAGCCCCGCCGACTATGAAACACTTCACACGACCGCCGAAATCGCGGCATGATCAACACATACAAACCGTCCGGGAAACCGGGTCAGGCTCCCTCGGGGACTACCGCGAATGTAGTCACGCGCCAAAAGCTCAGAGCGTTACCCGCGCCCTGGGCTAGCCTCGGCGCATGACCTTCCCCACGCTCGCCAGCGACTTCTACGGCTTCGAGGCACTGCTCGCCGACCACGAGAAAGATGCGGTCGTGCGCCTGCGCACATTTCTCGAGGCAGAGGTGAAGCCTGTCGTCAACGACTATTGGGATCGTGCCGAATTCCCCCGTCAGATACTGCCCGGCCTGCACGCGCAACAAGTGTTCGGCAACCTGTGGGAAGAGACGAAGGCGGGCGACTACAGCGCCGTCTACGGCGGCTGGACGGCACTCGAGCTCGCGCGCGTTGACGCGAGCGTTGCCACGTACGTGGGCGTGCAGAACGGCCTCGCCATGGGGTCGATTGGCGTCGCGGGGTCGCCCGAGCAGCGCGCCGAATGGTTGCCCAAACTCAAGACCGGAGAGGTGATCGGCGCCTTCGGTCTGACCGAACCGCTCTCGGGCAGCGACTCAGCGCAGGGTTTGCGCACGACGGCGACGCGTGACGGCGATGAGTGGGTGCTCAACGGCAGCAAGCGCTGGATCGGCAACGCCACGTGGAGCGACATCACCGTCATCTGGGCGAAGAGCACGGAAGACGGTCAGGTCAAGGGCTTTATCGTGCCGACGAGCACGCCCGGCTACACGGCCACGAAGATCGAGCGCAAGCAAGCCCTGCGCATTGTGCAGAACGCCGACATCACTCTCGAGAACGTGCGCGTGCCCGAATCGCACCGCCTGCAGAACGGCAACTCGTTTCGCGACACGGCCGCCGTTTTGCGCCTGACGCGCGCCGAAGTGGCGTGGGCCGCAGTTGGCACAGCGATTGGCGCTTACGAAGCCGCGGTCGCCTACGCGACGAGCCGCGAGCAGTTTGGCAAGCCCATTGCGAGCCACCAGCTCGTGCAAGACCTGCTGAGCCGTAGCCTGGGCAACATCACGGCGAGCATCGCGTTGTGCACGCGCGTCTCCCAAATGCTTGATGATGGCGTTCAGCGCGACGAGCACGCCTCGCTTGCCAAGGCGTTCGCGACCACCGCGATGCGCGAGACCGTGGGGCTCTGTCGCGAACTGTTGGGCGGCAACGGCATCGTGCTCGACTATGATGTTGCCCGCTTTCACGCCGACGCGGAAGCGCTCTACAGCTATGAGGGCACGCGCGAGATGAACAGCCTCATCGTGGGTCGCGCCATCACGGGCGTCGGCGCCTTCGTCTGAAACGCAACCGTCGAGCGCCGGTAGGCTCGACGCATGACGTGGCTTCGCGAACGGCGCGTGGCTTTGGCCGCGGTCACGCTGTTTTCGCTTCTGGCGGGTGATGCGTGGCGCAACCTGCTCAGTTGGTACGGCTGGGGGGTGATCGTCGCCGCCGTGCTCGCGGCGTGGGTCGTTGTCGCCGTGCAGAATCGCGTTGATCTGCGTCGCGTCCCGATTGCCCTCGGTGCTCTGCTTGGTCTCATGGTGCTCTCGATCGTGTGGTCGTTCTACCCCGGCGCGTCGGCCATTGGCGTGCTGCTCTCGCTCGCCACGGCATTCGTCGGCATCGTCATGGCGCACACACTCACTCTCGACACCATGCTGCGCGCCCTGGGCCTGGCCCTGCGGTACATCATCGGTCTCTCGCTCGCGTTCGAGCTCTTCGTCGCCGCGGTGCTTCAACGGCCCGTCTTGCCCTTGTGGGTCTCGTGGGAAGAGCCGTTTCCGAAAGCCTTCTACTGGTCGCGCAATCTGCTCTTCGAGGGCGGACGCATTCAAGGCATTGTCGGCAACGCCAATCTGCTCGCGTTCGCGGCATTGCTCGCAGCCATCGTGTTCGCTATCCAACTCGCTGAGCGCCGCGTAAACCTCGTTGCCGGCTGGGGCTGGCTGGCCTCCGCGCTGCTTACACTCGCTCTCACCCGCTCGTCGACGGTGCTTGTGGCGGGGCTCGCCGCCGCGGTCGCCCTCGCCATTCTGCTGGTAGCTCGTCGCCTGTCCACGCGCGGGCGCCTGACCCTCTACGGCCTCACCATCGTTGCTCTCGCCGGCGTCGTCGCCGCGGCAGTCGTTTTTCGTGACACACTGCTGGCCCTCGTCGGACGCAGCGAAGACCTCACCGGCCGGCTTGACATTTGGGCCGCGGTCATCGATCTCGCCGCCCAGCGCCCGGTGCTGGGCTGGGGGTGGGTCAGTTACTGGGTTCCCTGGGTCGAGCCCTTCAACGACCTCGTCGTCATCAACGGCGTGACCTACCTGCAGGCCCACAACGCGTGGCTCGATGTGCTCATGCAACTTGGCTGGGTGGGGCTTGTGGTCTTTTCGATTCTCGTGGCGACGACCGGCCTGCGCGTATTGTCGTGGTCGGTGGATGCTCCACTCGGCGATGTCCCCGCATCCCCCGCCCTGCGCCTCCTGCCCGCGCTGCTGCTCACGGTGCTCATCGTGCACAGTCTCGCCGAGTCGCGTCTGCTGGTGGAGGCGGGCTTCGCGTTGCTCGTGTGGCTCGCGGTGGCCAGCCGACTGCGGGGCGGGGCTACCGCACACAGCGCAGTGGCCCTGCCAGAGGTCCAACCGTGATCGCCGCTGCCCGCGACTTTCTCGCCTCGCCGCGTTTCACACAGGCGCTGACCGAAACCATTGTTGGGGTGGCGCTCGCGACCTTTGCGGTGCGTGCCTTGCTCGGCTGGCCGGGCAGCATCGCGGTGATCTCGGCCCTCGTGCTGCTCGCGGCGCTCAGCCTTGCCGGCCAGCCTGAGCGCGTCGAGTGGCGCGGAGTTCTGCCGCTCTCGCTCATCGCGCTCTTCTCACTGATGACCGTGAGTCTCATCTGGAGCCCATACACCTGGGCGACAATCGGTGGCCTCGCGTATGCGGCGGCTTTTGCTTTTCTCGGTGTCTACATCGCGCTGGTGCGTGACCTGATTCAGCTCGTGCGGGCGGTCGGCAACGCTCTGCGCGTGATTCTCACCGCCTCGTTCGCTCTCGAGATTCTGAGCGGGGTGTTGCTCGATACCCCGTTTGGGTGGATCGGCATTGCAGGTGATCTCGCCAGCGGCGGCCCCGTGCAAGGACTCGCCGGAACCCGCAACGCTCTTGCATTCCTCGGCACGCTCGCTGCTCTGAGTTTCTGGATCGAGTTCCGCACGCGCTCGGTCGCGCGCGGCCTCACCGCCTATTCGCTCGCTCTCGCCGGCGCGACGATCATCTTCGCGCGATCCCCGGTTGCCCTGTTGGTACTCGTCGCTGTCTTGATCGTGGGCCTCGCGCTCTTGCTCATTCGTCGCCAGAAGGCCGCAGCGCAACGAGCAACCCAGTCGGTCTTGTTGGTCTCCATCGTGATCGGCGGCGTCATTACGTGGGTTTTCCGAGGCCCCATTATCGGGTTGGTGGATGCTGCTGCCGACGTCGAAGAACGCACGAGTGTCTGGAGCGCGGTCGGCGACCTCGTCGCGCAGCAACCGGTGCTCGGTTGGGGGTGGGTGGGTATGTGGCCCACCTCGGTCTACCCGTTCTCGAGCATTGTCTCGAGCAGTGGCCAGCAACCCGACTCGGCGCTCAACGCCTATGCCGACATGTGGCTACAACTCGGGCTCGCTGGCATTGTCGTTCTCTTGGCGGCCCTAGGTCTTGCGTTCATTCGCGCCTGGTTCGTGGCGACCGACCGTCGCAGCACCGTGTACGTGTGGCCCGCGCTCACCCTCGTCCTCTTGGCGACCGTGAGCATGACCGAAAGCTACTTGCTCTACGAGGGCGGACTCTTACTCTTCGTCACCTCTGCGTTCGCGGCTGCCCGCAATCGTTCATGGCGCGGGCGGTTTGACTGAGGCTTTGTTGACGCAGTCTGGATCACCCGCCTCAGCCGAGAGACTCGGTGATCGACTGGATTACTTCCAGCACGTCGTCTGACCCCGTGATCGATGGGGACTCGAGGACCACCCAGTATTGGTCTACGAAGAACTCGATAGCGCCACCGTTCGCAGTCTCAGTGAAGTAACCGTCGATGGTGTCGAGGCCCGTCGCGCCTGTGCGCGCAGCCGCGGCGCCTCGGACGACCTCAATCCCTTCAGCATTGAACCGCCCGACAGAAACAGAGAGCTTCTCCCCACTCGTCTGATTGAGCCATCCGCAGGCCACACCACCGTTCGCGACCGCCTGTCGAGCAAGTTCGGTCGGCACGTAGTCAGGATCGGTGCCGACGTTCGGGTTGAACATATACAGAGCGTCCGGCGAAAGTATTTGGTTGCAGTCTCGATCCACTGGCACTCCAACTGCTGACGGGTCGACGGGTGGGGACGGTAGTCCGTCGTCGCCGTCAGGAGCAGAAGTAGAGAGCGAAGACGGAGTCGGTTCAGGCGGAAGGACAGTATCCAACCCACGTTCACCGGTGCAGGCCACGAGAGCAGCAACCACAATGATCGCCATCCATGCCGCGCACATCGCTGAGGTTCGAGTCATGGCCTTGATTCTCCCTCGATCATCTTGGAACGGGTTACATGACTCGGCATCTCCCCTTAACTGAGGGCTAGTTTTCTCGGCCATCGGCGGAACACAAAGACCGCCTGGCAGAAGACCGACACCATTTCGCCGAGGGCAAGGCCCCAGGCCCCGCCTGACGCCCCGAACTGGTCGGAGAGCACCAGGATCAATGTCACGCCGACGGTCGCCCCCATGACGACACTCAGCATGAACTCGCGCCGTGCGCCCAGCCCGACGAGCACCACCCGACCGAGCGCGGTGCCAAGCGCGATACCTAGAGTTGCCACGCCGAATCCCACCGCCGTCGCGGTGTCGATGGCGACGGCGGCACCGAAAAGGGTCCCGGAGAGCACCGGACCGAGGAGTGAGAATGTCGCCAGCCCGAGTATGCCGAGTGCGAGGTGCCAGAAGATTGCCACACGAGCACGGCGCGCAAAATCACGGCGCTCCTCCTCAACCGCCCAGCCCTGCAAGGCGTTGCCCAGCGCCGAAACCGAGTACTGCCCGATCCGGTACAGCTTGTCACCCGAGATGTAAGCCGCCGCCTGGGCCACGGGCGCGACGAGGCTTACGAAGGTCACGGCGAGCGAGTTGTGTGCGCCCGCCGCGATCTCGGTCGTGAGCGCCGACCTATTCGCGGCGATCTCTCGCCGCACCGTTCCAGGGGCGGGTGCGAAGACCGCGACGAGGCCGACCTCGCGCCACACGAACGCGCCCGAGCCGAGAACGGCGGCAGCGATGAGCAGAGCGGGGTACCAAGTCACCTGGCCGAGCAGCAGCAGCGCGACAGCGGCGGCGACCGTCGCGACCAGTCGAGGTAGTAGTTCGAACGCCACGATTAACCCGGCCCGACCGAGACCGATCATGTACCACGACGACGAGAGGCCTCCCAAAGTCAAGGCGACCGCCATGAGCGCTGCATCGAGCCGATGCGTCGCCGGGGCGATTACTGCGGCGATCGTGCTCGCCGCAACGACAGCGGGGGCAAACAGTGCGAGGCGGGGTCGGATGCTGCGCTCGAGCACCGCGGATCGGCGGGGCGGCGCCTCGAGTGCGACGGCGGTCGGCCCCACCGCATTGTAGCCAAGGCCCACGACAAGCGCCGCGAAGGCACCGACCGACTGCCCAACGGCGATCGCCAGCCAAGCATCAGCGCCCGCGACCCGGGCAAGCACGGGAAGAAAGAGAAAGGGGGTCAATAACGCGAGAAAGGGAAGGCCACCGAATGCCAACACGCGCCGCAGTAGAGCCACGACCAACCCTTCCTCAACCCGCGTATCATGACTCTAGCGGCGCGGCGTGGCCGGGCGGCATCGGTTTAGCCCAGCGCGTGCGCCGAAAACAACCATCGGGTCTCTGCCCCCCGTCGATCCAGGAGTCATGTGTCTACCGTGAACGTCGTGCACGCGACAGCCGACGTCGCCGAGAGCGTATCCATCGGCGATGGGACAAAGATCTGGCATTACGCGCAGGTACGCGAAAACGTACGCCTCGGGGCCAACTGCGTCGTCGGACGCGGCGCCTATGTTGGCACCGGTGTCGAGGTGGGCGACAACTGCAAGATCCAGAACTACGCGCTCGTGTATGAGCCTGCGAAGCTCGCCAACGGCGTCTTTATCGGGCCGGCGGTCGTGCTCACCAATGACCACTTTCCCCGCGCCATCAACGCCGACGGCAGCCCGAAGTCGGCCGACGACTGGCACCCCGTCGGGGTCGACATTCGCGAGGGGGCATCGATTGGGGCAAGTGCGACCTGCGTCGCACCAATTGTGATCGGCCGATGGGCGCTCGTCGGCTCGGGCTCGGTCGTGGTAAAGGACGTGCCAGATTTCGCCCTAGTCGTGGGCAGCCCCGCTCGCCGCATCGGTTGGGTCGGCAAGGCCGGCCAGCCGCTCGCCGTCGACCCTGACGACACCACACTGTACGTCTGCCCCGCCACGGGCGACCGCTACCGACAGACCGATGAACACCGATTGAGTGAGGTTGACTAGATGATTCCCGCCGCCAAGCCTGAAATCGGCTTCCGCGAGAGAAGGGCTGTCGACCGCGTTATGCGATCGGGCATGCTTGCGCAGGGCCCTGAAGTCGCCGCCTTCGAGAAAGAGTTCTCGGTGCACGTTGGGGGTCGTGAGTCCATCGCTCTGAACTCGGGAACCTCCGCGTTGCACATGGCGTTTCTCGCCGCTGGCATTGGGCCAGGCGACGAGGTCATCGTGCCCTCGTTCAGCTTCGCGGCGACGGCCAACTCGGTGGCGCTGACGGGGGCGACCCCGGTGTTCGTCGACATCGAGCTCGACCACTTCAACGCCGACCCGGCCGCGATCGAAGCCGCCATCACGCCGCGCACCAAAGGCATCATGCCCGTGCACCTATATGGCCACCCCGCCAATCTGCGGGCCATCTCGGCCCTCGCCGAAAAGCGCGGCATTATGCTCTTCGAAGACGCGGCTCAGGCGCACCTGGCCTCGGTCGACGGCGTGCCCGTCGGTGCGTGGGGCATTGCCGCATCGTTCTCGTTCTACCCGACCAAGAACATGACCTCAGGTGAAGGCGGCATGGTCACGACCCCCTCGGCCGAGATCGCGCGGGCAATACGCGTTCTGCGCAACCAGGGCATGGAACGCCGCTACGAGAACGAGGTCGTCGGCTTCAACACGCGCATGACCGACATCCACGCAGCCATCGGTCGCGTGCAACTGACGCGTCTGCCCGCGTGGACCGCCAAACGGCAACAGAACGCGGCCTTCCTTTCCAACAATCTCCGCGGGGTTGTGGTGCCCCCAATCGCCGCCGGCGCCACGCACGTTTTCCACCAGTACACGGTGCGGGTCGTCGATCACGATCGCGATACCTTCGCCGCCGAACTCGCCAAGCGCGGCATCGGCAGCGGCGTGTACTACCCCACGCCGATCCACCGACTGCCGTCGTTCCAGCAGACGCGCGACCTGCCGACCACCGAGCTCGCCGCCGCCCAGGTTCTGTCGTTGCCGGTATACCCCTCGTTGCGGCAGCGCGATCTCGACGCCATCGTCAGCGCTGTCAACGCGATCGCCGCGGCGGGCAGCTGATGACGCTGCGGGCGGGCCTACTCGGCCTGGGCGTGATGGGAAGCAACCACGCGCGCGTACTCTCACACCTCGAGGGCGTCAACTTCGTCGGCGTATACGACCCCTCGCCGAACATGCCCGAGCGGGTGCACGATCGCCCGGTGGTGCGGGAGCTCGACGAACTGCTCGAACTGGGAATCGACTACGCAGTCGTCGCGGCGCCCACGGTGTTCCACCTCGAGATCGGCACCCGGCTCGCCGAGGCCGGGGTGCACGCACTCATCGAAAAGCCCGTTGCCTCGACTTCAGAAGACTCACGAACCCTGCGAGACTTGTTCGCCAAGAACGGCCTGATCGGCGGAGTCGGTCACATCGAACGCTACAACCCTGCCCTTCAAGCGGCGCGTCAACGTATTGAAGACGGGATGCTCGGGGAGATTTACCAGATCGCTACTCGACGACAAGGCCCATTCCCCGGGCGAATTGCCGACGTGGGGGTGATCAAGGATCTTGCGTCCCACGACATTGACCTCACGTCGTGGGTCGCGCAACAAGAATTCGTATCTGTCAACGCGCGCACCACCCATCGAAGTGGGCGAGCGCATGAAGACATGGTTGTCGCAGTCGGATCATTGGCCGGAGGTACGATCACGTCTCACGTCGTCAACTGGCTGACACCTTTCAAGGAGCGAGTGACGATCGTCACTGGCGAGAAAGGAGTTCTTGTGGCTGATACCCTCTCGGCCGACCTGGTGTACTACGAGAACGGTCGAATCCAGGTGGCCTGGGACCCGGGAGAGTTTCGCGGCGTGTCGGAAGGCGACATGACTCGTTTCGCCCTCGACCGGAGAGAGCCCCTGCGCACCGAGCATGAAGCGTTTCGCGACTCAGTCATCGCAGGCAAGCCGCAAGGTATCGTCACCCTCGCTGAGGGCACTCGGGTGGTCGAGATCGCTGAGAAACTGGTCGCTGACGGCGCCGCAGCGCGAGTCAAGTGACGCACCGGTTTACCAGGCGCCGAGTTTGGTAGTTCCTTCCTCAAGGTAGTCCTTCGTCCAGCGAAGCCCTAGCGACACGGCTCGAACGTGCGCATCTGAGTCATGTCCAGCGCGAATGACGACGCCGTCGGCTGTCTGGATTTCCCCTTCTTCACCACTCTGAAGGAGAAGAGCCTCCCAGTGATTCGATTCCGCGGAGCCACTTCCGGCCGGCCGAGGAGGACGAAGCCTTCCGATCGTTGAATGAGAAAGACGCTGAACAAACGTCGGCAGGCGCACGTAAAGATCGTTGATCGTTGTCGGAATCCATCTCACCCGTGCTGGCGAATCTGTGACCGGCCGACCGCTCGAGGCAGTTGGCACGTCTGCGAGAACTGGGAAGCCGTGCAAGATCATCGCTCGATAGAAGTTCTTGCCGAAAACTTGCCGAGCGTTCAGCCTCAGCAATTGCTCCACGTATGGTCGAGCTAGCACCGGCGTGATCGGAAGTACGTGAGACGTCAGCATGGCGGGCGCAACATAACTAAAGGCCGGCTGGCGGCTAAACATTGCCCAATAACTGATTGATTGAGCCGCCGTCGAACCGCTTGCCGATCGAAGTCGCTGACGGAGACGTCGTCGAGCGGTGCGCTCCGTCTTTCGCGCGCCCGGTCCAGAAACAGCGTGCGCTAGTTCATTGAGACGTTTGCCGCGCTTGTCTGCCCAGTCGTCCATGGCGACTCGTCTCAACACTCGAGAGGCCATTCCAGGAAGAAGAGGAATGTAAGAGCCGATCAAGCAATCCCCCGGCCATGCGCCCACCAACAAAATCTGCCCGTCATTGGCCCGAGCGGCTGTTTCATACGAAAGGATGTTGCCTGCCGCGGCGTACGGTGAGACCTGTCCTGCTGTCAGCAACCACCCAGCGCGCATAGTGGTTAGGTCTGTGGCTGCAAGGCTCGCAGTTCGATGGGGATACCCAAGTCTGGTCGCGACTTCCCTTGCAATACCAAGCTCCACTTCGTCGCTGAGGTCCAACGTCACTACGTCTGGGCGTTCAGAAAAGACATTGGCCAACGTTGCCGCAGTAAGTCGGCTGTCAAGCCCTCCTGAGAGTTGCAACGTCGCTCGCGCGAAGCCGCCCAGGGCCAATGGACGAATTGCAGCTACCCCGTTGCGAAGCGCATCCAGCACGGATGACCCAGAGACTGGCTCCTGGTTCACGCCAAGCGCATAGGCGTATGTGGGCCGACTCTCGACACGACATTGCTCGACACGCGACTGCTTGCCAGATGCCAACAGTTGATCACCGGGGTAGAGCCGAACCACCTCTTTGATCGTAGTCTCTGTGCCGAGAGAGTGGTGGTAAGCGATGAGCTCGTAGGCAGCCTGCGACGACAACTCACTCAGACCGAGCGCAAGTCCGATGAAATGCGGATCATTCGAAACAGCAAGAGTGCTATCTCGCCGCGCGAAGTAGATTGGCCACGAAGCGGCCGGATCAGAGAAGGCCTTCAGCTCAATCGACCCACTCTGTAGACCTCGAACAGTGATCGCAGCGAACTCACCCCACGCATCTTCGCGCTCAGTACTGTGTCTGCCGTCTTCATCCCACCCGTCCTCGCCAGCGAGATACCCTCCGCGCAGAAGAACTGAACCTCCCTCCGCGTCACGGAAGAGATCTACGTGACTAGAGTCGTGGTCCCACGCGAGAAGCCCTCCAGCGAACCCCTCCGCGATCAATTCGCCAGACCAACCGGTGCCACCAAGAACAGCGCCGTGAAGCGCCAATGCCGAACGAGCCCGCTCGAGTCGAGGCTCTGGACCGATGACGGCGGCGAAGAACAAAGCATTACCTCCTGCGACATGGTGCGGGCGTGGGCGGGGCTGTCCTCAACGATAGAGCTCCAAGCCCGAGTGACCATGAATCGCCACGTTGCGCTCCTTCGCAGGGAAAGCCCCGTCGAGTCTCGGCTGATACTCCGGGGCGGCACCGTGCTTCACGACAGGCGCAACGTCTCCCTCAGTCGAGCCCCTGAAGCGCTGGCAGTCGCGTGGGCCTGTACCCAGGCGAGTCCCGCAGCCGCCTGTGGGGCAATCAGTTCAGGCTCGTCCAGCAACATGCGCAAGTTGGAATAGACGTCTGCCGCGCTCGTTACCAGCCATGCCGAATTCGAGCCCTTGGGCAAGCTGGCTTCGATGGACTCGTCTGCTCGAGTCAAGAGGGCACAATTGTTCGCCATCGCCTCAACCCCGAAAACCCCGGGTACGAAAGCGTAGAACTCGTTGAGGACAATGTGGGCCTCTCGGAGAGACTGCAGAACTTCGCCGTGCGGCACTCCAAGGAGCTCCCGGTAAATGAAGTCGTATCCCTCAGACTTCAGACGAAGCACGGCCGCCCTAACAACCTGCGTTCCCTTAATGATGGGGGAAGATGGCGCGTGAAGAACAACCCGTGGCCCCGAAAGGTGATGTTTAGTTTGGTCAAGCAATAGGTGTTCGTCTGGGTAGAAATAAGGGAAGGACTCGGTGGGCCTCTGAATATAAGACAGCTGATCTACCGCGGCACTAAAGATCACGTTAGCGAACTGGTCTGCCACTGCTGCCACTCGCCTGCGCTGCGCATCATATTCAGGGCTGGCAAACACCGGAGAGACCTGGTCGAGATATGTGGCGATCGTTTCAAGTCCAGTCTCGTCTTGGAACTGACGCATGAGCCTCGGAGATCGGATGTCACTGCCAGTAAAAAGACAGACGACCCGCACGCCATGTTGACGGAGGAACGCGAACTCCCAGGCCCGATCATCCACGGTATTCAACAAGTAGCCTTCGGCGCCGACGTACACGAAACCGATCGCTTTCGCAGAAAGGCGACCGAACTTCCAAGGTACTGTGAAGCGGCGAAACGTCCAGTCGCCTCGACCTGCGCCAACAGAAAGATCGTAGGTAAAGTCGTAGAACCGATGTGCAGTGAGGTTCACTGAGTATGAGCCAGGCAAAACGCGAGCAAGATTGGCAACCATCGCCGCGATCTCAACAGGGCCGATCACCCAAGACACCTGCGCATCACCCTTGTGACGCAGGTGTAGCCAACGACTAAGGCGAACGATCACAACTTGCAGTCGATGAATGACCCAGTTGACTGTTGCGTTCAAGGCTTGCAGAACTTTTCGTAGAAGCTTTTTGGCACCCTATTGAGCTTCCACAGCAACCAGAACAAGGGCCGAAGACGCTCGAAGCGCTGTTTGTAGGTTGCGAAGTCTCGATAGCTCCGCGGCGACAGCGCCATGGCTTCTTCGAACTCAGAGTCCGTGAATCCAAGCCGTTTCTTGACGAGCTCAATGATCTCAGCATCGCCTTGTCGCGGAGCGAGGAACTGTTCAATAGCAACGTCGCGGTCCAATTGCAGAGAACGAACCAAAGCAGAGAGTTCGATCTGACGAAAGTTGATCTTCCAGCGCTTCGGCAGAAAATAGGTGTGATAGAAAGCCGTGAATCGATTCTCGAGGTGATGGCCCCCGTACCATCGCCAACCGTACGTCTTGCTCAAGAACTTCTTGGCATCCTCTTTCTGGTAGTTGATCCAGTACAGCGGACGAGTGCGCTGAATGCCACTCCACGCTGACCAGCGGAGGAAGTCGATGAAGGACATGTTGGGGAATGTACTCGTGGGAATCCGACCGTGCTTTCGGTGGACATCGATAATGTAGCCACCATCCATGTACAACCATCCCATCGGAGAGATGCCTTCAGTCCGGAAGGAGTGACCTTCGACAATGTGCTTGATCTTGTGCTTCTCTGCGGCGCGGTACAGCACCCCCATGAATCCAATGTCCGTCGGAGCTTCAATATCCTTGACACCTGCCAGCATGAAGGACCGATAAATGTCGTCATACTCTGCGTTGTCCACGACATAGGTTTCCAAGTCGACACCGAGGCGGTCGAGAACCGCGTATATGTTTGCCGTTGCGATCGGCGAGTTCCACGTGTTGTCGAAGTGCACAGCAAGTGGCTTCACCCCCATTTCAACGAGCAAGTGAGCGAGGTAGGACGAGTCAGTCCCGCCGCTAACGCCGAGAATGCAGTCGTAGTCAGAGTCGTTCGCCTTTGCATCGCGCTTAATGCGAGCCACGAACTCTTCTAGTTGTAGTGCCCAGGGACGTTGTTTGATCTGGACGTCCTGACATGGCGAGAACCTCCGAGGCAGAGTGGAGCTGCTTACTGCTTCCGCTCTGAACCAAGGAGGTTCTCGTGTCCCACGGTAACGCTGCCCTCACCCCTCGCCAACG
>CALRMP020000068.1:0-13313 GCA_943369205.1 Gulosibacter massiliensis | reverse complement strand
GCCAAGAAAGCGCCGGTCGAGCACGGCCCGGCCGAACGACGCGAGCGGCACGTCGAGCAGCGTGACGCCGATCGCCAGAGCGATCACCACGAACAGCACCGCATCGGGCACGCCGGCCGCCACCGGAACCAGGGCACCCACGAGGGCACCCGCGCCGATGCCGAGCAACACGATGACGATCGTCGCGGGCGGGGCGAGCAGACGCGAGGACGAGGATGCTGCGCTCACAATGCGCTCTTCACGACGCGCTCTTCACGACATCGCCGCCCGAGCGAGCCGCAAGAACTCGGGTAGCCCGAGCATCTCGCCCCGCGCGGTGGGGTCGAGCCCGGCGGCCTCGAGCGCGGCGGTTGCCGCGGCCGACGAGCCGAAGAGCTCGCTCAGCGCTTGCCGCAGCATCTTGCGGCGTTGCCCGAACGCAGCGTCGACGAGCTCGCCGACCCGAATGCGCTCGGCTTCGGTGCCCGGCACCGGCCCGCGCGTCATCCCGACAAGCACCGAGTCGACGTTCGGCACGGGCCAGAACACCTGCCGACTCACGACGCCCTCGACTCGCCATGCGCCGTACCACGCGGCCTTGATCGACGGGCCACCGTAAACCTTCGAGCCCGGAGGCGCGGCCAGGCGGTGCCCAACCTCGGCCTGCACCATGACGAGCACCCGCCGAATGCCGGGCTCGAGCGCGAGCAGGTGCAGCAGCACGGGCACGGAGATGTTGTAGGGCAAGTTGGCGACGAGTGCGGTCGGCCGTGCTCCGCTGTTCTGATCGGAGCCGGGCGCATCGGGCACGGCCGGGATGCGCAGGGCGTCAGCGGTGACCACGTCGAGCGCGGCCCCGGGCTGCAGCTCGCCGACGGTGAGGGGCAGCTGGGCGGCGAGGCGAGCATCCACCTCAATGGCGACGACCGGATGCCCTGCCTCGAGAAGTCCGAGCGTCAGCGAGCCCAGCCCCGGGCCGACCTCGAGCACGGCCTCCCCGGGTTGCAGCGCCGCGGTCGCGACGATGCGCCGCACGGTGTTGGCGTCGTGCACGAAGTTCTGGCCGAGCTTCTTGGTGGGCGTCACATCGAGCAGTGCGGCGAGGTCGCGCACTTCAGCGGGGCCGAGCAGGCCGCTCATCGCTCACCCGGGTAGTTGTTGGGCAGCACACCGCCGAGGTCGTGCGGATCACCCGGAACCTCCTGCGCCGCCCACGGGTCACCCGGCGCCACCACGGGGTGGTCGGCCCACGAGCCGCAGACGAGCTCGGTGTTCGAACTCAGCTGCGCCGACAGCATCGACACGTCAGTGCCGAGGTGGTCGGCGATCGCGCGCACCGTGAACGGCAGCAGGTAGGGGCCGTTCGGGCGTCCGCGATAGGGGTGCGGCGTCAAGAACGGCGCATCGGTTTCGACGAGCAGCAACGAGCGGGGCAGCACGTCGAGCGCATCACGCAGGTTGCGCGCGTTCTTGAAGGTCACCGTGCCGGCAAAGCTCGCGTACCAACCGTGCTCAGCGCAAATGCTCGCCAACTCGACGTCGCCGCTGAAGCAGTGAAACACCGTGCGCTCGGGCGCACCCACGCGCAACAGCGTCGCGACGATGTCGTCGTGCGCGTCGCGGTCGTGAATCTGTAGCGCCAGCCCGTGCCTCTTGGCGATCTCGATGTGGGCTTCGAAGGCGGCGAGCTGCGCGTCGCGTCCGCTGCCGGGCTCGGTGCGGAAATAGTCGAGGCCCGTCTCGCCGATGGCGACCACTCGCGGTTGCGCGGCGAGCTCGTCGATGACCGCGAGGGCGGCATCCAACTCGCCTGATTCAGCGAGCGCCGGAGCCTCATTGGGGTGGATGGCGACCGCGGCGAGCACCCGAGGCTCGCGCGCCGCGACCGCGGCCGACCAACGGCTCGTGAGCACGTCGGTGCCGACCTGCACGACGCCGCGAACTCCCACGGCCGAAGCGCGGTCGAGGTGCTCGCGGTAGTGCATCGGATTCTCGCCGTCGGCGATCTCGAGGTGCGTGTGATTGTCGTACACCGGCACGACGAGCGCCTCGGGGCTCGGCGGGTAGCTCAGATCGCGCGCGGTGCCCTCCATGATCGCGCGGGCGCGCACGTGTGCGTCAAGTGCTGCGGAATCCAGCGGGTCACTCACGGTATCGCCTCCCCCACGACCGTACCGCGCGCGGCTGGAGAGCGGCGGGGGTTGACGCGCTGCGGCCCGCGCTACTCGGTCTCGATGCGCGGGAAGAGCGCTTCGAGCGGCTGCGTCTGCGCGCCGGCGGGCAACTGACCCCACTGGCCGGCGTTCGGGATGCTCTGGTCGAGCAACGCGCCGAGCGCCGGCTCGGCTCCGAGGGCGACCCACAACTTCTGGGCGGCTTGAGGCGTCACGGGCGAGAGCAGCACGGCGAGAGCGCGCAGCCCCTCGGCCGCGGTGTACAGGATCGTGTGAAGGCGGGCCGCTTCGCCCGGATCTTTCGCAACCTTCCACGGCTCTTGCAACGTGATGTAGCCGTTGAGCTCGTCGACGATCGTCCAGACGGCCGCGATGCAATCGTGGATGGCGAAAACGTCGATGGCGCGCTGGGCGGCGGCAACAGCATCCGTCACCGTCTTCTGAATTCCCAGCTCGGCGTCGGTCACGTCGGTTGCGGCGGGCACGACGCCGTCGCAGTACTTGCCGACCATGGCGATGACGCGCGAGGCGAGGTTGCCGAAGCCGTTGGCGAGCTCGGCCTGGTAGCGGGCCGAGAGGTCTTCCCAGCTGAACGAGCCGTCTTGGCCGAAGTTGATGGCGCTCATGAAGTAGTAGCGGAAGGCGTCACTGCCGAACACGTCGGTGATCTGGTGCGGCGCGATGCCGGTCAACTTCGACTTCGACATCTTCTCGCCGCCGACGAGCAGCCAGCCGTGGCCGAACACGCGCGCGGGCGGCTGCAGGCCAGCGGCCATGAGCATGGCGGGCCAGATGACGGCGTGGAAGCGGGCAATGTCTTTGCCAACGAGCTGCACGGCCGGCCAGCGGCGGGCGAAGTTTGCGTCGTCGCTGCCCCAGCCGATGGCGCTGATGTAGTTGAGCAGGGCGTCGAACCACACGTAGGTGACGTGGCTGTCGTCCCACGGAATGCGCACGCCCCAGTCGAAGCTCTGACGCGAGATCGACAGGTCGTCGAGACCGCGCTTCACGAACGACACGATCTCGTTGCGCAGGCTGGGGGGCTGGATGAAGTCGGGCTGCGACTCGTAGAGGTCAAGCAGTCGCTGCTGGAACGTGCTGAGCGCGAAAAAGTAGTTCTTCTCCTTCAGCACTTCGATCGGGCGGCCGTGGATCGAACAGACCTGCTGGCCCGCGAACTCGCCCGTGCCCTCGACGAGGTCGTCGGCCTGCTTGTACTCTTCGCAGCCGACGCAGTAGTAACCCTCGTACTCGCCTTCGGTGATGAACCCGTCGTCGTAGAGCTTCTGCAGGAACTGCTGCACGACCTTCTCGTGCCGAGCCTCGGTCGTGCGAATGAAATCGTCGTTGGCGATGTCGATCGTGTCGAGCAACGGAATCCAGGCTGATTCAACGAGCTTGTCGGCCCACTCTTGCGGGCTCACACCGTTGGCGACCGCGGTGCGGAGAATCTTCTGCCCGTGCTCGTCGGTGCCCGTGAGCGACCACGTGTCAACACCCGACTGCCGGTGCCAGCGCGCGAGGACGTCAGCGGCAACTTCGGTGTAGGCGTGACCGATGTGCGGCACGTCATTCACGTAGAAGATCGGTGTCGCGATGTAGAAGCGTTCGGCGCTGGCCATAAGAATCAAGTCTACGGGCGCGGTTGGCTGTGTTTCGCGCTACCCTGACCCTCGTGAGGATCACTAGATTCTTGGCCGGGGGGCTCATCGGGGCGACTGTCGCAGTCGCCCTCGGTGGGTGCGTCGGCGAGCCCGCCGTAGAGGTCTACGGAGACCTCACTGATCGGTGTTTCGCGACCGTGACGACCGCCGACACCTCCCGCGAAGGGTATGTCGCCTTGGTCGGAATGACGATGGTCAACAGCTCACCACGCAACGTGATTCTGCGTGAGGTGCGCGCTCTCGAACTGATCAATGCCGAAATCACCGATGTCTCGATCGTTCTCACTCCGTCGCCCTACACAACCTTCGGGTACTCTCCCGGCGGTGAACTGAGCGTCGAACAGCGCCCGCTGTTCAACGACCGCCTCCCGTACGCGGGTGTGACCATTCCCGGCGGCGCGTCAGCAGAGCTCATCGTGACATTGCGCGCGCTCGACTTCACCGACTACGCCGGCATCAAGGGCATGCGCGTCAAGTACGACGACGGCTGGTTCTCGGCCACGAGCGCGGTGAACTCCGTCGTCGGTTTCGTGCCGCCCTGGACCCACTGCAGGGCGAGCGGGCACTAGCCGTTCGCTACGACCAGAACGACGACGGCACTCCCGCGTCGCGGAAGTACGTTGCGGCCGCCGACGGCTCGCGCCGCTGGTAGCCAGGGTCGAGCCGACCCGCGTACCACCCTTGCGCGAGGCGCCACAGCGTCGCGAGGTCGAAGACCGTGCCTTCGTCCTCCTGGTAGGCGGCGAGCTGGCGATCGATGCACTCGCGCGAGCAAAAGATCTGCTGCTTTTCGCACGTCGCGACGACGTTGTCCCAGGCGCGCGCGGCGGGCGTCGCGAATCGCACGAGCTCGTCGCCCGCAGGCGGCGACTGACGGTCAACCACCCAGGCGAGTGCTCGGTCGCACGTCGGACACGTGGTGGCGATCAGCACGCGCGGCTCATGCGTCACCAGGTGCGGAATCGCGAACGCGTCCCACGCGCAACCGCCCCAGTAGAGCGTGTGGCTGCCCATGACGCTGAAGCCGAAACTGCGGCTCGCGAAGGGATGCGCCATGACAATGTCGCCATCGTCGTCGAGCACCACGAGCCGCGCGGCGGCGAGCGCCGACATCGCGTCATCGAGCTCGTCGGGCCGCGTCGCGAGCTCACGAGACAATGCTTCGCGGCTCGGTGCCCTGCCGGTGTCGGCAAAGTGTCGATAGATCGCGAGCCTCAGGGGCTCAAGCAACGCATCGGGGTCGCGGTCGTCCACGTCGAGACCGTAGCACTGCCCAGCACGCGCAGCTGAGATTCCCGCAGCACGGCAGAGCGCCCATCGCGTAGCGTGATCTCGATGACTCTTTCGCTTCGACTCCGTGCCACGCTCGTCGCCGTTGGTGCCATTGCTGCGCTCACCGGCTGCAGTGGAGGCCCCGGCGATGCCGCCGCCGAACTCTCCGGCTGCCTCGACGGCGACTCCGGCACGATCATCATCGGCGTCACCAACACGGCCGGCACCGCTCTTGTCGTTGAGACGATCGAACTCACCGATTCGACGGGGGTCGAGGTCATCGACCGCTTCGTGGCGATCGACGAGGATGCTCGCACCACCTCCGTGCGCTTCATCGACGGCGGCCGCGAGAGTGTGGGAGGCGTCGACCTCGACCTCGGCGCGATCGAACCCGGTGAGGCCGCGTTCGTCGGCGTTGAAGTTGCGCGCACCGGCTCCGCCGACGGCCGCGTCGGCGGCCTCGTGCTCACGGTCGACGGCACCAACCGGCCTGCGCCGGTCACGCTCGACCTGCGCGACAGCTGCGACTGAGTCAGTCTCTGCGGCGCGCCGCGAGCGCGGCCTCGTAGAGCTCGCGCGTGCCGAGCCCGGTTGCGGCGGCGACCTCGGCAGCGGCATCCTTCAAGCGCTCTCCGGCATCGACGCGCGACGCGACTTCGGCGACCGCCGTCGGCAGATCGCCCGATCGCGCTGGGGCCCCCTCAATGACGAGCACGATTTCTCCGCGCGCGCCCTCGGCGAAGCGGTCAGCGAGTTCGGCGAGCGTTCCGCGCGCGACCTCTTCGAACTTCTTGGTGAGCTCGCGGCACACCGCGGCGCGGCGATCCGGGCCCATCGCATCACGCGCATCGGCGAGCGCCGCGGCAATGCGGTGCGGGGCCTCGAAGACCACGATCGTGCGCGGCTCGCTGGCCAGGGCGCGAAGCGCGGCCGCCCTGCCCTTGCGCGGCAAGAACCCCTCGAAGACGAAGCGATCGGTCGGTAGCCCGCTCAACACGAGAGCGGTCAGAACCGCGCTCGGGCCGGGGATCGCCGACACCGGCACCCCCGCAGCGATGGCGGCCTCGACGAGCACGAACCCGGGGTCGCTGATGCCCGGCATGCCCGCGTCGGTGAGCACGAGCACGTCGGTCTCGCGCGCGAGCTCAACGAGCTCGGCCGACTTCTCGCGCTCGTTGTGTTCGTGCAGGGGCATCAACTGCGGTCGGTTCTCGACTCCCAGCGCGCGCATGAGGTGCACGGCCGTGCGGGTGTCTTCGGCCACGACGATCGTCGTCGACTCGAGCGCCTCGATCAGCCGCCGGCTCGCGTCGCCGAGATTGCCAATGGGCGTGGCCGCGAGCAGGATCATGCGCTCATCCTCCCACCGGTTGCACCGTGCACGGAGGCTGTCAGCAGGCTCATCAGCGCTCGCAGTCGCGCGGCTACGATGAACGGGTGACGGGAGCGAAGTCGACGGGGCCAGACTCGGGCGCGTCCGACGCGACCGGCGCGCACCCGCACGGCGCTCACCAACACGCGGCGATCGAGCACGATGGGCACCCGCACGACGGCCATCAGCACAACCCCCACGGCGAGCACAGCGAGAGAGCGCACCACGAGGGAGCCCACGTCGCGCCCACGCCCCCGCCCGAAACGCGGGCCGCCGCCCGCCGTCGATTGGCGCTCCAGCTCGCCCTGCCGGCGGCCGTGCTCGGCATCGCCGCCGCGACGCGCCTCATCGGGCTTGAGCAACCGGGCGAGCTCGTCTTCGACGAGACCTACTACGTGAAAGACGCCGAGTCGCTGCGGCAACTCGGCTACGAAGGGCGCTGGCCCGACGGCGCCGACGAGCTGTGGGCGGCCGGCACGCCCGGCAGCCCCGACCCGCTCGCCGCCTTCGTGGTGCACCCGCCCCTCGGCAAGTGGATCATCGCGATCGGTCTCGCGTTGCTCGGCCCCGAGAACCCTGCCGGCTGGCGCCTCGGCACCGCGCTTGCCGGCATCGCCCTCGTCGGGCTCGTCATGCTGCTCGCGCACCTGCTGCTGGGGCGCCTCGTGCTCACCAGCATCGCGGGCTTGCTCGTCGCGGTCGACGGCAACGCCATCGTGATGAGCCGGGTCGCCCTACTCGATGGCGTGCTCGCGCTGCTGATCGTGCTCGCGGTCGTCTTCATCGTTCTTGATCGACGGGATGCTCACCAGCGCCTCACCGAATGGCTCCACCGGCGCGGCTCCAGTGACCCCCCTCGGCCCACCGACTGGGGGCCCGCCCTGTTCAGTCGGCCCTGGCTCGTCGCGGCCGGACTCACCTTCGGGCTCGCCACGGGCGTCAAGTGGAACGCGCTCTACCTGCTCGCGGCCTTCGCCGTGCTGAGCGTCGCGGCCGACGCCGTCGACCGTCGGCGTGCCGGAGTGAGCCTCTGGGCGAGCGGCACCCTGCTCAAGCAAGCTCCGGTCTCGTTCGTGCTCATGATCCCGGCAGCGGCGGCCGCGCACCTGCTCACCTGGTGGGGCTGGTTCACGACGACCGGTGGCTACGGACGCGATCGAGTCGTGACCGACGAGAATCGGTTGCCGGGCATCCTGGGCAATCTGCCCGACGTGCTGCAGAACTGGTGGACCTACCAGACGGCCATCTACGGCTACCACGTTGCACTCTCCAGCGATCACAACTACGAGGCACCCGCCCTCGGCTGGCCGCTCTTGCTGCGCCCGACCTACATGCATTACTCCGACCTCGAGAACGGCACGGCCGAAGCCATCACCGGCATTCCGAACCCGCTCATCTGGTGGGCCTCGGTCGCCGCCGTCATCGCCATCATCGTGATTCTCATCGTGTGTCTGGTGCGACGGATGCGAGCCGGCAGCAGCACGCCCCTCCCCGTGAGCGGCTGGGCCATCGCCGTTGTTCTGACCGGAGTTGCCGCGGGCTGGCTACCGTGGCTGTTCTACCCCGAGCGCACCACGTTCTTCTTCTACACGATCGTCATCACGCCGTTCTTGCTGCTCGCCCTCACGATCGTGCTCGGCTTCGTGCTCGGCGCGCCCGATGCACCCGCGCCACGCCGCGCTCTCGGTGGCACGATCATTGTCGTGTTTCTGATGATCGTCATCGCGATCAGTGCGTTCTTCATTCCGCTGTGGACAGGCGTGCCGGTCGACATCCCATTCATCCAGCTGCACTACTGGCTACCGTCGTGGATCTAGGCGCGTGAACCGCGGCGGCTCAGCGCACAGGCACGCCGCGTGAACCGCGGAGTGCATGGGAGGGGGCGCCGCCTACCTCCGCCGCCCGCAGAGCCCACGGTCGGGCGCCGCCTACCGGCGCCGCCCGTATACCGCCCGGCGCAGCAGCCACTCGGCGGCTCCCGGCCGGTCGAGCGCCGCCAGCACGTTCGCGAGAATGAGGGTGCCGAGCCACGTGAGCACGGCGACCTGGGTGGCGACGGCGACGCTCGCGGTGGCTCCGAGCCCGAACGTGTAGGGCGCGAAGACGATCACGAAGACGACTGACTGCAGCAAGTAGCCCGTGAGCGATCGTTGGCCAAGCGCTGCCAAGCCTCGCGAGATCGGCCCTCGCGGCTTCGCCGTGGGGCTGCCGAGTTCACGGCCCGACGGCTGCCCGGCGACGAGCAACGCGATGATGGCCACATAGGCGGCTCCACCGACCGCGCCGGTGGCAGCGTGCAGCATGGCCGCGAAGGGCTCGGCGATCGGGCTCAACTCGATGACCCCGAGCAGCGCGAGAGCGATCGGCAAAGCGCCGAGCACCGAGATCGGCAGGCCGATGCCAGCGGTGAGCCCGAGTGCGCGGCGGTGCTTCCACGGCTCTTCGAGAATGCGACGACGGGCTGCCCACATGCCGAGAATCATCGGGGCGAGCAGGCCCAGGCCGCCGAAGGGTACGGAGAGCATGCCGACCGTCCATTCGCCCAATCGTGCGAGCACCGCGAGGCCGAAGCTCTCGGCTCCGGCTGAGTTGAACAGCGCCGCGCTCGGCACGGCGGTACCTCCACCGAACTGCGACAGCAAGCCGCTCAGGCCTTCAAGTGCTCCGACGAGAATCAAGAAGCCGAACGACAGCCACCCGACGATGGCGAGTGTGCGCCCCGACGCGCGAATCAGCAGCACGAGCGCGAGACCGAGCAGACCATAGGTGCCGAGAATGTCGCCAAAGAACAGCAGCACACCGTGTGCAGCCCCGAACGCGATGAGCCACAGGTTGCGCCGCACGAGCAGCCACCGTGCGTCGCGCCAGGAGGTTCCGCGGGCCGACTCGCGCGTCAGCAACTGCGTCATGCCATAGCCGAAGAGCAGCGCGAACAGCGGGTAGCTGCGGTTGTCGGCGAGCGTCGCGACCAGGGCGTTGACCCACGGGTCGGCGGGCGCATCCGTGATGGGCTTGAGCAGAATGCCGAGCTCGCGGCCGTACAAGAAGAAGGGCACGTTCGCCACCGCGATGCCGAGCAGCACGAGACCGCGGGCGACGTCAGGGGCCATAGCGCGGTCGGCCCGCGCAGTCGGCGCTTGGGGCGAAGGAGTGGGCGAAGTGGGAGCATCCATCGTCATGGCATCACGATAAACGGAGTGTCGGCGGCCGTGCCTCCGTCGCGAGGGGGAGAAGTGCGGCCCCGGCATCCGCCGCGCGAAGGTTACGCCCCGTAACGTGCGTCTCGGCGCGAGCGCGCGCCGCCGATTAGCCTGACAGCATGGCCGACCGCGACTATGGCTTCCGCACGCGCGCCGTGCACGCCGGCAATGTTCCCGACTCGGCGACGGGCGCCCGCGCCCTGCCGATCTACCAGTCGAGCGCGTTTGTGTTCGATTCGACAGAGGATGCCGCTGCACGGTTCGCGCTGCAGAAGTACGGCAACATCTACTCCCGGCTCGCGAACCCCACGGTCGCGAGCTTCGAAGAGCGCGTGGCAAGCCTCGAGGGCGGACTCGGAGCGGTGGCCACTGCCAGCGGCCTGAGCGCGCAGTTCGTCACCTTCGCGTCGCTCGCGGGTGCGGGCGACCACATCGTTGCGTCGTCGAACCTCTACGGCGGCTCGGTCACGCAACTCGATGTGACCCTGCGCCGGTTTGGGGTCGAGACGACCTTCGTCGCGAGCGATGACCCCGCCGATTACGCCGCGGCGATCATCCCGGGCCGCACCAAGCTCGTCTTTGCTGAGACGATCGCGAACCCGAGCGGTGACATCGCCGACATCGCCGGGCTCGCCGACGTGGCCCACGCCGCGAACCTGCCGCTCATCATCGACTCGACGATCGCAACGCCCTACCTGTGTCGCCCGATCGAGTGGGGTGCCGACGTCGTCGTGCACTCGGCCACGAAGTTCTTGGGCGGGCACGGCACGACCCTCGGTGGCGTCGTCGTCGAGTCGGGGCGCTTCGACTGGTCGAACCACAACTTTCCGCTCTTCGAAGAGACCGTCGCCCACTACGGCGGCCTCACCTGGTACGGCAACTTCGGCGAGTATGCCTTCCTCACCCGCCTGCGCGCCGAGCAGCTGCGCGACATCGGCCCGGCTCTCGCTCCGCACTCGGCGTTCTTGCTTGCTCAGGGCGTCGAGACCTTGCCGTACCGCATGCAAGCGCACGTCGACAACGCGCGCCGCGTCGCCGAGTGGCTCGAGGCCGACCCGCGCATCGAAACCGTCAACTGGGCCGGCCTGCCCTCGCACCGCCACCACGCGCGGGCGGCCCAGTACCTGCCGCTCGGCCCGAGTTCGGTGTTCGGCTTCGTCGTCAAGGGCGGCCGCGCTGTCGGCCAGGGCCTCATCGAAAACGTGAACCTCGCGAGCCACCTCGCCAACATCGGCGACGCCAAGACGCTCATCATCCACCCCGCCTCAACGACGCACGCGCAGCTCACTGAGCAGCAGCTCGTCGACGGCGGCGTGCATCCCGGCCTCGTGCGCCTCTCGGTGGGCATCGAAGACGCCGACGACATCATCTACGACCTCGACCAGGCGCTTGCGCGCGCGCTGGAGCAATAGAGCGAAGGCCATTTCTGGCCTTCGCCGCGACGCCAGCGCCGACCGCCGTCCCGACGGTCGGCGCTGAAGGGAGAAAATCTGACATGGTAGAAGCAACCGCAACCGTCACGCTCGCCAACGGGCTCACCTGCGATATTCCGGCAAGCTCCCCGCTGGCGAAACTGCTGAAGTCGCAGCGCACCTGGGTCGGGCCGTCAGCGAAAGAGCGGCTCGCCATTCTGCGCCGCGCGAAGAGCATCGCGATCGTCGGCGCCTCGCCGAACCCCGCGCGCAGTTCGTACTTCGTGGGCACCTACCTGCAGCAGTCGAGCGACTACCGAGTGTACTTCGTCAACCCCAACGCGACCGAGATCTTGGGCCAGCCCGCCTACCCCGACCTAGCGTCACTGCCCGAAGTGCCCGACATCGTCGACGTCTTTCGCAAGGGCAGCGACATTCCCGCGGTCATCGACGACGTGCTCGCCATCGGCGCGAAGACCGTGTGGGTGCAGCTCGGCATCTGGAACGAAGAGGCCGCCATCTACGGCGAGTCGAAAGGCTTAACCGTCGTCATGGACCGCTGCATCAAGGTCGAGCACGCGCGCTTTCACGGCGGCCTCCACCTCATGGGCTTCGACACCGGCGTCATTTCGGCCAAGAAGCAACTGCGCTGAACTCTGCCGCGGCGACGGGATGCGGGGCTAGGGTCGCACCATGACCCTGAGTGCAGCATCCATCGTCGCCGCGTCGTTCACCCGTGACGTCGGGGGCCCTTTCGACCTCATCGGCGGCCTGCCGGTGCACCCGCTCATCGTGCACGCGGCGGTGGTCGTGCTTCCCGCTGCCGCACTCGCCCTCATCGTGGTCGCGCTGCTGCCGCGGGTTCCGGCGCTCGTGCGCTGGGGCGTCGTTGCCGCACTCGCCGCGGGAGCACTCTCGGCCTGGATCGCCGCCGAGTCGGGCGAGGCCCTCGCCGAGCGCGTCGGCGAACCGAGTGTGCACGTCGCTGCGGGCGAGACCGTGCCGCTCATCGCGGGCGTGCTGTTGCTGATCGGCGCAGCGTGGGCGGTCGTCGATCTGCTCGACGCGCGCCGCCGGGCGACGGGCGCACCTCGCCCGCGCGCGATGTTCGCCGCGCGGGTCGTGGTGACGGTGCTCTCCATCGCGTGGGCGGCGTACACGATCTACGCCGTGTTCGTGGCGGGGCACTCGGGCGCGGTCGCGACCTGGCTGCCGCGGGTCGCGGGGTAGCGCCACCACCGGCGGCGCTCGGAACGGGCGGAGTAGGGTCGGTGGCATGAACGGGAGCGCAGCATCCATCGCCGTCACGGTCATCGGCGGCCCCACTGCGTTGCTCGAGTGGGCGGGGCTGCGCCTGCTGCTTGACCCGACCTTCGACGAGCCGCAGCGCTACGGCCCCGACCCCGACGACCTCGAAAAGACAGCTGGCCCCGCCGTGGCGTTCAGCGCCCTGGGCCGCATCGACGCGGCCCTTGTCTCGCACCACCACCACGAAGACAACCTCGACCACACCGGCCGCGACCTCGCGCTCACCCTGCCGCTCGTCGTGACGACCCCCGCGGGGGCTGACGACCTCGCCGCGCGCGGCGGCACGGCCCGCGTGATCGGGCTCGCCGACTTCGCGCAGCGCGCGCTTGACGACCCGAGCGCCGTCGGCCCGGCGGTCGCGTCGCATGCTCCGGCCGGGGCTCGGCTCGTCGCGCTGCCCGCGCAACACGGCCCCGACGAGTGGGCCGAGCGGCTCGGACCGGTGTGCGGCTTTCTGCTCACGGCGCCGGGCCACCCCACCGTCTACGTCTCGGGCGACAACTCGGAGGTCGCGGTCGTCGAGGCGATCGCGGCCCGCTTCGGCGCGGTGGATGCTGCGCTCCTGTTCGCCGGAGCCGCCCGCGTTCCCGCGATCGACGCCGCCCTCACCCTCACGGCGGCGGACGCGCGCGCCGCCGCCCTCACGCTCGGCGCGCGCCGCGTCGTCGGGCTGCACGTCGACCAGTGGACGCACTTCAGCGAAGGCCGCGACACTCTCGAGCGGGAGTTCGCCGGGCTTGAGTCGCCCGCGGGCGGGGCGCTGCTCGTGCCCACGCCGTTGGGTGTGCGCACCGCGGTCGCGCTCTAAGGCGAGCCCCGCATCCAGCGCTCGCTGGCCCCCGCCGCCGTCCGCGCTCGCTGGCCCCGCCGCCGTCCGCGCTCGCCGGCCCCCGCCGCCTAGCCGCCGCAGTTCGTACTACTTGCGACACCTC
>CALRMP020000067.1:0-13484 GCA_943369205.1 Gulosibacter massiliensis | reverse complement strand
GAACCATGATGAACCTGCCAGCCGGCGTCAGCCGGGCATTACGGTGAGACACGAGAGACCTCCGCTCGAGAGAGAACTTTCAACAGCTCCACTCGACCCGGAGGTCTCTCGCTATGTCAACAACGGTCTAGGTCAGAACAGCTAGCGCGTGACGCGCTCCAGGGCGAAGTAGGCGTTGGCCCGCGGAGTCCAAAGCCAGCTGAGCACGATCACCGAGATCAGCACGCTTACGATGCCCGCGAACAAGGCAATGCCGCCCGAGGTCAGAGCGATGATCTGCGTCACGATCGAGACCACACGCACGCCCGTGAAGATCAGGCGTGAGAGGTTGCTTCCGCGCAGAAGCCCGCCCGAAACGGCGACAACCACGATTCCGACGACGATGATCGTGATCGCCGTGAAGAGACCACCGGGCACGGGGTTCTGCACGATCGCGGCGCCCGTCACGAGAACGAGCAACATCGAACCGCCGATGATGTCGACGATCCCGCCGATGTAGGCGAGGATTCCGATGAACGTGACCCCGCCGGGGCGGCGCGGGTCGACTGTGGGAGACGTGGCTTGAGTCATGCGGCCACTGTAACGAAACGGCATCGGTCGCGATACGCCGGGTTTCGCTCGTTGCATCTCGGTCGTCACGCGCGCTAGGTTCACTGAGCGCCACTACGACGAAAGGAGACCGAGCGTGTTGATCACCATCACCCAGGGAATGATTCCCACCACCGCCGGCTTCGTCGGCGACCTCACCGACTGACCGGGTAGCGCATCTCTCGCCGCCCGCGCTCTGCCGGTGGCGACGCTCTCGAAGCCCGATTCGAACTCGTTCGAATCCGCCACAGCTCTGACGACTGCGCCTGATCGAGGTTGCCCGCGCAGAGCTCCCGACGGTGCCTGCGCCTGCGCACGCCGTCTCCCCGGCTCCGCCACGAGCGGAGCTCTCGAGCGGGAGGCACAACCGTGCCCCCTTTGCAGTAAGGAAACCCCTTCGATGAACAGCACGATGACGACGGCCCATCCGGGTCGTCAGCACCAGCACCCGCCGAGTCCGCCGCGCCCGGCCCGCGTTCGCGCGCGTCGCGTCGGCCTCATTGATCGCCTCGCCCTGCGGCTGGGTGTCGCCCTGGTGGCGTGGAGTCGTCGCCCTCGCGAGCTCGACTCTCGAGAGAGTCAGGCCCGACGAGTGACGCACGAGCTCGCAGCAGAGCGTCGCACACGACACGAGCAACGTCAGTTGCTCACGATGCTGCCGCCGCGGTAACGCGAGCGATGGCCGGCGTGAACCGGGCGCCTGGCGGCTATCGGCCCCAGGCGCTCGGAGGCGCGGTCACGACCGGCACGTCGGCGTATGACCAATGGGCACCGTTGTTGTACATGCCGGTTGCCCAGCCCGAGAACCAGATCGCCCGTTCCACCTCGTCGGTGGGCGCCGAGGCACGAAGGGTCGCCACAATCTCGCTGTACCGACCGAGGGTGTTGAGCGCCTCGGCAGCGTTTTCTGCGGCATCGACGAGTGTCGAATAGCGCCCCGTGCCGCCACCACCGCCAGAACCCCAACCGTTGTTGAGCGGGTTGTTGCGGGTCCACCACGCATCGACATAGTTCTCTTGCCGCATCCACCGCGTTACCACGGTGACGTTCGATTCGGTGAGCGGAAACCCGCCCATGAGCAACACGAGCTTCGCCCAGTCGTGATTCGTGCCACCGGCGATGAACGTCTCATACCCGGGAGTGGCATCGAAGTCGTGGCGCTCGGCGAGCGGCAGAGCATCCACCGCCGCCACGACAAGTGGCTGTGCGTTGTCGTCGATGTACGCAGCAAAGAGTTCGTCACGCGTCGGCGTCGAGAACCCGAGCGTCGCCATGAGCACGAGGCCGGTCATGATCGACGCGAAGACGGTGCGGGTCGCCGACCAGGAGTGTCGCCGATAGGTCGGGCGCGTGGAACGGTGACGATGCTTGGGCATGAGTGTGAGACCCCCTGGTACGTCGCGGCAGCCGTTGTGCGGGCCGAGACCGTCTTCCAGGCTACCAGGGGGTCTCTCCCGATCAGCCGATGCCTTCGGCTCTCCGCCGGTCGACAATGAAATCGCGGGCGCCTTCGATGCGCTTGGCGATCGGGCCATCGGGCTCAACCACGCGCCAGAACGGCGTGATCTCGTCGACTGACGCGCCCTCCTCGAGATCGAGCAAGGCCACGTCGGCAACGATGCGTACATACATCGAGGTCGTCACAGGGCAGGTCGCGTCGGCGTCGTTCACCTCGGCGAACTCGCGTCGCAAGTCGACCAGGCTGAGGGTCTCGCCGGGCGGAATCGCTCGGATACGGGCATCGAGCGCGGCGGGTGTCGAGATGTGCAGAAGAGCGCCCGCCGGAACTCCGGCAAAGCCCTTATCAAGCTTGGTCGTCGTCGGCTCGGCATAGCGGGCGAACTTCTGCCGCGGGGTCATGGCCATCGGTGAACCTCCTAGGGTGCGATTGCGAGCTGAAGCTCGGTGACGTTGGCGGTCGGGTTCTCGGGTTGCCAGACGAGCGAGATTTCGGCCGAGCCTCCCGCGGGTGCGAGCCCGTTCGCCTCGAGCCACTCCATGAGAGCCGCGTAGGCCGCGCCCATCTGTGCGACGTCGCCCAGGTGAATGGTCGAGACGACATCGGTGTCGGGTCGGTCGATGATCTCAATGACGCCGTCAGAGACGGTCGCGCCCGGCGCGACGGGCAGCGCGGCGTGGATGGTGATGCCCGAGTCGTCCGAGCGCTCGTAGAGGCTCCATGCGGGTCCGATCGGCGTGACGCCGGCGATCGCGAGGCGCTCGGCCAGCTCGCCGAATAGCTCGCCGAACGCCATGAACAAGCGGTCGGGCTCATCATCGTTGGCGTCGAGGTGGCGCGCGATCGCAGCGAGGCGCACGGCAGGTGCCGTCGTGCGGGTGATGTCGTAGGAGGGTGACATGGGGTCGAACCTTTCGAGAATCCGGAGCCTCGCCTCGATCGCCGCCAGACGCTGCGTGGTGCGCTCTTGCTCGGCCATCGCTTCAGCGCGCCGCAAGGCGAGCATGCCCGCCAATTGGTCAGCTGACGGAGGGTCGAGCATCAAGCCGCCCACTTGCGCAAGCGTGAAGCCCAATTGCTTGTAGGCCTCAATCCGTTGCACGGCAGTCACCTGCTCTGCGCGGTAGTAGCGGTAGCCGGTGCGCTCGTCAACGTGCGCGGGCCGCAAGAGTCCGCGCGCATCCCAGAGGCGCAAAGCAGCGACCGACACGTGCGTGAACGTGGCGAAGTCTCCGATAGTGAACATGACTCTCCCAGTGTCAAACCCTCAACCAGGGAGAGAGTCAAGCAGAAAAGAAAAAGAGTTTGCTCAGAAATCGTCGGCGATCGCGACGGCAGCGGAGCTTCCTCGACGGCGTTCCGAACGTGCTAGGCGCGCGCCCGAAGCCGAGGCGCGATGTCGCGCTCGAAGAGCTCCAAGAAGCGTCGCTGATCGTGCCCGGGCGCGTGGAACACCAAGTGGTTCATGCCCCAGTCGATGTACTTGCCGATCTCGGCTACGACGGCGTCGGGGTCGTTGCCGACGATCCAGCGCTTCGCGATCTGCTCGATCGGCAGAGCATCCGCCGCCGCTTCCATCTCCATGGGGTCGGTGATGTCGTGCTTCTGCTCGGCCGAGAGCGAGAGCGGCGACCAGAACCGCGTGTTGTTGAGCGCGACGTCGTAATCGGTGTCGTACGAGAGCTTGATCTCGATCATGCGGTCGACGTCGTCGGGGCTCTTGCCCGCTTGCTCGATGCCCTCCATCACGGCGGGAATCAGCTGCTCGGTGTAGAGCTCGACGCCCTTACCCGACGTGCAGATGAAGCCGTCGCCGACTTTGCCCGCGAACTTGGCAACGAACGGGCCTCCCGCCGCGACATAGATCGGCACGGGGCGCTCGGGGCGGTCGTAGATCGAGGCGTCGTGCGTCGAGTAGTACTGACCGCGGTAGTTGACGCGGTCTTCGCTCCAGAGCTGGCGCATGAGCTCGATCGACTCGCGCAAGCGCCCGAAGCGCTCCTTGAACTCGGGCCACTCCTGCTCGCCAGCGCCCTTGAAGCCCGTAGCCACTTCGTTGAGCGCCTCCCCCGTTCCGACACCGAGGAAGATGCGGTCTGGGTACATGACGCCCATCGACGCGAAGGCCTGCGCCAAGACGGCCGGGTTGTAGCGGAAGGTCGGGGTCATGACCGAGGTTCCGATACGGATGCTCGAGGTCCGCTCGCCCACCGCCGACATCCACGTCAGCGAGAACGGAGCATGCCCGCCGGTGTGGCGCCACGGCTGGAAGTGGTCGCTCACCGCGACCGACTGCATGCCGTGCGCTTCGGCCGCGACAGCGATCTCGACGAGCTCGCGCGGGTCGAACTGTTCAGCGGAGGCTTTGTAGCCAAGGGTCAACGGGAGAGTCATGCCATCCATCCTACATTCTGTATCCAGAATCCAAAGACTGAATTCTTTGCTATTCGCTGATCGCCACGCGGAGCGCCTCGATCGACGTGAGGCTGGCCGTGAGCCACTCGCGCAGGTCGTCTTCTCCTGCCTCGTCCCACAGCTCATACAGTTCAGAACCGTCCGCGCTGACCGCCCGCTCGCCAGCAGCCAGGATCAGCTCGTAGGTCTGCCCGTCGAGCTGAGATGAGAGCAGTCGAACGTCGACCTCATCAAGCGCGGCGGGAGGATCAATGCGCCCGAGCGCGGTGAGCGCCACCTCAGTGAGCGCCAGGGCGATCGACCCGCCCGGCTCTTCCAGATAGGGCACGCTCATGAGGTCGCGCAACTCATCGAACGAGAAAGTTCCGTCGACGAGTTCGTCGACGGCATCCACCGCGGCGTCATTCTCGAACGCTCCGGAACCCCATGCACCCATGTGGGCCAGACTAGCTACTGGTGCCGCGGTGATCACTGGTGTTCACTGTGAGGTGCTCGCGCGTTCGCGCACACGCTGTCGTTCCGTGACCGAAGGAGGCTCTCCATGCTGGACGCCATCGGCGCGGTTCTGCCGCTCGCGGTCGCCATCGCACTGAGCCCGCTCGCGATCGCCTCGGTCGTGCTCATGCTGCTGTCGGCGAAACCGCGAGCAGCAAGCTTCGCATTTCTGCTGGGCTTCATTGCCTCGGTGGCGGCGGTGTCGGCGGCGGCCTTCCTGCTGGCTTCCGTGCTCCCCCACAGCGACGATGACGTGTCCATCTCGGCTCCCTACCTGCTCATCGCACTCGGTGTGGTCGCGATTGCTCTCGCGATACGGCAGTGGCGCTCGCGCCCCCAGCCGGGCGACGAGCTCGAATTGCCGGGATGGATCGCCAAGGTAGAGGGCATCACCGCACGGTCTGCGTTCACGCTCGGCGGGTTCTTCGGCGGCATCAAGCCCAAAAACCTTGTGTTGAGCATCGGACTGGGCGTCAGCGTCGAAGCGACTGCGATCTCGGGCGGTGAAGCCGCGCTCGTTCTCGTGGTCGTCGCGATCGCGGCGTCGATTCCGATCATGGTTCCCGTGATCCTGTCGCTTGTCATGCTCGATCGCATCAGCGCGGCACTCGACCAGCTTCGCGACTGGATGGTGCGCAACAACTCCGCGGTCGTCGGAGTCATCTTGTTGCTCGTCGGCGTGCTCCTGATCGGCAAAGCGCTCGGTACGCTGGGGGCCTAAGCCTCGAGGAGAGCGGACAAACACGCGTGCTGGGAGTCATCGGCGAGACCTTGCCGCTCGCGATCGCCATCGCGTTCAGCCCGTTCGGCATTGTTGCCGTGGTCGTCATGTTGCTGTCGAGCTACCCTCGAGCAACCAGCATCGGGTTCGTTCTCGGCTGGGCGGCAGGCGTCGCCATCATGGGAATCTCGGGCTTCTTGCTGGCCGGGCTCGTGCCCGCCGGCGGGGGCGGCCGGGGTGTCGTCGGCCCGATCGCTCTCATTGTTCTCGGCATCATCAGCATTGCCCTCGCTGCACACCAGTGGCGTCGTCGACCGGGAGCCGACGACGAACTGATCCTGCCGGGCTGGATGTCCCACGTCGACAACCTCTCGGCCCTGCGATCGTTCGCGCTCGGCCTGGTGTTGGCCGCCACGAAGCCAAAGAACATCATCTTGGCCTTTGGCTCGGGGGTCGCCGCGAGTTCAGCGGGCCTCGCCGGCGCTCAAGCGCTCGTCGCTCTCGGGGTGTTTCTTGCGGTCGCATCGATTTCGCTTGGTGCTCCGGTGATCGCCTTCCTGATCGCGGGCGAGCGCGTCCACGGCGGACTCGAGCGCATTCGGGATTGGTTGGTCAGGCACAACTCGGCGATGCTGGGCGCGATTCTGCTCTTCGTCGGCGTCGTGCTCGTCGGCAACGGCCTCAGCGGCTTGTGACCGCGATTGTTGCGAGCGCCTAATCGCGTGTGACGGTGTTGAGGTATTCGGCGACCGCACGCGGAACGTAGGGGGCCACGTCGCCTCCGAGGGCTGATACCTGCCTCACGAGCGAGCTCGAGACGTGCGCGTGCGCGGGATCGGGCAGCATGAAAATCGTCTCGACTCCGGCGAGGTTGCGGTTGACGATGGCCATGGGAGTCTCGTACGCCACGTCGACCTGGCTGCGCACGCCCTTGACGAGCACGCGTGCACCGACGTCAGCGCAGTAGTCGACGAGCAACCCGACACTCCAACTCGTCACGACGATGCTGTCGGGCAGGGCCCGATCGGCGACGGCCTGTTCGATGAGGGCAACTCGTTGCGCGATCGGCAGCATCGCCTCTTTCGCGGGGTTATGCACGACAACGACGTGTACCTCGTCGAAGATGCCCGCTGCACGCTCGATGACGTCGAGATGCCCAAGGGTGACGGGGTCGAAAGACCCAGGAACAACGGCGATGGTGCTCATGCGATCAGCCTACTGATCGCAGATCACAGGGGTGTTTCGTCGTCACCGACAAGCGCAGCTGCGCTCACACCGACCGGCGCGGCGTACTTCGCCGTGACCAAGATCGGCAAGTGGTCAGATTGCCCCTGCGGCAGAGTCGTGACCTTGGTGATGTCGAGGCCGATCGAGGTGGCGAAGTCGAAGTGCCCGCGAAAGAACTTGTAGCGCGTGTAGGTGCGCGCGTCGCTCAACGTCACCTCGTGCCCGGTCTCTTGCACGCTCGTCGACAAATGGTCTTTGAAGATGGGGTAGTTGAAGTCGCCCACCATGAGGGTGGGCAGCGTGGGGCCGAAACTTTCGAGGGCCACGTGCGCCGCGCGAATCTGGGTGCGGCGCAGCGAGTTGAGTGCCGTCAGAGGGGCTGCGTGGAAGCAGCCGATGACGAGTTCGCGGTCGTACACGCGATCAATCAGGTGGCTGCCGAGCAGCCGCTCGTGCGCCGGCTTGGCGATGACGTCGTGCAACGAGCGCTTCAAGGCGAAGGCCTTCGTGCTCAACGCTTCGAAACGCTCGCGGTTGTAGAAGATCGCCAGCCCCAGCCGATTGAGTCGCGTCGCGTCGGCGAGCGTGAGTGCTCCGAGCTCGCGCGGCAGGTCGTCAGTGTCAACCTCCTGAAGACACAGCAGGTTGGGGTTGTGGGTCGCGACGAGCTTCTCGAGCTCGCCCCGAGCCGCGTGCTTGCGCAAGTTGTACGAAATGACCCTCACACGCTTATCCTGCCCCGCGACTCGCGCGCCACGAAATCGAGCGCGCTCGACTCGGTCGTCACGACTCAGTTCATGTCGAGATAGGCACGGGCCGCGTCATCGAGGCGACGATCGAGAGCGGCTTTGAGCGCCGGATGCCCGCTCAGTGCTGGATCCCCCTCGAGCACCCCGGCCGCGGCCTCGCGCGCCGCGAGAATGAGGTCGCCGTCGGTGGCCACCCGCAACAGCTTCAAGCTCGAGCGTCCGCCGCTCTGGGTCGCGCCGAGCACATCACCCTCGCGCCGCAGTTCGAGGTCGATGGCCGCGAGTTCGAAGCCGTCGAGCGTCGAGGCGACCGCCTCGACGCGCTCGCGCGCCAAACTCTCGGGCACCGCGGCGGTCACGAAAAGGCAGAGCCCGGGCACGCCGCCGCGCCCCACGCGGCCGCGCAGTTGGTGCAACTGGCTCACGCCGAACCGATCAGCGTCGACGACGACCATGGTCGAGGCGTTGGGCACATCGACGCCGACCTCGATGACGGTGGTCGCGACGAGCACGTCAATCTCGCCGCGCGCGAAGGCTTGCATCGTGGCGTCTTTCTCGTCGGTCGCCATGCGGCCGTGCAGCGGCTCGACTCGCCGCCCCGCGAGCGCGGGGTGCGATTGCAGCAGGGGCGTCAACTCGGCGACAGTCGCGGGCGGGCGAGCCACAGCATCCACATCGTCGGCGGAGCCATCGGTCGGGTCGTCAGCGAGCGCGTCCGGGTCGTCTTCGCGCGCCGCGGGGTCGATCGCGGGCACGACGACGAAGCCTTGCCGGCCCTGGGCGAGCTCTTCACCGAGACGTTCCCAGATGCGATTCCACCACCCGGGCTTATCGGCGAGCGGCACGACGTGGCTCACGATCGGCGTGCGACCCGCGGGCAGCATCGCGATCGTCGAGATGTCGAGGTCGCCGAAGACCGTCATGGCAACCGTGCGCGGAATTGGCGTCGCCGTCAACACGAGCACGTGCGGCGGCCGGGCACCCTTGCGGCGCAGGCTCTCGCGCTGCTCGACGCCGAACCGGTGCTGTTCGTCGACGACGACGAGGCCGAGGTCGGCAAACTGCACCTGGTCGCCCAAGAGCGCGTGAGTGCCGATGACGATTCGGGATGCTCCACTCGCGATCGCCAACAACGCCTTGCGCCGCTCAGCCATCGGCAGTTGCCCCGTGAGGAGCACGGGCCGCAACCGCGCCGCGCGATCGGGGCCGAGAGTCTGCACGATACTTCGGAGGTGCTGCGCTGCGAGCACCTCCGTCGGAGCCAGCAGTGCGCTCTGCCCGCCGCTTTCCGCGACCGCGAGCATGGCCCGCACCGCGACGAGCGTCTTGCCCGAGCCGACCTCACCCTGCAGCAGCCGGTTCATCGGCACGGCCGCCGCGAGATCCCGCGCGATCTCGTCACCGACCAATTGCTGGTCGTCGGTCAAGGTGAAGGGCAGCTCAGCGTCGAAACCCGCGAGCTCCGCACCGGGCGTGCGGGGGGTCGCGGGCTGCTCGCGCAGGGCAGCGCGTCGTTGCAGCAGCGCGGCCTGCAGCACAAACGCTTCGTGAAAGCGAAGCGTGTCGCGCGCGCGGCGCCACTGGCCGTCATTCTCGGGCCGGTGAATGAACCGGTAGGCCGTCGTGAGGTCGAGCAACTCGGGAGTCTCGTCGTCGGGAGAGCGCAGCGACGTTCGCACTTCAGCCGGTACCGGGTCATCGAGCACCGGCAGCGTGTCGAGCACGACGCCGAGGGCTTTTGCGATCTGCCAACTGGCGACGGTCGAGGTCGCCGGGTAGATCGGAATGGGCATCATCGCCCACTTCTTCGCCTCGGGCCCCGAGTCGCGCTCGTCGCCCGCCTCGAACAGCTCATAGTCGGGGTGCGCCAGCTGGCGCGTGCCGCGGTACTCACCGACCTTGCCGGCGAAGATGCCCCGCGCGCCTGGCTTCAAGTCGTTCTTGCGCCACGCCTGGTTGAAGAAGGTGAGCACGAGAATGCCGTGCC
Organism: Gulosibacter massiliensis; assembly: GCA_943369205.1. GTDB lineage: Bacteria > Actinomycetota > Actinomycetes > Actinomycetales > Microbacteriaceae > Microcella > Microcella massiliensis_A. The sequence continues at coordinate 3,843 of CALRMP020000067.1, read as the reverse complement.
CATCAGTGATGCGCACTTCGAGAATGCTGCCCTTACGCTGCCGCATCGACCGCTCGACGACCTCAATGACCTCGGCGACAATCGTCACCGACTCATCGACGCGCAATTCGCTCAGGGCGGTGAGCTCGCCGCGCCGGGCGTAGCGCCGGGGATAGTGGGTGAGCAGGTCACCGACGGTGAGCATCCCGAACGCCTTCTTCAGCGCATTCGCGCTGCGATCGCCCAGCGCCGAGCTCAGCTTGGCGTCGAGTGGGCTGGTCACGGGTTCAACGCTACTCGCGGTGACTGACGACCTGGCGCGGCGGCAGGTTCGCCGCGATACCTTCGCTGCGGCGGGGCCTGCGTGTATGAAGGGCATCCATCGGTCCCATATTGCGACACAGCCCCGGCCGCTCGCGTATATGGGACAGATCGATGGCGAGAAACACGCGTTGCCTCCTGTGCGATGCCCGCTCGCGCGAGGAGAAGGCGGGGTGCTCGCGCCGACTAGCGTTAGTGCCGTGACACGCATCATCTCCGGGTTCGCGGGCTCGCTGACGCTCAAGGTGCCGAGCGCCGGCACGCGCCCCACGAGCGACCGCGTGCGCGAGGCGATGTTCAGCGCGCTCGAGGCCCGCGACGCAATTGACGGGATGCGCGTGCTCGACCTTTACGCCGGCTCGGGAGCCCTCGCGCTCGAAGCGATCAGCCGCGGCGCCGCCTCGGCTGTACTCGTTGAGAAGTCGTACGCGGCGGTTCAGGTGTGCAAGGCCAATGCCGCGCTCGTGACGGGTCGGGCGGGTCGCGGCGAGCGGCCGAGCATCCGCATCATCGGCAAGCCCGCGACGTCGTATCTCTCGTCGGCGCTCGACACCTTCGACCTCGTCTTCATCGACCCGCCCTACGAGGTGGGCGGGCTCGAACTCGACCATGTGCTCGAGGGTCTCGTGCCGCGATTGGCTCCGGATGCTGTCGTCGCGCTCGAGCGCTCATCACGCACCCCGGCTCCGGCCTGGCCTGCCGGGCTCACGCTCGACAAGCTCTCGCGCTACGGCGAGACCGCGGTCTACTGGTTGGAGCGTCGCACTGAGTAGCCGCGGCGCACGGCGACCGCCGCACCACCAGCGACCAAGAGCAGCACGGCGAGTAGCGCGGCCGTTCCGGTGACCGTCGAGTCGGCCCCGGATTCCGCGAGCTCTGGCGATGGCGACGGCGACGGGCTCACCTCTGGCGCAGGGACGCCAAACTCGTCGGTGCTCGCTGTCTGCGCGGACGAATATGGATCAGCGCCAGCGACGGTGATCACTCGAGAGCCACCAGGCGTCGCACAGCTCAATGAACGTGTCTCCGTGTAGGTGGTGAGCCCGCCGGTCGTTTCGAGAGAGGTGATCGCATCGCTCAGTGAGCAACCCGACGGCACTGTGTAGTCAAGAGACGGGTCCGGATCGAGAAGCGTGTCGACCATCGTCGCGGTGATCGGGTACTCGGTGTCGAGCTCGAGCTCAGCGGGCGGAGAGGAAATGGTCACCTCGGGCGGGGCGTCAGAACCGAGTCTGATATCGACGCGACTCGCCTCCTGCGAGTTAACGAAGGAACCCGTCAACAGCATTGTTCCCGAGATGTCGAGCGATGTGCTCGGCGCGAAGCCCACGAGCAGATGTTGTGAACTGACAGTGGGCGCACCGCCCGAGGCTGACGTGGATGCGAGATCGATGGACCCGGTAAAGGCCGAGCCGTTCACCATAAGATTGCTCAAACTAACTGACGCAGCCGTCGGGCTGGTCGTGGCTGGCGCCGCCTGCACTTGAACGAAGATACGCGCCACGTTGACGAGCGCCCCTGGGCCCGCGAGGTCGGAATCGGGGCCCCCGCTGATCGTGTTGGTGATCGTCACCGGGGGCGCCGCCGGCAGGGAGATCGTGGTGGTGGCGACCCGCGTGTCCCCGTCGTAACTCAACGTGAACGGGATGGCTACGCCCTTGGGCCACACCCCCGGAATGCCTCCGTCCGTCCGTGGAACGTTGGACGGATTGCGGCCGACCATGATCTCGGCGAAGTCGTCGCGCGAGAACGATCGCAAGCGGGTTCCCGCAACTCTCACTTGGGAAACCTGGCTCATGATCTCGGGCGTGAAGCTCACGATTGATGGCGTTGGCGTCGAGAAGATGGACGCGGGGCGAACGGGGAAGACAGTGCTTTGCACGCTCTCAACTCTGTCGACGACGGCCGCAGTGGCACTGTTCGAGGCTGGTGCAGCGGTTGCGACGAGAACAGATGCAACTATCGCCGCCGCTCCGGCGGCCAGACGACGGAGGCGAAAGAGCGACGCGTTTCGGGCGCTCCTCTGACGTCGATGATCTGTTTTGTGGACGTCAGAGATAGGGGACATGTACGCAACGTATCACGCTTCGGGCAGCGCTCGTCCGACGACGCCTCGTGCGCTTCCGTCTACGAACACCTCAGGGTGCCCCGCACGCCTTTCGCTTCGCGTCAAAATGTGCGCTCTTCGTCAACGGTGCCCGCACGCGCCACGCGACCTTACAATCAGTCCTACGGCGGCGCGGACGCCTCGCGCTGCTCCGCGCCAACGAACAAACTCAGCGGGCGGAAGAGACGTCCACCGCGAACTGCTCGCGCACGCATGCCGCTCAGCGCTCTTAAACGGCGCGGCAGTGACCAAGCGTCACCACGACGACCAGCAGCACGCCGTCGTCGATTGTGTAGCTGATGCGATAGTCGCCGACGCGCACACGCCAGGCGGGTCGCCCGCGCAGAGGTTTCGCGGCCGGTGGCCTCGAGTCGTCGCCGAGGAGCGCGATCGCCCCGCGAATGCGGTCGCGGTCGCGGTGATCGATGTTCTTGAGCGCTCGAACGGCCGCAGGCCGCAGCTCGATGCGATAGCTCACACCCAGCCGAGGTCGGCCTTGACCTGTGCCCAGGGGATGTTCGGCCCCTCTTCTTCCATCGCCTCGTCGAACGCCGCGATGTCTTCGGCGTCTTCGAGTGCGTCGAGCATGCGCTCGTATTGCTCGGGGCTGATGACAACCGCGGCGCGCTGCCCTCGACGCTCGATGAACACGGCCTCCGTCTTCGAGCGATCGATGACCTCGGAGAACTGCTTGCGGGCGCCAGCGACGCTGAGGGGGTTCATGTGCTTATTGTACAACTGACACGATTAGTTGTACATAATTACTAACCGCCCTGCCCGCTCCACTCGGCAAAGGGGTCCCACCCACCACGCTCGTCGAAGACGCGGCCGTCGACGAGCAACGCGGGCCCGTGACGGTCGGCCGCGACGACTCGGCCGATGATGCGAAAGCCTCCGGGAAGAGCATCCACGGGCGGGGCCACATCGGGCGGGAAGGTTGCCAGCAGTGAGTGGTCTTCTCCCCCGGTGAGCGCGAGCGCGCTGGGCGCAGCCGGGTCGAGCCCGTGTGCGAGCGCGACCTCGCGCACCTGTGCGCTGTCGAGATCGAGCGAGACCCCGCTCGCGCGGGCGATGCGGCGAGCGTCGAGCGCGAGTCCGTCGCTGAGGTCGAGCATGGCAGAGGCTCCGCCGAGGGCGGCGGCCACGCCGTCCGCGATCGGCGGGTGCGGCGTGAGCTGGGCGGCGATGGGCACGGGATGCTCGGCGCGCAGCCGCACCGCGGCCGCGGCATCCGGAGCCCCCGTCGCATCGACCGCACGCTCGAACAGAAGGCGCAGCCCCTCGGCCGCAAGCCCCAACGAGCCGGAGACCGCGACCCAGTCGCCCGGCCGCGCGCCGGCGCGTGTCACGGGCTCGCGGTCGTCGAGGTCGCCGAACCCCGTGACCGCAATGGTCAGCACGCTCGACACGCTCAAGTCGCCGCCGACGACTCCGCA
>CALRMP020000066.1:0-13539 GCA_943369205.1 Gulosibacter massiliensis | reverse complement strand
CCAAGTTCAACCTGCTCCTCGAGGTGAGCAGGGCGTTAGCGTGAGACACGAAGACCTCCGGTTGCGATGGTGAGTGTGGTAACCCACATCGTTCCGGAGGTCTTCGCTCACCTCATACGTTCACAACGTCCCGAGGAACTACACCTAGTCGACGGCGGGCACCACACTTCGACGAATCCCGACGCCCGAGATGACGGCGCCGATCGTCAAGAGCCCCGCGCACAGCAGCAGTGCTCGATCGAGCCAGGCGGTGTCGACCACCGTTCCCACGACGGCCCCCAACAGGGCAATCGCCACGAGCCCCGAGATACGAGAAGCAGCATTGTTGACCGCTGACGCGATCCCCGACCGAGCCGGCTCAATCGCTCCGAGCACCGCCGAGGTCAGGGGTGCGACGGTAACGGCCAGGCCGAGCCCCAGGAGCACAACCCCCGCGAGTGCCTGCGAGACGAAGTCGAAGGGGTTGTCGATCGCCAGCAGCAGCACCAGACCCAGCGCCGCAATGAGCGGCCCGGCAGTCATGAACCACCGCGACCCGAAGCGCCCGGCCAAGGTGCCAAAGAGCGACGAAAAGGCAATGAGCATGATCGTCACGGGAAGCATGACAAGCCCCGATGCGGTCGCCGATAGCCCGGCGACTTGCTGCAGAAACAGCACGATCACGAGAGTCGACAGCGAGAGCGCGGCATAAATCGCCACCGTGGCGAGGTTTCCGATCGCGAAGTTGCGATTGCGAAAGAGCGACAGCGGCATCATCGGATGCCGCGCAGTGGCTTGCCGAACCACGAAGCCAATAAGGCTCAGGGTTCCGATCAGCACGGGAGCCACAACGATCGGTGAGTCCCACCCGTAGTTCGCCTGCTCGATGAGGCCGAACACCACCCCGCCCAGGCCGAGTGCACCGAGAGCGGCACCCCAGCCGTCGATGGGCACGCGGACGGCGGCTGGCTCATTGCGCAACGGGGCGAGGAGCAGCATCGTCACGACGATCGGGATCACGTTGATGAAGAACACCCACCGCCAACTGATCAGGTCGGTGAGCAGACCGCCGAGAAGCGGCCCCACGATGAACGCCGCAGAGGTCCAGGCTGTCCACAGTCCGATCGCCCGCGACTGAGCGGCACCGCGGTGAGTCGCCATGATGAGAGCGAGCGAACTGGGTACAAGCAGGGCGCCCGCGACGCCCTGCAGTGCGCGCGCCGCAATCAACAGTTCCGCCGTGGGCGCGAGCCCGCACGCAATCGACGCGATGCCGAACCCGATGAGCCCGATGCGCAGCACGGCGACTCGACCGAGCAGGTCAGACAGCGAACCCGCCAGCAGAATCAGCGCACCGAGCGTGATGAGGTAGGCGTCGACGACCCACTGCTGCACGGGAAGTCCTCCGCCGAGTTCGTCAGTGATGGCCGGTAGGGCGACCGTGACGATTGACCCGTCGAGAAATGCGACAAAGGCCGCGAAGATCGCGATGAGCACTGCGCGTCGATCAAGCGTGCTGGGAGGCATGGGGTCAGTCAACCACGGCCCTTGCCGGGGGAGGCCTGTTCAGGTTGATATACCCCTGGGGGTATCTGATACACTGGTGTTCCCTCGACCACAAAGGACCCTCATGCGACGCATTCTGCTCTCGATCAGCCTTGCCCTTGGCCTAGCCCTCGGGGTCTCGGCCTGCGCGGCTCCGGCCGACCCCGTAGCGCTTGACGCGGGAACCGTGATTATCGATGTCCGCACGCCTGCCGAGTTCGCCGAGGGACACCTCGACGGGGCCGTCAACATCGACGTTCAGTCTGCGGACTTCGACGCCCGCATCTCCGCTCTGGACCCTGACGGCAGCTATGTCGTGTACTGCCGCAGCGGAAACCGCTCGAGTCAGGCCATCGACCGCATGACGGGTCTCGGCTTCACCGACATGATCGACGCCGGCAGCGTTGCGAACGCCGCCGGCGTGACCAGGCTCCCGGTCGTCACCGCCCCCTAAGCCCTGCCGGCTCGGCAACCGCCGAGCGAGCCTCTCTCGTGCCCGTCGCGCCTTAAGCGCTGGCGGGCACGAGTCGTTCGGCGAGCAGTTCGCGCACGCGCGGAATGACCTCGTTGCCATACAGCTCGATAGTGCGCATGAGCTTCTCGTGGCCGAGCGGACCTGTGCTGTACTTCAGGTCAAAGCGCTGGATGCCGAGAACCGACACTGTGTGCGCGATCTTCCGGGCAACGGTCTCGGGCGAGCCGACATAGAGGGCACCGTGCTCGACCTCTGAGCGGAAGTGCTCGTAGGTGGTCGGGCCCCACCCGCGTTCGCGCCCGATGCGGCCGAACATGAGCTCGTAGGCCGGCCACAGGTCTTCCATGGCTTGCTCATCCGTTTCGGCCACGTACCCGGGCGAGTGCACCCCAACGGGTTGCCACGGCTTGTCGAGTTGAGTGAGTGCTCGGTGATAGAGCTCAACGAACGGCGCGAATCGTTCGGCCTGTCCGCCGATGATCGCCAGCATGAGCGGAAAGCCGTAGTTCGCAGCGCGCACGACGGACTCGGGGCTGCCGCCCACGCCGACCCACGTCCGCACAGCACCATTCTCAGTCGTCGGGTACACCATCTGATCGACCAAGGGGGCGCGGGTTGTGCCCTGCCAGGTCACGGGCTGCTCTTTGCGCACTTCGGCGAAGAGGTTGAGTTTCTCTTCGAACAGCGTCTGGTAGTCGGAAAGCGCATAGCCGAAGAGCGGGAACGACTCGGTGAACGAGCCGCGACCCATGATGATGTCGGCGCGGCCGTTCGAGATCGCCTCGATCGTCGCAAACCGCTGGAAGACACGAATCGGGTCATCGGAGCTCAAGACGGTCACCCCGCTGCCGACGCGGATGCGCTCGGTGCGGGCAGCGATCGCGGCCAAGACGATGTCGGGTGCCGAGACGGCGAAGTCATCGCGGTGGTGTTCGCCGATCGTGATGGCATCGATGCCGACCCGATCGGCAAGCACTCCCTCTTCGACGACATTGCGAATCACCTGCCCAAAGGGCAACGGGTGGCCGTCGTCGTCGCTCGTGACATCACCGAAGGTGTCGATGCCCAGCTCAAGGTCATTCGGGGCGCTAATCGCCATGGTGTCTCTCCCGTGTGCTCGTTCGCGATTCTATGCGTTTGTATCGAATGCCCTAACGCGCCGCGAGTCGCAACTATTCCGCCGCTGCCTCACGGCTGCAGGCGCTCGACGCGCCACGCGCCATCGGCCTCCCGAACGAACACCAGGCGATCGTGCAACCGTGAGGTTCGGCCCTGCCAGAACTCGATGCGCCGCGGGCGAATGCGGAATCCACCCCAGCGCTCGGGGCGCGGAATCTCGGGCGCATCGGCGAACTGCGCGTCAGCATCCCGAACCTTCTGTTCCAGAGCCGCACGAGAATCGATCGGCTGCGACTGGTCGCTCGACCACGCGGCGACCTGGGCGCCTCGGGGTCGTGCGGCGAAGTAGGCGTCAGAGTCTCCGACGTCAACCTGATGCGCGTCTCCGAACACAATCACCTGGCGATGCAGGGTGTACCACGGGAAGACGGCTGACACGGCGGGGTGGGCCAGCAACGCACGGCCCTTGCGCGAGGTGTAGTCGGTGTAGAACTCGAATCCGCGATCGTCGACCCCGCGCAACAGCACCGTGCGAACCGACGGCGCACCATCGGGGTCGATCGTTCCGAGCACCATCGCGTTGGGCTCGTAAACCTCGCGATCGGCTGCTTCCGCAAGCCAGGCAGTGAACTGCGCGATCGGGTCGGCCGCGAGGTCGGCCTCCTCAAGCTTTTCAACGCCATAGTCGGTGTGGGTGCGCAAAGCGCTCTCGAGCGGGTCGGTTGAGTCGGTCATGGGGCTACGTTACGACCCGGCGACAGAGAATCGGTCGAGTCGCGCTCAAGCGTGCCCGCCCACACCGCAGTGACGGCGCGCATGATGAGCGCCGTGCCATGTGGATAGACATCCGATCCGCGATCGCATCGAAACTAGGCTTCTCTCGTTTTGAACCTCTGCGAAAGGAATCATCGTGAAGAAGTTGATTGCCAGCGCCATTGTGGCAGCGACTCTCGGCCTTGGCCTCGCAGTTGCCGCACCTCCGGTCGAGTCAGCAGAGGCTCGATCGTGCGCGCGGGCTGCAACGGCGCAGGAGCGCAGCGCGTGCCAACTGCGCGTTCTCTTGAACCAACAGCGAGCCCTCGAGGCGCAACTCAGCCGAATGTACGAAACGCAACGGATTATCCGCGAGACCGTGCAGACGATGACTCGCTAGCTGAGTCGTGTCGCTAGCCTGCCATCGAATCGAGGATGCTCGTCAGATCGTCAAGCGTCGTGCGCGGGTTCACGATCGCAAAGCGTGCGTTCGTGCGGCCCGCGTGCGAACTCGGCACAACGAACGCGTGCTGGTCATCGAGCAGACGATTCGACCAGTGCGCGTAGTCGCCCGGCTCCCAGCCGACTCGCTCGAATACGACGACGGACAACTGGGGATCACGCACAAGGCGCACGTGCTCGCGTGCCCTGATCTCATCGGCAACGGAGTGAGCCAGATCGATCGACACACCAATGGCGTCTCGGTACGACTGCACACCGAATGTGGCCAATGAGAACCACAACGGCAGCCCGCGCGCCCGCCGGGTCAACTGCACCGAGTAGTCAGACGGGTTCCACTCGGTCGACTCGGTGAGGGCATCCAAGTACTCCGCGTGCTGCGTGTGCGCGACGCGCGCGATCTCGGGGTCTCGGTAGATCAGGGCACACGAGTCGAAGGGTGTGAACAGCCACTTGTGCGGGTCAACGATGAGCGAGTCGGCTCGCTCGATGCCGCTAAACCGTGGCCGGGCACGGTCGCTCAGTGCCGCGGCGAGTCCGTAGGCGCCATCAATGTGCAGCCAGAAGTCGTGGGCGTCTTTCAGCGCGGCGATGGAGGCGATGTCGTCGACGATGCCGAAGTTGGTCGAGCCACCTGTCGCGACGACGGCGATGACTGCCTCGCCGTGCTCCACGAGTGCTGGTCGCACCTGCTCACCGTGCAGCATTCCGCTGTCGCCGACGGGAATCGAAACAACATCGATGTCCATGACTCGCGCAGCGCTCGCGATCGACGAATGCGCTTCAGAACTGCACACGACGACCCAGCGCTCGGGGCGCGGGCGGCCGGCGTCACGACGCACGCGGTCGGCATGATCGCGCGCCGCAACGAGCGCTGAGAGGTTGCCGATCGTGCCGCCCTGTACAAAGACTCCCCCGGCTTCGGCCGGCAGACCGAATTCCGTCGCGAGCCATGCGAGAACCTCGTTCTCGGCGTAGACGGCACCCGAACCCTCGAGCCACGAACCGCCGTACACCGCCGTCGCCGACACGATGAGGTCGAAGGCGGTCGCCGCCTTCGAGGGAGCCGACGGAATGAAGGAGAGATAGCGGGGATGCTCGGTCGTGATGCACGACGGAGCGAGAACATTCTCGAACAACGAGAGCGCGCGCCGCGCTCCCATACCCTCGTCGCTGATACTGCCGCCGGCAAGCCGACGAAGCTCGGCCGGCGTGAAGGGTTTGTCGAGCGGAGTGTCGTCGCTCAAAATGCGACGGCGCGCGTATTCGAGCACCATGTCGACGATCTGCGTCGTCTCATCGGTGATGGCGTGCATGCGGGCGGCGGGGTTAACCGCGCCGGCGGCCTGAGTGAGGCTCACGAGAAGATCCTCTCGAACCGAGACCGTCGCACCAGGGCGACGATCTGCCGGCGCGCCGCCCCGCCAATCGGGTCAGCAGGCGCCGGATACGACGAATCCCGGCCGAGACCGGGATTCTGATCGTGTGTGGACCTGAGGGGACTCGAACCCCTGACCCCCTGCATGCCATGCAGGTGCGCTACCAGCTGCGCCACAGGCCCGTACTGACGCGGCTCTGCAGCCGGTCACAACTCACCCAGAGTAGTACACCGCGCCTCTGCCGACCAATTCGGCGGCCGGCCGCTGGTTAGGCGCTGGTCTCGCCCGCGGAGGATTCGGCCGGGAGCTCGAGCGGCACAACCGGGCAGTCTTTCCACAGCCGCTCGAGCGAGTAGAACAGGCGCTCTTCTTCGTGGAAGACGTGCACAATCACGTCACCGAAATCGAGCAGAATCCAGCGGCCTTCGGCGCGGCCCTCGCGGCGAAGAGGCTTTGCGCCTGCTTCGATCATGCGATCTTCAACCTCGGCCGCGATTGCCTGAACATTGCGTTCGTTGCGACCCGTCACGAGCAAGAAGACGTCGGTCAGCGGCAAAGGCCCCGACACGTCGAGTGCGACCAGGTCATCGCCCTGCTTGGAGTCGGCCGCGCGTGCGGCGATCTGGGTGAGAGCGATAGCGCGATCAGTGGCGGTCACAGTTTCCTTCGACGAATACGAGCGGGAGAAGCACTCAGAATAGCCCGTTGGCCGCTGCAACGACGAAGAGGCCGATTGCGACGACCGCCATGACGACCGTCGACGCAACGAGGATCGTCGTGACCGTGTTGCTGTTCGAGCTCTTGCCGGTCCTGACGGTGTGCGAAGCAGTGTGACTGCTGATGGCCTTGAGGGCGCTGACCGGGGCGGAGTCGGGGGCCGCGATGTCACGATCGTTCATGTCGAACAAGTCATCGATATCGGGGCTGTCGTGCAGGGTTGGCACGGCCCCCGTCGACGACACCAGGGGCGAGACTTCGATCATTCCGGTGAGGATAATCTCGCCGGTGCCTGCGACAGGGCCAGCGATGCTCCCCGTCGGCATTTCAGGAAGAATCAGGGCGTTGGTGTTCAGACTGGTGGCTGAGCCGACTTCGCGACTGAACGTGTTCTCGAAGGGGTCTTCATCGTCATGGATGCCCACCGACCAGTGTGACCCCGTCGACGGTGTCGCTGCACTGGGCACTCTGCTCGCCGGCTGGACAGGCGCCGGTGTCGGAGCCACCGGCGCGGCAGGACGAGTGTCGACGGGGGGAAGCGTGACGACCGGCGCGGGAAGGCGCGTGTCGACCGGCGGCAGGGTGACGACGGGCTCGACCAGTGGTGGTGCGGGCGGCGGCATCGTCGGGGCTTGCCGGTAGTCGGGTGTCGGTGCCGGGTACGCCGCCAAGAGGTGCTCGGTGGTCGTTCGCGGGTCGATCGTCGCCTCGGTGTCGGGCTCGGCGAGAGCGGCGCGCATCTCTCGCAGCTCGCGGCGTGACAGCGTTTGCTCGACGGGGGCGTTGGAGACCGGTGAGTGGTCAACAGGGGCGATCACGTGGTGCTGTGGCGGCGGGTCGCTCACGAGAAGGGGAGCTACCGGCTCGGCCGGCTGTTGCGCGAGCTGGGTGCGATAGTCGAGCGGTGCGTCATACATCGCGGGCGCGACGGGCACTTCACCGGCGTCGGCGGCAACAGGCGGCCGGAAGTCACGCCGCCGTACGCGTTCTGAGCCGGACGTCGGTGCCGCGGGCGGCGCGAGCGGCGGAGCCGACACGGGCTGCACGATGATCGGTTGAACGGGCTCGACGCGCTCGTCGTAGTGAGGCACGCGCGGACGAATGTGGGTGCGGTAGTCAATATCGCTCGGCGACGAAGACGGAACCGACGAGGGTGCTCCGGTGAACTGCAGCGACCCCGCCCGATCGACACCCGGCGGTTGCGCGAACGCGTCGGCAGCCCCGGGCTCAGCGTGCTCGGCTTGCCGGGCCGCGCGGCGGCTTAACGGCTGATCGTGCGGGCTGGTCATGATGGGGGGCTCCGGTACAACTGATGCTTGGCGATGTACTGCACCACTCCGTCGGGAACCAGGTACCAGACCGGAGAGCCCTGCTCGACACGGTTGCGGCAGTCGGTAGACGAAATAGCCAGCGCGGGAATCTCGAGCAAGCTTACGTCGCTGTGCGGCAATGCACTAATGCTGAGGGCGTGTCCGGGCCGACTGACGGCGACGAAATGCGCGAGTTTCCAGAGCTCGTCCGCGTCCTTCCAGTCGAGAATCTGGGCAATGGCATCGGCACCCGAGATGAAGAACAAATCGGCATCCGGATGCTCAGCCCGAAGATCGCGCAGCGTATCGATGGTGTACGTCGGCCCGTCGCGATCGATATCCACCCGGCTCACGCGGAACCGCGGGTTCGATGCCGTGGCGATGACCGTCATGAGATAGCGGTGCTCGCTGTGGGTTACCCCCGACTTTTGGTACGGCTCGCCGGTGGGCACAAAGATGACCTCATCGAGGTCGAATGCCTGCCCCACTTCGCTACCGGCGACGAGGTGCCCGTGGTGAATCGGGTCGAACGTGCCACCCATGATGCCGATGCGCTTGCGGTGCGCGACGGTCGTCATGAGGAGTGGGTGAGGTTCGGCGTCAGCCGGTCTCAGTGACCTGCGTCGTGCCCGCCGTGGCTGTTCGACTTCGCCTTGTGGCTGTGGCGGTTCGCGACTTCGCGGTAGGCGAAGGTGACGAGGCCAAGCATGATGAAGAACAGTGCGGCCACGCCGGCAATCACGAGCGGGGGAGCAACGAGCGGTGCGAGCTCTTCTTCAGAGGCAAGGATGGCGCTGGCCAGCGTCGTCAGCATGCGGAACTCCCGAGGTCGAGGATCATGATCGACACCAATCTATCGCGGATCACCCGCGCACTTGCCCATTGCCGCGAACGATCCACTTCGTGCTCGTCAGCTCGGGAAGACCCATCGGCCCGCGCGCGTGCAGTTTCTGAGTCGAGATGCCGACTTCGGCGCCGAACCCGAACTCACCGCCATCACTGAATCGCGTGGACGCGTTCACCATGACAACGGCCGAATCGACTTCAGCGAGAAAGCGCTCGGCGTTCGCCATGTCGCGCGTGATGATCGACTCGGTGTGCTGCGTCGAATAGAGGCGGATGTGCTCGAGCGCAGCATCCAGATCATCGACAATCGCGATCGACAGCTCGAGCGACATGTGCTCCGTCGCGAAGTCGACCTCCGTTGCCGGCTCGAGCGTTGAATCGATCGCGCGGGCGCGCTCGTCACCGCGAATGATGACTCCGGATGCCCGCAGGGCCTCGATGACCGGTGGCAGCATCCGCGGCGCGGCGTCACGGTGCACGAGCACCGTCTCGACGGCGTTGCACACGCTCGGCCGCTGCACCTTGGCGTTGTGGACGATGTCGACGGCGATCGTCTCGTCGGCACTCGCATCGAGGTAGATGTGCACGACGCCTGCACCCGTCTCGATGACGGGCACCGTTGACTCGCGCACGACCGTCTGGATCAGCTCAGCGCTACCGCGCGGAATCAGCACATCGACGAAGCCGCGCGCGCGCATGAGGGCGGTGGCTCCTTCGCGGCCATGCGGGTCAATCGTCTGCACGGCGTCGCGCGGCAGACCGCACGATTCGAGCGCGCCTTGCAGCGTCGCCACGAGCACGCGGTTCGAACTCTCAGCTGCGCTGCCGCCGCGGAGCACGACGGCATTGCCACTCTTGAGGGCGAGGGCGGCAATGTCGACCGTGACGTTCGGCCGCGCTTCGTAAATCGCTCCGACAACACCAAAAGGAACGCGTACTTGGCTCAGCGCAATGCCGTTGGGCAAGCGCGACCCGCGCACGACCGAGCCGACCGGGTCGGGTAGTGCGATGACGTCACGCACGGCCGCGGCGAGGGCGCGCACGCGCGCATCGTCGAGCCGCAGTCGGTCGAGCAGACCCGCCGACAGACCGGCCGCGGCCCCGCGTTCGAGATCGTCGGCGTTCGCCGTGACGATGTCGTCGATCGCGAGCTCAAGCGCCGCCGCGATCGCCTCGAGCGCCTCATTCTTGGCTGCCGTCGTGAGCGTTGACAGCTCTCGCGAGGCCGTCTTGGCTGCCGTCAGCTGCGCGTCGATCATCCGCTTATTCTACGGGCGCGGCTTCGAACCAGGTTCCGACCTCGTCGCCCCGCAGCGCCTCACCGACGAGCGCCGCCGAGGTGAGAACGACGGGAATGCCCTGCGCGACAGCGAGCTTGGCGGCCGCGATTTTCGTGCCCGCTCCCCCGGTGCCGACACCGGCCGAGCCGATCGAGCCGAGCTCGACGCCGCTGAGGTCGTCGTCGTGAGCGACCACCGCGATGCGTTCTGCTCCCGGCTCGTGCGGGGGCTTGGTGTAAAGCGCGTCAACGTCGCTCAGCAGCACGAGCAGGTCAGCCGCGACGAGCTCACTGACCATTCCCGCCAGTCGGTCGTTATCGCCAAATCGAATCTCTTGCGTCGCAACCGTGTCGTTTTCGTTGACGATCACGAGAATGCGCAGGCCCAGCAAACGCTCCATGGCGCGCTGCGCATTACTGCGGGGGGTTGGATGCTCGAGGTCAGTCGCCGTGAGCAACACCTGCCCGGCCACGATGCCGTAGCGGTCGAGGCTCTCTTGATACCGGAAGATGAGCACGTTCTGCCCGACGGCCGCCGCGGCCTGTTGCGTTGCGAGATCGAGCGGGCGAGCATCCAGCTTCAAATAGGGCATGCCCGTCGCAATGGCACCCGACGACACGAGCACGACCTCGGTGCCGCGAGCGTGCGCCGCGGCAAGGGCGTCAACTAGCGGGGCGATCTGCCCGGCATTGTCGCCGCTGATCGACGACGACCCCACCTTCACCACCACACGACGCGCTCGCGTCACCGCGTCGCGTCGAGCTGCCGAGGCGTCGTGCTCAGTTGTCATCGTTGTCCTTCTCGTTCCACATTCCTGCTTCGCGTTCGGCGTCGAGCTCGGCGCGAGCCGCCGCCTTAGCATCCATGCGATCGTGGTAGCTCTGGCGGCGCTGACTCGTCGACGGCCGGTTCGCGGCGTCGAGACGCGGGTCGGTGCCGCGGGGCGCGGTCATGAGCTCGGCGGCGCTCGTGAGAGTCGGCTCCCAGTCGAAGATCACGCCGTCACCCGCACCAATGACGACCGTCGCGCCCGCGATGGCACCCGCGGCGAACAGTGCTTCTTCGATGCCAATCTTCGCGAGCCGGTCAGCGAGGTAGCCGACCGCCTCGTCGTTACGGAAGTCGGTCTGCTGCACCCAGCGCTCGGGCTTCGCGCCGAGAATCCGGTAGACGGGCCCGTCGCTTCCGCCTTCGACGAGAATGCGGAACTCTTGCGTGTCGACGGGCTTCGGGCGCAGAACGATGCGCTCGCGCACGGTCGCTTCGGCCGCCCGCGCTGCCCGATCGGCCTCGACGAGTTCTGCCATGGCGAAGGTTAGTGGCCGTAGGCCTTCACGACTGACGGCGCTGATCTCGAAGACGCGATAGCCCCGCGACTCGAGCTCGGGCCGCACGAGTTCGGCGAGCTCGCGGCCCTCGGGAACATCGACCTTGTTGAGGGCGACCAATTGCGGCCGCTCGAGCAGCGGAGTCTGGCCCTCGGGCACGGGGTAGGCGGCGAGTTCGGTGAGGATGATGTCGAGATCGCTGATGGGGTCGCGGCCCGGCTCAAGAGTCGCACAGTCGAGAACGTGCAGCAGCGCGCTGCAGCGTTCGACGTGGCGCAAGAATTCGAGCCCTAAGCCCTTGCCTTCACTCGCACCCTCGATGAGGCCAGGAACATCGGCGACCGTGAAGCGCGTGTCGCCCGACTCGACGACGCCGAGGTTGGGGTGCAGCGTCGTGAACGGGTAGTCGGCGATCTTGGGGCGCGCGGCCGAGATCGCGGCGATCAAGCTCGACTTGCCGGCGCTCGGGTAGCCGACCAGGGCGACATCGGCGACCGTCTTGAGCTCGAGCAGAATATCGCCCGCCCAGCCCTCGGTGCCCAGTAGCGCAAAGCCCGGGGCCTTGCGCTTGGTGGTCGCGAGGGCGGCGTTGCCTAGGCCCCCCTGACCCCCGGGTGCGACGACGATGCGCATGCCGGGTTCGTTCAGGTCGACGAGCTCGGTGCCGTCGGCGTCGCGCACGACCGTGCCGACGGGAACCGGAAGCACGAGGGGGCCGCCGGTGAAGCCTGACCGGTTGTCGCCCATGCCGGGGCCACCGTTGTCGCTCGTGCGGTGCGGGCGGCGGTGGTAGGGCAGCAGCGTGGTTTCTTGCGGGTCGGCGACGAGCACGACGTCGCCGCCGTCACCGCCATTGCCGCCGTCGGGGCCGGCGAGCGGCTTGAACTTCTCCCGACGCACCGAAACGCAGCCGTGGCCACCGTTCCCTGCGCGCAGGTGAAGGGTCACACGGTCGACGAATGTCGCCATGATGGTGCCTCCTTCTGCTCTGCCGCGCCAGGGACTGTCGACAGCGGTGGTGCTCAACTTCCGGTGGTGCTAACGGCGAAGGGGCGGGCCGAAGCCCGCCCCTCGCGCAAACCTGTACAGCGTGTTTAGGCGCTGACGATGTTGACGACCTTGCGGCCGCCCTTCTGGCCGAACTCGACCGAACCCGCCGCAAGAGCGAACAGGGTGTCGTCGCCACCGCGACCGACGTTCGCACCGGGGTGGAAGTGCGTGCCACGCTGACGAACGATGATCTCGCCCGCCTTGACGACCTGGCCGCCGAAGCGCTTCACGCCGAGGTACTGAGGGTTGGAGTCGCGACCGTTGCGGGTCGAGGATGCGCCCTTTTTGTGTGCCATTGTTCGCGCCCCTTCTTACTTGATGCCGGTGATCTTGACGCGAGTGAGGTCAGCGCGGAAACCCTGACGCTTCTTGTACCCGGTCTTGTTCTTGAACTTCTGGATGACGATCTTCGGGCCACGGAGGTCGCCCAGCACCTCGGCGGTCACCGTGATCTTCGCAAGCTTCTTGGCGTCGGTCGTGACCGTGTCACCGTCGACGTGCAGAACCGGAGTCAGCTGAATCGTGCCGTCTTCGCCCGCCTTGACGCGATCGAGCACGACAATCGTGCCGACCTCGACCTTCTCCTGCCGCCCACCGGCGCGCACCACTGCGTAGACCACGTTTCACCTTTGCTCTGTTTGTTCTCTCGAGGACAACTCCTCACCTTAGGCATGACGCCATGAGGGAGAAATCTTGGGGGTATCGTCGCGGGCACAGCCCAGCGCACACCAACGGTCAAGAATAGCCGACAGCGGGATGCCCGGTCAAACGCGCCCGAATCGTGCCGTCGCGACCCCTCAGCCTACAATCACGATCATGGCTGTGCTGATCGATGACCCCGCGTGGCCCGCCCACGGTCGCCTGTGGGGTCATCTCGTGAGCGATAGCTCTCTCGATGAGCTGCACGCTTTCGCGCGTCGTGCAGGAATCCCCGAGCGCGGGTTCGATCACGACCACTACGACTACCCCGAAGAGCGCCGTGCCGAGCTCATCGCGCAAGGCGCTGAACCCGTCACGGGCCGCGAGCTCGTCGAGCGCCTGGCGGCCTCCGGCCTGCGGGTGAGCCAGCGCGAGAAGCGCGGGCTCCAACAGGCGCAGCCCAGCGCGAGAGGCGAGGGCTCTAACAGGCACAGCGCGAGAAGCGCGGGCTCTAGTTGTTCTGTCTCGGACCGTTGTTGACGCGATCGATGGGTCGTTGACCCCCGATGCCGAGGTGGGGCCGTTCCAGGTTGTAGTAGTTCAACCACTTCGGCAAGGCCGCAGCTCGCTCCTGGTTTGATGCCCACGCGCGCGAGTACG
>CALRMP020000065.1:0-14110 GCA_943369205.1 Gulosibacter massiliensis | reverse complement strand
GCTGATTCCGTTCGTGCTGAGCGACCACGCTTTTCTGCCGCTGCCGCCCGTGCCCGGCCTCGGTACGTTCATCGAGATCAACGTGCGCACCTATTCGATCGACGAAGCCGGACGCCGCGGCGTCGTGTTTCGCTCGCTCGACGCCGAGCAATTGCCCTCGGTGCTCGCGGCCCGCGCCCTCTTCGGACTGCCGTATCAATGGATGCGCGCCAGCATGCGCCGCGGCGATACGCCCACAGATGGGTCGAATGCGGGCGGTGCGGATGCGGACGCCGACGCCTTCGCCGCTGGCACGATCGAATACCGCTCGCGCCGCCGCACGGGCTCCCGCCCGACGACGCACATTCACGCTCGTCCCGGATCCACCGCCGTAGACACGCCTCTCAGCAGGTTCCTCACCGCGCGGTGGGGGTTTCACGAGCGTCACCTCAGCCGCACCATCTACGCGCGCAACACGCACGAACCATGGACCCTCGTCGACGCCGAGTTGCTGCACCTCGACGATGAGTTGCTCGCGGCCGCCGGGTTTGCTGAGCTCGCTGCGCGCGCCCCCGACTCTGTGCTCGCGACGCCCCTCGGGCACCCTGGCGTGCTGACCGAGTTCTCGGCGGCGCGGCGCATCTGAGCGCTACTCCGGCCGAAACGCCCCGGCGATCGTTGAGGCCCCGTCGGGCACGCTCACGACCGTGATCGGGTCCCCCACTCGTACGACCCCCTTGCGCACGACGCGAGCGTAGGCCCCGAACCGCTGCGAGTCGGCGAAACGCTTCACCCAGCCCCGAGCATCCTTGCCGCCCACCCAGCGGGCGAAGGTCTGGCACGGTGTGCGTGGCATCGTCAGCTCCAGCTCGACGGCGTCGGGCCCGTCGCCGATGCGCCACCGCTCGCCCACACGCGCGGCGTTGACGTCGAGGCCCTCGACGCGCAGGTTCTCACCGAACCAACCGGGATGCAGTTCGCGACCCAACTCGACCTGCCAGAAGTCGGCATCTGACTGGCTGTAGAGGTACACGGCCTTGTCGTGGCCGCCGTGATGCTTACGGTCAACTTGCACGTCGCCGCGCAAGCCGAACTCGCCCACCTTCACCGGGTCGGAGGTGGCGCGCTTGTCGATCGCCGTCACACCGTCGGTGCCGCCGACGTCGGGGATTAGCTGATGCACGACACACACGGCAGACACGGTAGGGGGCATGCCGTCAGCCTAAAGCGGAAAGCGGCTCACTCGGGGAATCGGCTGACGCAATGAGGCCTCGCCAACCGCTTCAACGCGGAGCCGTTGCGTGCCGAGGTGACGGGTGCCCTGTGAGCAGTGTGCCTCGCACGGCACGTGCCTCGGGAGGCACATTGCATGAGCGACGAGCCAGGGGCGAAGGCCAGAAGTGGCCTTCGCGGACAGCGCCTAGCGCTGCCTCTTCTTTCGACCGTCCGCGGCCCGAGACGGGCCACGGCGCGACAGGGGCGAAGGCCAGAAATGGCCTTCGCTGGCAGCGCGCGGCGCTGCCCCTTGCCCTGTCGCGCAAGACGGGGCCCGGCGTGTTCGGGGCGAAGGCCAGAAATGGCCTTCGCCGGCAGCGCTTAGCGCTGCCGTTTCTCGCGAACTCGCATATTGACCTGGATGGGGGTTCCTTCGAAGCCCCAGACCTCGCGCAATCGGCGGGTGATGAAGCGGCGGTATTGCGGGTCGAGGAATCCGGTCGTGAAGAGCACGAAGGTCGGCGGGCGCGTGGAAGCCTGCGTCGCGAACAAGATGCGCGGTTGCTTGCCTCCGCGAACGGGGTGCGGATGCGCGGCCGTCAGCTCGGCCACGAAGGCGTTGAGCTTTCCGGTCGCGATGCGGGTGTCCCACGACTCGAGCGCGACCTCGAGGGCCGGCACGAGCTTCTCGAGGTGACGACCCGTGCGCGCCGAGATGTTGACGCGCGGCGCCCACGCCACGTGGTGCAGATCTTGGTCGATCTCGCGCTCGAGGTAGCGGCGGCGCTCGTCGTCCAGCAAGTCCCACTTGTTGAACGCGAGCACGAGGGCTCGGCCCGACTCGAGCACGAGGTCGATGATGCGCACGTCTTGCTCGCTGATCGGCTCGGTCACGTCGATGAGCACGACAGCAACCTCCGCCTTTTCGAGCGCCGCGGCCGTGCGCAGCGACGCATAGAAGTCAGCGCCCTGCTGCAGGTGCACACGCCGACGAATACCGGCCGTGTCGACGAAGCGCCACACCTTGCCGCCGAGCTCAATCTGCTCGTCGATCGGGTCGCGCGTCGTGCCCGCCATCTCGTTGACGACGACACGCTCTTCACGCGCAGCCTTGTTGAGCAGGCTCGATTTGCCCACGTTCGGGCGACCCAGCAGGGCCACGCGGCGCGGCCCGCCGAACTCTTGCTTTGCCACGGCCGAGACTTCGGGCAGCACGGTCAACACGTGGTCGAGCAAGTCGGCCACACCGCGGCCGTGCAGGGCCGACACGGGCCAGGGCTGACCGAGGCCGAGGCCCCAGAGCGCTGCGGCCTCGGGTTCCTGGCGCGCGTCATCCACTTTGTTGCCCGCGAGGATGACGGGCTTCTTCGAGCGCCGCAGCATCTTCACGACGAACTCGTCCGTCGCGGTCGGGCCGGTCATGGCGTCGACGACGAAGAGCACAGCATCCGCCAGCTCAACGGCGACTTCCGCCTGTGCGGCGACGGAGGCGTTGATGCCTGAGGCGTCGGGCTCCCAGCCTCCGGTGTCGACGAGGGTGAAGCGGCGGTCATTCCACTCGGCCTTGTAGGTCACACGGTCGCGGGTCACGCCGGGAGTGTCTTCGACGACGGCCTCGCGGCGGCCGATGATGCGGTTGACGAGCGCGCTCTTGCCGACGTTGGGGCGGCCGACGATCGCTAGCACCGGCAGGGCCGGCATCGTGATGATGCCGTCTTCGCCGAGCTCGGCACCCTCAAGAAGTTCGAGGTCGTCGTCGTCAAGGTCGTAGGCCGCGAGGCCCGCGATGAGGGCATCCGCCCGCTTCGTCGCCAGATCGTCGTCGAGTTCGGCGAGGCGCGCAGCGACGGCCTCAGCCGCCTCGGCGTTCGCAAACTCGGGCGCGTCGAACTCGTCGTCGGAGCCGTGGTCAGGGTTATTCGGGTTCTCGGTCATGGGATCCTCCCACTTGTTCCGCCGCCTGCAGGCAGCGTGTGTTTCGCACGAGACCCTGGTGTCAGGCCCCCGCACGCACGATGGTGATGAGCGCCTGCACCGTTTGCTCGAAGTCGAGGTCGGTGGAGTCGAGAGTGGTGACTCCCTCGGCGGCGTTCATGAAGTCGACCACGCGGGAATCTTGGGCATCCCGCGAGGCCAGCTGCTGCGCGGTCGCCTCGGTCGACACGGCGCTCAGCTCCGCCGACCTTCTGGCTATTCTAGCCTCTGGCGTGGCCGTCAAGAGCACTCGCACAGCGGCCTCGGGTGCGACGACCGTTGTGATGTCGCGACCCTCGATGATGATGCCTGCTGCGGGATGCTCTGCCGCCAACTCCCGGAACATCGCCGTCAACGCGCTCCGCACCTCCGGAACCCGCGCGACCGCACTCACGGCGGCACTCACGCGTGGCTCGCGGATGTCGGTCGTGATGTCTTCTCCCCCGACGCGCACGAAGAAACGGTCGGGGTCGATGCCCGTGGCGTAGTCGAAGTCGGCGACCCGCTCGGCCACGGCCGCAGGGTCGTCGAGGTCAACGCCTTCGTCGAGGCAGTGCCACGCGAGCGCGCGATAGGCAGCCCCCGTGTCGAGGTAGCCGAAGGCCAAACGCCGGGCAGCCTCGCGGCTCACGCTCGACTTGCCGCTACCGGCGGGGCCGTCGACGGCCACGATGATCTCGCTCATGGGGTGGGCTCCTTCGGGGGCCAGGTGGGCGGCGGGGCGGGGTGGGCGGCGGTCAGCGCGCGTTAGCTCGCGCCCGCGATGCGCCAGCCGCGGGATTGCAGGGCGTCGATGAGGGGCTTCTCGGCTTCGGGCACGACCGAGACTTCGGCGAATCCGATGGGGGCACCGGGCGAGTGCTCGAGCCGCAGGTCTTCCATGTTGACGCCGAGCTCGCCGATCTCGGTGAGCAGCTTCGCAAGCTGCCCAGGAGTGTCGTCGATCATGACGACGAGTTGCGCGAACCGGCGGTCGTCGCCGTGCTTGCCCGGAATCCGGGCGACTCCGGCGTTGCCCGCGCCGATGAGGTCGGCGATCGCGCGGCGTGAGCCCGCGGCATCCGGGTCATCCAGGGCTGCGAGCACAGCGTCAATGTCGGAGCGCAGGGCGGTCAGGATGCCCGCGACAGGCCCGGCGTTCGCCCCCAGAATCTGCACCCATAGCCCGGGGTCGCTCGACGCGATGCGCGTCACGTCGCGCACGCCTTGCCCCGCGAGCGAGATCGCGCCGTTCGAGCCCTCGCGCAACCGCGCGGCCATGGCGCTCGCGATGAGCTGCGGAACATGGCTGATGAGCGCGACCGAACGATCGTGCTCGTCGACGCTCATCTCGATCGGCACGCCGCCGACGTCGAGAATGAGGTCTTCGATCGCGCGCGCGCGGCGGTAGCTGATGCCGTCGTGACCGGCGAGCACCCACGGGCGCCCGAGAAACAGGTCAGCGCGCGCCGAGATCGGGCCACCGCGCTCGCGCCCCGCCATGGGGTGCGTGCCGAGGTAGCGGCTCACATCGGCTCCGAGGTCGTGCAGCTCGCTGAGCACGCTGCCCTTGACGCTCGCGACATCGGTGACGATGGCTTCCGGATGCTCCCGCAGCGCCTGCGCCACCGTCGACGCCGTGACGTCCGGAGGCACGGCGACGACGACGAGCCCGGGTGTGTCATCCGCGGTCAGCGGGCGACCCGCGCCGTAGTCAACCGCGAGGCGCACGGCCGTCGGCGAGACGTCGGCGAGCGTGGCGACCGCGCCCTTCTCGGCGAGAGCGAGGCCGATGCTCGTCCCGAGCAGGCCCGCGCCGATGATGTGCACGTGTTCGGTCAGGCGGCGGTCGTTCATGACGGGGCCTCCGCAGGTGTGGCGGGCGCCGCTTCGCTGTGCTCCCGGGCGATCGTGAGCAGGGCGCCGCGTTCGGCATCCGACAGCTCACGGGTTTGTCCGAGCCCGAGACCGCCCAAGTGCAGCGGGCCGAACTGCCGGCGTACGAGCTCGACGACCGGGTGGCCGACTTCGGCGAGCATGCGCCGCACGATGCGGTTGCGGCCCGAGTGCAGCGTGAGCTCGACCATCGAGTGGCCCTGGCTGGGTGCGCCGAGCAGTCGTACCGCGTCGGCGGCAATGGGGCCGTCGTCGAGCTCAACGCCCTCCTTCAGTTTGCGCAGAGTCTGCTGATTGACCGAGCCGCGCACCTTGGCGATGTAGGTCTTCTCGACCCCATAGCGCGGGTGCGAAAGCACGTTCGCGAGGGGGCCATCGTTCGTGAGCAGCAGCAGCCCGCTCGTCTCAGCGTCGAGTCGGCCGACATTGAAGAGGCGCTCCTCGAACTGCGCGGCGACCGTGCTGAGGTCGGGCTTGCCGCCCTCGTCGGCCATCGAGCTGACGACTCCCGTCGGCTTGTTGAACATGATGTAGCGCTTCGTGGGGTCGAGTTGAATCGCGACGCCGTCGACGGCCACAAGATCGCTGGCCGGTTCGACGCGGCTGCCGAGTTCGCTGACGACCTCGCCATTGACCGTGACGCGGCCCGCCGCGATCAACTGCTCGCTCACGCGCCGGCTCGCGACGCCCGCGGCGGCGAGCACCTTCTGCAGCCGCTCGCTCGTCGGCGAGTCGCCCGACCGCTGGTTACTCGATGGGTCAGACCAGTCGATGACGACGTCGGGCACGAGGTCGCGGTTGGGGCGCTGATCGCGGCCCGCCCCGGCTCCGCGGCCACCCCGCGCATCGCCCCCGCGGCCCGCCTGCTCGCTACCGGACATCGTCAAACCCTTCGCTGCCGTCATCGAGCAAGGGCGAAATCTTCGGTAGCTCATCGAGCGAGTTGATGCCGAGCTGCACGAGCAGCAGGTCGGTGGTCTCGTAGTGAATCGCGCCCGTCTCACTGTCGGTGAACGCTTCCGTGATGAGCCCACGACCGAGCAGCGTGCGCACGACCGAGTCAACGTTGACCGCGCGAATCGACGCGATCGCACCACGGCTGATCGGTTGCTTGTAGGCGATGACCGCGAGGGTCTCGAGCGCGGCTTGCGAGAGCTTCGAGGGGCTTTGCGTGTGCACAAACTCGCGCACGACGTCGTCGAGCGAGGCGCGCACGTAGATGCGCCACCCGCCGCCGACCTCGCGCAGTTCGAAGCCGCGCTGCGGGCCACCGTTTCGCCCATCGAAGTCGGCCACGAGCTCGGCAATCGCCGCGCGCACCTCCTTCACCGGACGCCCGACGGCGCTCGCGAGCCCGACAACGCTCTGCGGCTCGTCGACGACCATGAAGATCGCTTCGAGCGCGCGCGCCACCTCAATGTGCTCCGGGATGCCCGGCGCCACTGCATCAGTGGCCGCTGCCCTCACGGCCGACGACTCTACGGCCGCCGACTCTTCGGTCGGCGTGCGCTGTGTCGCCGTCTCACTGGCCATAGTCGGCTCCCAAGTTCACGAGGTTTTCATCGTTCCAGTTTTCGGCCGTCCAGCGCACGGTCAACTCGCCCAGCGGCTCGAGCTGCTCGAACCCGACGGCCGCGTTGCGATAGAGCTCGAGCAGTGCGAGAAAGCGGGCGACGATGACGCCCTTGACCTCGGCACCCGCGATGAGCTGGCGAAACGTCAGCGGTTCGCCCTGCCGCAGCATCGCGACGACGTGGGCGGCCTGCTCGCGAATCGAGATCAGCGGAGCATGCAGGTGGTCGAGCCCCACCGTCGGAATCTCGCGCGGCGTGAGCGCCAGCAGCGCCAGCGCCGCAAAGTCGTCGAGGCTCAGTGTCCACTTGAGCTCGGGTGTCGTCTCGCGGAATTGGTCTTCGAGCCGCACCGACCGCAGGTGGCGGCGCCCCTCCGCCTCGATGCCCGCAGCGAACCAGACCGACACCTCCTTGAAGGCGCGGTACTGCAGCAGGCGAGCGAAGAGAAGGTCGCGCGCTTCGAGCAACGCGACGTCTTCGGCGTCGACGAGTTCACCCTGCGGCAGCAGGCTTGCGATCTTGAGGTCGAGCAGCGTCACGGCGACGACGAGAAACTCGCTCGCTTGATCCAACTCGTCGACGCCGTAACCGTTCTCGGTCTCGAGAGCGCGCAGGTACGACAGAAACTCGTCGGTGACGACACTCAAGCTCACTTCGGTGATGTCGAGCTCACGCTTGGTGATGAGGCTCAGCAACAGGTCGAACGGGCCGTCGAAGTCGTCGAGGGTGACGCGGAACCCGGCGGGAGCATCCGTCGACAGCGTTGCCGTCGTTTCGCCTGCCGGACCGCCCACCGTCGACTCAGGCGACCTGGCCACGAGCGATCAGTTCTCGGGCGAGCTGGCGATACGCGGCCGCAGCCGGGTGGTCGGGCGCGAACGTCGTGATCGGCGCGCCGGCGACCGTGGCATCCGGGAACTTCACCGTGCGGCCAATGACCGTCTCGAGCACTTGCTCGCCGAAGGTCTCGACCACGCGCTCGAGCACCTCGCGCGAGTGCAGCGTACGCGCGTCGTACATCGTCGCGAGAATGCCGTCGAGCTGAATCGCCGGGTTGAGGCGGTCGCGCACCTTCTCGATCGTCTCGACCAGCAGGGCAACTCCGCGGAGAGCGAAGTACTCGCACTCGAGCGGAATCAGCACGCCGTGCGCCGCCGTCAAGGCGTTGACGGTCAGCAGGCCCAGGCTCGGCTGGCAGTCAATGAGAATCACGTCGTAGTCGGGCGTGAGGGGCGCGAGCACGCGGGCAAGAATCTGCTCGCGGGCGACCTCGCCCACGAGGTGCACTTCGGCCGCGCTCAAGTCGATGTTCGCGGGGATGAGGTGCAGGTTCTTGGTCGCCGTCGCTTGCACCGCGCGGCGCGGGTCGGTTTCGCGGCCGAGCAGCAGGTCGTAGATCGTCACGACGTCGTGGCTCGGCATGCCGAGACCGGCCGAGAGCGCGCCCTGCGGGTCGAAGTCGATGACGAGAACCTTGCGGCCGTATTCGGCGAGCGCCGCGCCCAAGCTGATCGTGGTCGTCGTCTTGCCGACGCCACCCTTCTGGTTGCACAGCGCGATGATGCGCGCCGGGCCGTGGCCGCTCAGCGGTGCCGGTTCGGGAAAGTCGCGCAGCGGGCGGCCCGTCGGGCCAGGCATGAGCGCGTCGAAGCCCACGAGCTCCGCTCCGCTGTCCCGTTCGTCTGCCATAGCGCCCCAGTCTAGTGACCGCATGCCCTCGCGGAGGGCGGCACGCGAAGTCGCTGGGTGAGCACTCAGCGTCGTGCCGCTGACGAGGCGACGCGGCTCAGCCGGCGACAAGCATCCCGTCGACAAGTCGGCGTACACCCCAGCGAAATTGACCCGTGGTGTTGTAGCGCGCGACGATCTCGCCCGTCTGCGCCGTGAGGGGCACGCCTCGCACATCGATCAGCTCGAGTGCGTCACGGCGCTCGCGAGCGAGCTGCTCTTCTCGTTCGGGATCACCATCGCCACCGTCTGCCGCCTCAAGCATGACCGTACCCAGCACGAAGACCTGCAGTGCGTAAGACCCTCTCGCCGCATCATCAAGGCTCAGGCCCGTCTCGACGAGGGTTCGGAGCAGCGCTTCGTTGAGGTGCAGCGCGTGGGGGCCGCTAATGGGGCCCGTCATGATGAGCGCGGCACCACCGGGGTAGTCGAGCAGTGTGCGGCGCATCGCGACGGCGAACTCGACGAGTCGCTCCGCCGGCGAGAGTGTCGCGATGGACAGCGTGCCTAGGTCGATGGCCCCCATCACCCGCTCAACCATGCCGCCGAGCAAGCCCGCGCGGTCGGGCACGTAGGTGTAGATCGCGTTGGGGCTCACGGCAAGCACCCCCGCGACGCGGCGAATCGACAGCGCGGCAAACCCGTGATCACGCACGACACCGAAGGCGGCGTCGAGCACGATGCTCTCGCTCAGCCGACGGGCTGGTCCGGGTGGCGCCATGAGTCGCTCCTTGCTCTCGATCACTTCACACTGTACAGTAACGATCACGGCCAACTCTGCACAGTGCGTAGAGATAGAGCGGGTTGGGCAAGCGCTCCTCTCGTCCGCCCCCTCGCCATTGCCCCGTCCGAAAGGTTTCCCCGCATGAACGACCTCCATGTGATCTTCGGCACCGGCCCCGTCGCCCGTGCCACCATGACCGCGCTCCTGGGCCGCGGCCTGCGCGTGCGCATGGTCAACCGCTCTGGGCGGTTTCCGGGCGGCGACGCCCCTGCCGGTGTTGAGGTGCTCGCGGGCGATGCGCGCGACACCGAGTTCTCGCGGCGGGCTGCGGAAGGGGCATCCGTCGTCTACCAGTGCCTCAACCCCGAGTACCACGAGTGGGCCGAGCTCTTCCCCGCCCTCCAAAGCGGCGTTCTTGCCGCAGCAGAGTCGAACGACGCGCTGCTCGTGAGCATGGAGAACGTCTATGGCTACGGTCGCCCCGACGGAAAGCCATTGACCGAGCAGTCGCCGCTCAACGCACACACGCGCAAAGGGCGACTGCGCAACGAGATGGCCGAGCAATTGCGACTCGCGCACGAAAGTGGCCGCGTGCGCGTGACCACCGGGCGGGCGTCGGACTACTACGGCCCGGGAGGCGGAATGGCCTCCCCCATGGGTGACCTCGTGTTCGAGGGGGTACTCGCGGGGGGCACGGCTCGGCTCTACGGCTCGCCCGATGTGCGGCACAGCTATACCTTCATTCCCGACATCGGCGAAGGGCTTGCCGTGCTCGGCACCGACGAGCGCGCCATCGGGCGCGTGTGGCACCTGCCGAACGACCCCGAGGTGCAAACCTCGCGCCAGATGGCCCAGACCGCCTTCCGGCTCGCGGGCACCACGGGCAAGATTGTCGGCACGCCCACGTGGGTGTTTCGACTGCTCGGGGTGCGCGACCGCACGATTCGCGAGGTCGTTGAGATGGCCTACGAGTTCGAGGACGACTTCATTGTCGACAGTTCAGCGATCGCCACGGAATTGGGGGTTCGCGCAACACCCATCGATGAGGCCATCGCCATCACGCTGGAGTCGTATCGCTCGCACTGACCCCGCACTGACCTCACGGCGCCCTCTCGTGGTTGACTTCTGGCATGAGCGACCCTCTCTCCACCGCCAGTGAGCAGCAGCTCGCCGAGTGGGCATTCGGTCGTCACGGTGTCGTGACCGATCGAGAACTCGCCGAAGCGGCACTGCGCGAACTCGCTCGCCGCGCCGAAGTCGCCAAGGCCGAAGCTGAGGCAGCGGCGCAGGCCGAAGCGACCCTCGCGGAATCCGCCTCCACGTCGGAACCGAGCACACCCTCCCGGAGTCGGCTCACCCGATCAGTGATCCTGCTCGCTGCAGGCATCGTGCTCGCGGCGATCATCGCCATCGCTCTCCTCGTCGTCTTCCTGCGCCCCTCGAGCTCACTCGCGATCTTCGACCGCGAGCCCACGACCGCCGAGGTCACCCTCAGCGCCCTGATGAACGAAGAAGTGCTGGGCGGCGACGCCGATGCACGAATCCTTGCCGAGAGCCCCACTGCAACCGTCGTGGCGTTCCGCACCGACTCGCTCTCGTCGGAGCCCTCCGGCACCATCTGCGTTGCGGTTGTCGAAGCGGCCAACACGAGCGACGCGACCTGCATGGGCCTTGACGAGTTCACCGTCGACGGCATGGAGGTCACCCTCAGCGGCCAGACGGGCTTGTTCGCCGTCGACTGGGGCCCCGAGGGTGACGCCCACGTGCGCTTGCCCGATGACTTCGATGTGGGCCCATCAGGTGGGTGACCAGCCAAGCGGCGATTCGCTGTCGGCCGCTGACGACGCTCAGCTCTCACGCTGGGCCTACGGCCGCGCCGACTCTGCGGCTGACCGCCAGCTCGCCGAAGCGGCGCTCGTCGAGCTCGCGCGGCGCGCTGACGCGGCGCGAGTAGCGGCCGAGTCGGATGACGCCGCCCGTCTCGCCGCGGTGGAGGCCCTCGCTGCGGCCGACGCTGGCGTCGATGACACGGCTGACGCCGCTGATCGCCACCGACGACGGATGCTCGCCACGGGCCTGAGCGGCGTTGCCGCCGCCGCCCTCGCGCTCGGCGCGGGAGTCGTCGTGCTCGCGCAGCCCGTCCCCGACCCGCTCGCGATCTTCGACGGGCCCACCTCCGAGGAAGACCTCGAGTGGGCCGCCCGCATCACGGCGAATGTGCCGGGCACGATCACCGCGGGCCCGCGCGCGATCGAACTCGGCGACCGCTACGTCGCGGTCATCACCCGAATGTCGACGGTTCCCGACGGCCAATCGACGGCGTGGGACTCCTATTGCCTGACGGTGTCCGAAGGCGGAACCGAAAATGGCGGATGGGCACTCACGACCACCTGTACCTACCCCGAGAAGTTCGAGCGCGATGGCATCGTGTTCTACCAGGGCCCATCGGCGAGCGGCCAAGGTCTCGACGCCGTGACGTGGAGCACAACGTCGCCGCCGCGCCTCGAGCGTCACGTGCCGCCCAACCCCGCCTCCGCCCCGCTCTCGAGCGTGCTCGACTGGTTGGCCTACCCCACGCCGCTCGACCCCGCCTTCCGCCTCGAGAGCTTGCTCGATGAGCCCACCGAATTGCTCATGGGCCCGACGTACGTCGGCCTCGCCCCCGACGCGGACGACACCGAAGAGTTCTTCGACAGCGACTTGACGACCACGGTGCATCTCTCGGCTGGCCTCACGGCAGTGAGTGAGCCGCGGCTGTGCCTGCAAGTCACCGGGCCGGAAGGATCAGCGGCGTCAACCTGCGGGCTTCTCGGCGACGCGCGCCGCGAGGGGCTCGAGGTGCCCATCAGTCTCGACGGCCGCACCTGGATCGTCGCTGTCGCACCCGATGGCCCGAACCGCACGGATACGATTCGCCTCGCCGACTGAACCGCGCGCGGGGTTAGCCTTGGCCTTGTGTCGACGACGCCCGACCCCGCTCCTGCGCAGAACGGCGCTTCTGAGCCGGATGCTGCGCTCGACCACGTCGTCAAGAATCTGTTTGACGCCGAACTCGAGCAGTGGGCGTTCGGCCGGCCGCAGAGTGACCTGGAACGCCGACGTGCGGCAGCCGCCGCAGCCGAGTTGACTCGGCGCGCCGAGAATGCACCCGCGCGGCGCGGCGATCTTCTGCTGGGTGAGGTGCCGTCAGTGCCCGTCAATCGCGAACGCCTCGACCGGCCGTGGTGGCGTCGCTCGGCCGCCGTCATCGGCGCGGCGGTGCTGCTCGTGATCGGCGCCGCGAGTCTCGCGCCCACCCTCACGACGAGCCCGCTCGGGCCGGGCTCGCTCGATGAGTTCGCCCGCGAGCCATCGGCGGCCGAACTCGAGTTGCGCACACAGTTGCAGCGCGAAGGGCTGCGCGTGAGTGTGACGCCCCGCATCATCGCAGAGCGCGACGGCGCCCAGGTCATCGCCTACCGATTCATCACGACGTCGCCCACCGAGCGGCCCCGCAACGAGGTGTGCCTGCTGCTCCTCGAAACGCGCGCACTCGGCGCACCCGTCTGCGTTGACCGACTGGAGTTCTTGCGCGACGGCATGCTCGCAACCCTCCCCGGTGACGCTCGCCGCTATGTCGTGCAGTGGGGCCCGACCGGCGGCCCTGAGGTCTCCGTCATCTCGGCAGAGCAAGTCGTACCCGAATACCCAGCGTCACCCGCCGCCGAGGCGTTCTTGAGTGGCGCGCAGAGCGACGCCGATCTCGCTTACGCCGAGACCGTGCGAGCCCTCTACCCCGACGACCGACTCATCGTGCGCGTGCTCGCCACGACTCCCTCGTGGGACGCCGTGGGCACCCTCGTCGCGACGTTCAACACCGGTCTGTGGTCGTACTGCGTGCACCTCTTCGACCGGTCGGCCGACGCGGCCTCACAACTCGGAGCGCGCGTCACGTGTTCGGGCCGCGAGCCGTTCGAACGCGACGGGCTCGTCGCGCAGGCGCGCCACGAGGGCGGCTCGATCTCAGTCGAGTGGCGACCCGACGACACCGTGACGGTGACGGAAACCGGCGGGCCCTGAACCTTCTATGAGCGGGTCGGCTACAGCGCGCGCGGGTGGGCGGTCGCCCAGGCCTCGCGCACGGCATCGGCCGTGACGAGCGTGTAGAGCTGGGTTGTCGCGACGCTCGCGTGGCCGAGCAGCTCTTGCACGACGCGCACGTCGGCTCCGCCTTCGAGCAAGTGGGTGGCGAACGAGTGGCGCAGCGTGTGGGGCGAGAGCTCGGTGGTGAGCTGGGCTCGGTGTGCAGCATCCCGAATCACCAACCACACGCTCTGCCGCGACAGTCGGGCGCCGCGCGCGCCCAAGAACAGCGCCGGCGTTGCCCGACCTCGGGGTGACAGCAGTGGACGCGAGCGCACGAGGTAGGCGTCGAGCGCCTCACGGGCGTAGCGGCCGAGCGGCACGATGCGCTGCTTGCGGCCCTTGCCGAAGAGCCGCACAGCCTCGGCGGTCGCGCCGCCCTCGCCCATGATGTCGTCGACGTTGAGGTCGACCGCTTCGCTCACGCGCGCGCCGGTCGCGTAGAGCAGTTCGAGTAGCGCGCGATCACGCAGAGCGATCGGGTCGTCGCCGCTGCACGCCTCGAGCAATCGCTCGACCTCGTCGATCGAGATCGCCTTCGGCAGGCGCTTGGGCTGCTTGGGCGGACGCTGCTCGGCCGAGACGTCGCGCGGCGCAAGGCCTTCTTCGGCGAGAAACCGATGCCAGCCACGCACGCTCGAGAGCATGCGCGCTGCGCTCGACGCGCTGACCCCGGCACGGCCATCGCCAGGCTCACGCACGGCGGCTACGAACGCCGACACGTCGGCCTCGGCGATTGCCGCGGGGTCGTCGATGCCGCGCGACGCGAGGTGGTCGAGGTAGCGCGAGAGGTCACGGCGATAGGCCGACACGGTGTGGGGCGAACGTCCGCGCTCGAGCTGCACGTGGCGGAGGTACCGCTCGGCCGCCGCCTCGAGCTCAGCCACGCTCAGCCCCGCGAGCGCCGGGCGTGCTCGGC
>CALRMP020000064.1:0-14316 GCA_943369205.1 Gulosibacter massiliensis | reverse complement strand
GAGTGGATCGAGGGCTTCTACAACCCCCGCCGCCGGCACACCAGCCTCGGCAACCTCAGCCCCGCCGACTATGAAACACTTCACACGACCGCCGAAATCGCGGCATGATCAACACATACAAACCGTCCGGGAAACCGGGTCAGGCTCCGGGTTCGATTCCCGTCATCCCCTCTGTGTTCATCTCTGGCTGCGCGGCCGCTCCTGCGGCGCAGCGCGCTTCGCGCCACGAGCGCGGTCGCGGCGCTTCGCTCGGCCGGCCGAGACTCAGTCTTCGTCGGTGATGGCGTAGCTTTCGATCTCGGCACGCACGCGATCGAGGGCGGCGGACGAGAGCCCTGCGTCGCCGGTCACGTCACGCCACCCGTCGACCATGACGTCGCCGAAGTTGTGGCCGTGCCGCGCGGGCACGCTCGTGCCCATAAGCATGTCGACGGTCACCTGAAGACCCGTGACGACCGGAATCCACCGCATCGCCGGGCTCACGTCGGCACCCCGTTGTTCGGGCTCCAGCCACTCGGGCGGCGACCACAGCAGCTCTGCGGTGAGCCACGTAATCGGGTCGGTCGCGTGCTGCAGGTACACCACTCGCGGCTCTGCCCACGGGCCGGGCAGTCGTTCCGTGTCACCCGGCAGCGACATCCATCGCACCTGAGCACCGTTGTCGAGCACGGGCTGCCAGGCAGGGGTGCCCGCGTCGCGCGATGCCTGCAGGTCGCGCCAGAGCGTTGAGCTGGCCGGGCTGCCCACGAACAAAGCGCCGTCGGTGCGCTCGCGAAGGTCGTCGAGGCTCGAGAAAATCTCTTGGCTGCCGTGAGCGCCGAGACTCAAGCCGTAGACGACAAGTCGGGGGCGTTCGTCGGCGGGCAAGCTCGACCACTCGTCGTACACCGCATCGAAGGTTGCCTGGGCGGCAGCGAGCGGGGCGTCTGGATCAAACAAGAACGACACCCAGCTCGGCAGATAGGCGTATTGCACTGCGACGATCGCCGTGTCGCCCGCGTGCAGGTACTCAACAGCGTCGACGGCTTGATCTTCGAGCCAGCCTGAGCCGGTGGTCGTCGCCACCACGAGCAGCTCGCGCTCGAAAGCCCCCGTGCGGCGCAATTCGGCGACGGCCAGTTCGGCCCGCTCGGCGACGGTCGGGGCATTCTCGACTCCGACATAGACGCGAATCGGCTCGAGAGCGTCGAGCCCGGTGAGGGCGCGAATCTCGGCCGCCGTCGGCCCCCCGGCAACGAAGGCTCCGCCGTGGCGACCCAGGCCACTCCACTCGACCGCCGACTCGGGGCCGGCCGATCGGTAATCGCTCGCCGGCTCAACGAGCGCCGCGTCGGGCGAGCCATTGCGCGCGGCGTAGATCGCGTCGAGCGCGGCGACGACAACGATGCCGAACACCAGCGCGCCCGCGACGACCGCGACCGTTGCGCCGAGCACGCCGATTACGGGGCCGGTCAGGTGCACCAGGTGCAGGGTCATGCGCCGGATTCCCCGCCCGATGGCGACGAGCAGCGCCGCCGTGAGCACCGCGCCGACCACGAAGCTACCGCCAGCGACCGAGTCGATGGGCTCGACCTCGACAAGCGCGCGCACCTCGTTCTGCCAGCCCACGGCGACGAGGCCGATCACGATGATGATGACCGCGGCGAGCGCGAGCATCCCCCACCAAAACACGCGACGAGCGCGCGCAGACGGCCGCCACCGCGATTGCGAACGGATGATCCACCACACGAGCGCGCCCACGAGGTAGCCGATGCCGAACGAAACCCCCGCGAGAGCACCCTGCAGAATAGCCGGGCGCGGAAGCAGTGAGGGGGTCAGAGAGAGGGCAACCAAGGCAAGGCCGATCAGCACCCCGCCTGGTTCGAGATGCCACCAGCGCCGCGTCATGGCGTCAGCCTAGAGCCGCTCGCGGCCGTCTGCCGATCAGGCGGGCTCATCGATCGCTCGGCCGATCAACGGCTCGACATCGGCCATGAAGCGGCGCACGTTGTCGTCGACGATGATGTCGCTCGGCCGCAACGGTCGCGCGAGGTGCAGCCCCTCGAGCGACCGGATGCGACTGAGCGCGACGTAGGTCTGGCCGGGTGCAAAAGCGCGGGGCCCGAGGTCGACGATTGCAGAATCGTAGGTCGAGCCCTGCGACTTGTGAATCGTGACCGCCCACGCCAGGCGCAGCGGAAACTGCGTGAATTCGGCGACGATGTCTTTCGAGACCCGCTTGGTCGAAGCGGAGTAGGTGTAGCGGTACTTCTCCCACGTTGCCGGAACGACCTCATGGCTCTCGCCGTCAACCTCGACGAAGACTGTGCGGCCGATGCGCTCCACAGTGCCGAGCGAGCCGTTCACCCATCGAGGGGTGCCGTCGCCGCCCGTGTCGTTGCGCAAGAACATCACTTGCGCTCCGATCTTGAGCTGCAGTTCTTCATCGGCCGGGTATCCGCCTTTTGGCCCGAACTCGCCTTGCACATCGGCGCGCGCGGTCTTGGGTTCTCCGGGCAGGCGCCGGAGAGCATCCGCATTGATGCGCGTGACGGTCGCGTTTGTCGTTGCCAGGGTCAACACGCCCTCGGTCGGTGCCGGCCGCGCACCCGCTTCATTGAGAGCCGCGCCGATTTCAGGGGTGACGGTGCCGTGACGCACGGCCGTGAGCATCGCGCGAAAGTCGGCGTCGTGTTGACGATGGATCGTCTGCAGTTCGACGATGCGCAACGACGCCTCATTCCAGACGCGCGCGTCAAAGAACCACATCGAGCGGTAGTTGTCGGCGTAGTACGCACGCTCGCCCTCGTCGCGGCCGGGCACGGGAGCCAGTTGGTAGGGGTCGCCGAAGAGCACGACCTGCACACCCCCGAAGGGCTCATGCCGGCGAGCCCGCGCCTGCCGCAGCCGACGGTCGATCGCATCCATGAGATCAGCGCTCACCATGGAGACCTCATCGATCACGACCGTGTCGATCGACGCGAGCAGGCGCCGCAGCTGGGGCGGGTCGTCGAAGTCGTGGTCAGCGATGAGCCCGATGGGCAAGCGAAAGAGCGAGTGAATCGTCTGCCCGCCGACGGTGAGTGCCGCGACACCGGTTGGCGCACACACAACCACCTGGCGCTCAGTCGCGGCGATGAACGCCTCGAGCAAGGTCGACTTGCCCGTGCCGGCGCGACCGGTAACGAAGACGTGCTCCCGCGTCGACTCGATCAGGTCGAGAACGGCCGCTTGCTCAGCACTGAGTGGGGTGCCGTCGGGCGCCGTGCGCTGCTCCGGCTGCCTCGACATGCGGTCTCCTGTCTCGTCGCGCATCGGCGACGAGCCTCCACTGTAGCCGCGCGACCTGCCGGGCCAGAGTCGTGCCACCCGGTCGCGCGTGGTGCCCTCGCGCTTAGGCTGACGTCATGAATCGCACCGCGGCGCTCTGGGGAGGAGTCGCCGCAGCAGTGGCAGGCCTGGGGGCCGTTTCGTTCGCGCTCGCGAGCATCGCGATCGCAACGCCCGAGGCGCACGTCACGCGCTATCTCGCGGCTCTCGCCGATGACGACCTGGCCGATGCAGCGCGCCTGGCGGGCCTCTCACCCGACGCCCCCCTGCCCATCGGCGATGACGGCGAGCCCAGCATCGTGCGCGTGATCGAGCGCGTGGACCTCGCGGATGGCACCGCGCGCGTCGTCGCCGAATACGGGAGCGATCAGGATGCCCTCACGGCGCAATTCATCCTGACGCCTGGCCCGGCACACCTCGGAGTGATCCCGACCTGGCAGTTCGTGACACCGCCCGTGGCCACCGTCTCCGTCGGCGTCGACGAGCACGACCGGCTGCTCATCAACGACGTGCTCGTGCAGACTCCTGCGGCGGGAGCTTCCGCCGAGCTTTCTGTCTTCGTTCCGAGCCGGGTGACCGCACGCCTGACCGAGGCGCACGTGAGAGCGGCGTCTGAGCGAGTCCGGGTCGACGGATCATCACCCCCCGCCCTCATGCTCGAGGCCCAGCCCACCGCCGTGCTCGAGCGAGTCGTCGAGCGCGACGTCGAAGAGTTCTTGCTCGAGTGCACCGATCAACGCGTTCTCTTGCCCACGGGCTGCCCGTTCGGTCGAACAGTCACCGACCGTGTCATCGACGAGCCACAGTGGCAACTCGTGTCGTCGCCCTCGATCGAGATCGTCCCCGGCTCGACGCCAGGTCGGTGGAGCGTCGTGGGCGACGCCGAGCTGCGTGTGACCGCACAAGTGCAGCGCCTCCGTGACGGCCGACTGAGCGACCTCGACGAAACCGTCGTGGCCGCAATCCGCGGCGAGGTCGTCCTGACTGCCGAGGGGCCAGAGCTGACGATCTACCCGCCGCGCGACTGATCGACCTCGGCTCGCTCTGCGCGCTGGGTCAGCATCGCGTTCCAGGCGGCAAGCTCGGCGTCACCATCGCGATCGGCCTGTCGGTCGCGTCGCTTCGACTCTCGCGCGTCGGAACGACTCCACGACCACACGACAAGCATCGCGAGGATGAGCGTCGGAATCTCGCCAACACTCCACGCGATTCCGCCGCCGGTCTGTTGGTCAGCGAGAGGAGTCTGCCCCCACTCGCGACCCATCGCCCCGAACCACTCCGGCAGCAGCAACCCGGTGCCCGTGACCAGTGACAGCCCGAAGAAGGCATGGAACGCCATCGTCGCGAGCAAGATGATGAGGCGCACCGGGTACACCGGCCGGTACGGTGCCGGGTCGACACCGATGAGCGCGTTGACAAAGAGGTAGCCGCTGAGCAAGAAGTGCAGCACCATCCACTGGTGGCCAAGATGGTCGCTCACCGCCCACGAGAAAAGCGGCGAGTAGTAGAAGACCAAGAGCGAGACGGCGAATACGACCGAAGCGACGAGCGGGTGCCCCACGATGCCAGCGAATCGCGAGTGGACGATGGCAAGAATCCACTCACGCGGACCGCGTGAACCATCGGTGCGGGCATGGATGGCCCGTGCCGCAAGCGTCACGGGCGCCCCGAGCACGAGCATCACCGGAATTCCCATGCTGAGCACCATGTGGCCGAGCATGTGGACACTGAACAGGTAGCGCTCGTACACAGCCAGGCCGCTGCTCGTCACAAGGAAGAGCAAGACCATGCCCAGCGTCCACAAGATCGTGCGATGCACGGGCCAGTGGTCTCCTCGGCGGTGGAGGCGCACCACGCCTGCGAGATAGAAGAATGCCCCGAACCCTGCGAGCAGTGCCCAGAGAAGGTTGAGGTCCCACTCGGTCGCGAGTCGCCACGGCTCGAACGGTGGCGGCAGAGGTGAGCCCGTGAGGATCTCGGCCGGGGTCGGGTCGGCCAGTTGATCGACGGGAACCTGCGGCACGGGAGTCGCGGTGCGGGCAAGCGCCGTGGCGAGCCCCGCCGCAACGCCCATGAGCGCCAGCTCGGCAACCACAATCGCCCAGAACGCCGTGCGTGGGCGGACATTGCGTTCGATGTGGCCGATCAGCCGGAGTCGGTAGTGGGCCCCGAAGGCTCCCAGGCCGATGAGGGCGAGAATCTTCGCGATGACGATGAGCCCGTACGGCGTCGCGAGGCCCTCGAACCCGCCAACGCGAAGCTGCGCGCTGACGAGGCCCGACGAGGCGACGACGACGAAGGCGATGAGCGCGACGGTCGAGTATCGCCGCACCACGACGCTCAGCCGATCGGCGAGCACCGGATGCAGCAGTGCGATTGTCAGCAGGCCTCCCACCCAGACCGCGGCAAAGACGCTGTGCAGGTACACCGCGGTGACCGCCGCATCGTGATCGGCGGTTCCGCCCGTGTGACCGGTCTGGGCGACGGGCCACAGCGCGGCTGCCGCGATGACGGCAACGCCCGCGAGAAGCGCGGGGCTGCGCAGAGCGAAGCACAGCACCGTCACGACCGCGGCCATGAGGGTGGTCCACAGCCAGGCCTGACCGAGTTCGGTGGTGGTGAAGTAAGCCGCCAAGAGATCACCGAACCGGTCATCAATGGCAACGGGCTCGGCGTAAATGCTCATGAAGGTGAAGAAGCCGGTCGTGACCGAAGCGATGGTCCAGACGGCAGCGCTCGCGGCTGCCACGTCGAGCGCGCGGGTGTACTCGGTGCGATCAGGGCTGAGTGCAAGAAGTGCGAGAAGCAGCCCGCCGAGGGCCCCCGCGGCTCCGAGGGTCGCGGCAAGCTTGGCGATCGGGAGCCCGTAGCGCACGAGAGCGCCGGGGTCGATCGCGAGCGGAGCGTCGGCGCCGCCACCGACAGCAAGCCCGATGATCAGCGCAACGACCGACGCGGCCGCAAGAGAAACCACACCGATGAGGCCCCATGAGCGGGTGCCCGTGTGGGTCGGTGCGGCAGTGATCGTCACGGCCTTAGGGTACTCGACCGGGCTGAGCGGGGGCCCAGGGCGGGCATCCGGAAACCGCAAAGGGCGGCCCTCATCAATGTGAGGGCCGCCCTTAAGCGGTTGTCGAGCTGTTGACTACTTGGCGGCAGCCTTCAGCTTGCTGCCGGCGCTGACCTTGATGCCCTTCGACGCGGCGATCTGGATCGTTGCGCCGGTCTGGGGGTTGCGGCCCTGGCGCGCCTGGCGGTGGGTCTGCTCGAACGAGATCCAGCCGGGAATTGCAACCTTCGTGCCCGACGCGACGGCGCCCGATACGACCGTGAAGAGGGCGTCGACGGCGCGGTTCACATCGGCCTGGCTCAGGCCCGACTCAGCGGCCATTGCGGCGACAAGCTCGGAACGGTTCATGGTGTCCTCCTCGGACCTCAACGTGGGTGGTGATGACTCGCGAGGCACGACTGCCCGCGAACCGAGTTGACGGTACCAGCAGAACCGCGCGTTTCCGGGGAAGTGGCCCCGGTGTGCCGGAACTCGTCGGTGTACCGCCGGAAACGCGAAACGGCGGGGCCCCTGTGTGGGGACCCCGCCGTGTCGATGAATCGGCTACCAGCTCGACTTGGTGATGCCGGGCAGTTCGCCACGGTGCGCCATGTCGCGGAACCGCACACGCGAGATGCCGAACTTCGTCAGCACACCACGCGGGCGGCCGTCGACGGCGTCACGCGAACGCACGCGCACGGGCGAGGCGTTGCGGGGCAGCTTCTGCAGGCCCTTGCGTGCGGCCTCGCGAGACTCGTCGGTGCCGTTCGGGTCGACGAGTGCCTTCTTCAGTTCGAGTCGCTTGGCGGCGTACCGCTCGACGACAACCTTGCGCTGCTCGTTGCGCGCGATCTTGCTCTTCTTGGCCATGACTTAGCGCTCCTCGCGGAATTCGACGTGCTTGCGGACGACCGGGTCGTACTTCTTGAGCACGAGGCGGTCAGGGTCGTTGCGGCGGTTCTTGCGGGTCACGTAGGTGTACCCGGTACCGGCGGTCGACTTCAGCTTGATGATCGGACGGACGTCTTGCTGCTTGGCCACTAGATCTTCTCCCCACGTGCGAGCAGGTCTTTGACGACCGACTCGATGCCGCGTGCATCAATCGTCTTGATGCCCTTCGCCGACAGAGTCAGCGTGACATTGCGGCGAAGCGACGGCACGAAGTACGTCTTCTTCTGGATGTTCGGGTCGAAACGACGCTTGGTGCGTCGGTGCGAGTGCGAAATGTTGTGCCCAAAGCCGGGAACGGCTCCGGTCACCTGGCAGACCGCTGCCATGGTTCCTCCTGTATGTGGTTACCGTACGGCGACTGCCGCACCCAAGGTCACTTGTCGGCACGCAGACACTCGCGGTTCCTCCCGATCGAGCTGGAAGGGCGAGAGCGCGTACAAGATGAGCGGATGGCCGCTCAACACAAACCCCTAGCCTACGACGAGAAGGGGTCGTCCTGCAAAATCGAGCACGCGGCGCACAACCCGAAAACGTCAACGATGTGCTCGGCGCGAGTGAAGCCGTTCTGAGCGGCCACCTGCCGTGCCCAATCTTCGACCGCGGTCGCCTCGATCTCCACGGTGAGGCCGCAGTGTCGGCAGATCAGGTGGTGATGGTGGCTCCCCGGCGTGCAGGCTCGGTAGAGCGACTCGCCCTCTTGCTGCAGCGAGTCGGCTTCGCCCTCTTCGGCGAGATCGGCGAGCGCGCGGTAGACGGTCGCGAGCCCAATGCTCGTGCCGCCGGTGCGGAGCGCTGAGTGCAGGGATTGCGCACTCACGAATTGATCCTTCTTGGCGAGCGCTGTTCGCACCGCCTCACGTTGCCAGGTGTTCCGTTTCATATCTCTTCCAGCGTACGGGGAGAACGCGGTGTGCGATCACCGCGAGCGCTACCACGGCCGCGACCACGAGAGCGATTGCTCCTCCCGCACTGATCGCGAACTCCCGTGAGAGTACTACCCCCACGACAGCAGCAAGAGCCCCGATCACCGGCGCGACCGCAAAAACGGCGGTCGTCGAGCCGACGAGCAAGCGCGCTGCCGACGCGGGCCCGACGACCAGGGCAATCGCGAGGATGGCCCCAATCGCCGGCATGATCGCGACAACCGTCACGGCGATCAATGAGACGGTCAGTGCTTCGGCAACCCACGGCCGGAACCCCGCAGCGCGATAGCCGAGTTCGTCGACGGTGGCGAAAACGATGTGGCGACCGCGCAGCGCGAGCACGACGGTCGCGATCACGAGCACTGCTGCAGTGAACCCGATGTCGGCCCAGCCAACGGTGAGGATCGAGCCCACCAAGAAGCTCTCGACAGAGATCGGCAGCGAGGGGTTCGCCGCGTGCACGATCGCACCCAGTGCGAAACCGAAGGTCAACACCACGCCCGCCGCGACTTGGCCGCCTTGACCGCGAGCCCGTGCGATCACGGTCATGAGAGCGACCAGCACGATCGAGAAGATGGCCGACCCGAGCACCACGCTGAAGCCGAGCACGGCCGCCACCATCGCGCCGGGAAAGGTGGCGTGAGTAAGTGCGGTCGTGAAGAACGCGCGCTTGCGCAGAACCACCAACGTGCCGACAAGGCCAGCCAGGGCGCCGGCCAGAACCGCCTCGATGAGCGCGCGCTCAAAGAACCCGATCACCGGAATCGGTGCGTCTGCCACCACAGCGATCATGCGCCAACTGCCGCTCGGTCGATGGCATTGCGGCGAGGGATTCCGGAGCGGTGTCGCGACGGAACCACGAGTCGAACGCCAAGGGTCACGAGGTAGATGAGCACGAGCATGGCGATGACGGCAGCGCCGCCGGGCAGCGGAACAGCCAGGTCGACGGATGCCCGATACGCCGACCACAGGCCTGCCCAACTTGCCACGATGCCCACCGCAATCGCCAGCGGCACCAAGAGCAACAGTCGGTCGGTGAGCAGTCGAGCGAATGCCCCCGGCACGATCAGAAGACCGAGAGCCAACAGATTGCCGACCGCGGCCGTCGCCACCACCACGAGCATGGCAATCGCCACGGCAGCGACGAGATCACTCGCGAGCACTCGGTGGCCTGCGGCGAGCGCCGCTCGCTCATCATGGGCGCGAAACAGCTGAGTGCGGGCGACGACGAGTAACGCGACGAGCGCGAGGCCCGCGACAATTGCGGTCGTGATGACGTCGCTCTCGGTCACGGTCAACAGCCGACCGAAGAGCAGCTCTTCCAGTTGCCCGACATAGCCCGTCTGTTGCGACACGATGATGACACCGACCGCGAACATCGTGGTCAGAACGATGGCGATCGCCGAGTCGTTGCTGAGCGCTCGTCGACCGATGAGCGTGAGAGCAACCGCCCCGATCGCGGCAGCGATGAGTCCGCCCACGAGCAGCCCGTCTCGACCGGCGATCGTGAACCCCACGACAATGCCCGGAAAGATCGCGTGCACGAGTCCGTCACCGACGAACTGCAGCGACCGCAGAGTGACCAGCACGCTGGCAACACCCACCGCGATCGCGAGAATCACCATGACAAGCATGGGTCGCGCAATGAACGGCAGGGCGAACGGGCCGAACAGCCAGTCGACGATGGTCATGGATTCGCGCCCGCCCTCAGGCGTGACCCTCGTGCGGCGGCACCATCACCGTGTGTTCATCGAGCTCGACCTGATGCCCAGCGAAGACCTGCTCGAGGTTCTGCAGCGTGAGCACATCGTCGGTGCGACCCGCAGCGATCTGCTCACCATTGATCAGGAGCACTGAGTCGCACACTTCGCGGGCGAGGTCGAGGTCGTGCGTCGAGATGATGAACGCAACACCATCGGCCTTCAGCTCGCGCACGATCTCCAGCAGCGACTCACGATTGGTCTGGTCAAGCCCGTTGAAGGGCTCGTCGAGCACCAGGAGTCTCGGGTTGCTCACGAGCGCGCGGGCGAGGAGGCCTCGCTGTTGCTGGCCGCCGGAGAGCATCCCGAATCGACGACGACGCAAGGGGGAGAGCGCGACCCGGTCGAGGACCCTGCGAACGGCAAGGCGATCGTTGCGGCCTGGCCACCGCCACCCCAGCTTGCGGTAGCGGCCCATGCCGACCACTTGCTCGAGCGACACAGGGAAGTAGGGGTCGAGACTGAGTGACTGCGGCACGTACCCGACCGACCCGCGCGCCCCGACCGGCGAGGTTCCGAGCACGGTGAGCTGGCCCGCATGCAGTGTCGTGAGCCCCAAGATGCCCAAGATGATGGTCGACTTACCGGCCCCGTTCGGACCGATGAGAGCCAACGCTTCACCCTCACGAACCGTGACGGTCACGCCCGTAGCGACGGGAGCGTCGGCGCCGTAGCGAAAGGCAGCGTTGTCAGCGACAACGGCGACGCCCGACTCGCTCACCGAGTCGGGCGTCGTACCGGCAGAAGTGGGCATGCGCCTATTCTGACAACTCCGCGGGCAGAGCGGTCACGTTGCCGCCCCACGCCTCGATCAAAACGGTGACGTTGTGGATCATGCTGGCGATGTAGGTCTCGCCCGAGCTGCCCTCGGGACCGAGTGAGTCACCGAAGAGACCCTCGTCTCCGCTCAGAACGGCCACGCCCGCTTCGGCCGCGATCGTCTCGGCGGCTTCGGGTGACAACGAGGTCTCGGAGAAGACCGCCGGCGCCCCGGAGTCGCGGATCGCGTCGACGAGCTTCTCAATGTCGGCGGCACTCACTTCGGCGTTGTCATCGAAGCTCGGAATCACCGCGCCCACGAACGTCACGCCGTAGGCGTCAACGAAGTAGCCGAAGGCCTCGTGGTTGGTGACGAGCAGACGGTCGGCGGGGTCAACCTGTTCCATGTTGTCGATGATCCAGGCATCGAGCGCCTCCAGCTGCGCGATGTAGGCCGCGGCGTTGGCCGAGAATGCATCGGCGTTCTCTGCGTCAACATCGGCGAGCCCGTCGGCGATCGCCTCCACCATCGCGATGGCATTGCCCGCGCTCGTCCAGATGTGCGGGTCGCCGCCCTCGTGCGAGTGGTCGTGGTCGTGCTCTTCTTCGGTTGCCTCGGCTGTCGCCTCGGGCGCAGGCTCGGCCGCGGCTTCTTCCTCGTGTGAGTGGTCGTGATCGTGATCGTGCGAGTGGTCGTCGCCCTCCTCCGAATGCGCCTCTTCGGCGTGGGCCTCTTCCTCGTGGGCGTGCTCTTCTTCCTTGGCGAACTCCATGAGCGTGACGCCCGTGCTGGCATCAATGGTGACTCCGGCGAAGCCCGACGCCTCGATCGCACCGTCGAGCCACTCTTCGAGCCCCGCTCCGTTGATGACGAGCACGTCGGCGGCAGCGAGCGCG
Source organism: Gulosibacter massiliensis (assembly GCA_943369205.1). Lineage (GTDB taxonomy): Bacteria > Actinomycetota > Actinomycetes > Actinomycetales > Microbacteriaceae > Microcella > Microcella massiliensis_A. Next base: position 2,668 of record CALRMP020000064.1, on the reverse strand, counting down.
GCGAGATCGGCCGCGGTGGGGTCGAAACTGTGTGAACTCTGGTTCGGCTGAATAAGGGAGGTCACTTGAGCGGCATCTCCGGCGACCTGAGTCGTGAAGTCAGCGACCTGAGTCGTGGTCGCAACAACAGAGATTCCCGGCTCGGCAGCCGGCTCGGGTGACGCGCACCCGGCAAGACCAACAGCGAGGATCGACCCAGCAATGAGGGCCGGTACGGCAGCGATGCGGTGAGTCATGAGCAAGCTCTCTCGATCAATTCGGGTCGACACGCGTCGACAACCTGCGGCAACTCTTCGAGACTATGCGTTATTGATAATGGTTGTCAAAACCGTTATCGTTCGCCCGCCCCCAACTGCCGCGCCGTAGTCTTGACGCGTGTCTAACCGGTGGCTCATGCTCTCGATCACGCGGATGCATCGCGCTGTGCTGTGGCTCACGGGTGGGCATCTCGGCGGTCGTCTGGGAAGCATGCCCGTCATCGAGCTCACGACCCGAGGGCGGCGGAGCGGCGAACAACGAACGGCTCTCTTGACCGTGGCGGCACACGACGGCGACGCTCTCGTCGTCGTCGCCTCACGCGGAGGCGACGACGCTCATCCGGCCTGGTACCTCAACATCGTGGCCGACCCTGACGTGCGTGTCGGGCCCGTCGGTGAGCCGCCGCGTGCCATGCGCGCTCGCGTGGCGTCCGACGTCGAGCGGGAACGGCTCTGGCCTCGAGTGGTCAAGGCCTTCAGCGGCTATGCCGCGTATCAGCGTCGCACCAGCCGGCAGATACCCCTCGTGCTTCTCGAGCCCGCCGACGACAAGGCCTAGTCGAGCAGTAGCGCCGGCTCTTCGATGACGCTCGCGACGTCGGCCAAGAATCGACTCGCGACATCGCCGTCAACGACCCGGTGATCGAATGACCCGCCGATGGTCGTCACGAAGCGCGGGCGCACCTCGCCATCGACGACCCACGGCTTCTGCTTGATCGTGCCCAGCGCGACGATCGCGACTTCGCCCGGGTTCAAGATGGGCGTGCCGGTGTCCATGCCGAAAACACCAATGTTGGTGATCGTGATGGTGCCGTCGGCCATGTCGCTCGGTTGCAACTTGCCGTCGCGCGCCGTGTTGGTCATGAGCTCAATCGCCTGAGCGAGCTCGCGCAAGCTCAGGTCTTGCGCATTCTTGATGTTGGGCACCACAAGACCGCGCGGGGTCGCCGCTGCGAATCCGAAATTGACGAAGTGGTGAACGATGATCTCGGTGTCGGTCCACGTCGAGTTGACAGTCGGGTTGCGGCGTACCGCCCAGATCATGGCCTTGGCCATGATGAGCAGCGGCGAAACCTTGATGCCCGCAAAGTCGGGGCTCGCCTTCAAGCGCTTGACGAACTCCATCGTGCGCGTCGCGTCAACGTCGACAAACACGCTCACGTGCGGCGCGCTAAAGGCACTCTTGACCATGCCCGCGGCGATCGCTTTGCGCACTCCCTTGACCGGGATCCGGTCTTCGCGCTCGTTGGGCCACTCAGGTGTCTGAATGTTGCGGAACACACTTGCCTGCTGGGCGTGCCGAATAACATCGTCGCGCGTGATCTCACCGGCAAGACCCGTGGCCGTCACGGCTGTGAGGTCGACGTCGAGGTCTTTCGCAAGCTTGCGAATGGGGGGCTTCGCGATCACCGGGCCCGAGTCGGCCGCCGGCACCGAAGCCAGGCGCGGCGCGGCTGCCGCCGCGGGCGCGGAAGGCGTGGCCGTTGCGCGGCCGCGCGTGCGCCGTGACGCGACATGGCCTTTCGCGCCGTAACCGACGAGCACCGCGCCGGGCTTCTCTGCCTCGGCCTCACTCGCGATGCTCGACGCCGTGTCGGCAACCCCGTCAGTGGCTGCGGTGTCGGGCGAGGGGAGATCAGCATCCCCCCGCACCGCAATGATCGGGGTTCCGACCTCGACGGTCTGGCCCTCCTCGACAAGAAGCGCATCGACGGTGCCCGCAAACGGAGACGGAAGCTCGACGAGCGACTTCGCTGTCTCGATCTCGACGAGCACCTGGTTGATGGTCACGGTGTCGCCGGGCTTGACGCGCCACGAGACGATCTCGGCCTCGGTGAGGCCTTCCCCGACGTCGGGGAGCGGGAACTCGGAGATGCTCACGATTCCTCCAGTGCGATCAGTAGGCCAGGGCACGGTCGACTGCGTGCAGGATGCGGTCGACGTCGGGCAAGTAGGCGCCCTCGAGTTTGGCAGGGGGGAACGGGGTGTCGTAACCGCTGACGCGCAGCACGGGGGCTTCGAGCGAGTAGAACGCCTTCTCGGTTACCGTGGCGGCGATCTCCGACCCGATGCTCACGGTGCCCGGAGCCTCTTGCGCCACGACGAGTCGTCCGGTGCGCCGCACGGAATCGAGCAAAGGCGCGTAGTCGATGGGGGCTAGCGATCGAAGGTCGACGACCTCCACGCTTGTGCCCTCTTCGGCCGCCACCTCGGCGGCGTCGAGCAACATGCTCACCATGGCGCCGTGGCCGACGACCGTCACGTCGGTGCCGGTGCGCACCACGCGTGACGCGTGAAGGTCGATGCCCGCAGAGTCACGGTCGACCTCGCCCTTCGGCCAGTAGCGGCTCTTCGGCTCGAAGAAGAGCACGGGGTCGGTGCTCTGAATGGCCTGCCGAATCATCCAGTAG
>CALRMP020000063.1:0-15191 GCA_943369205.1 Gulosibacter massiliensis | reverse complement strand
TGGTCAACGACCTTCAGGTCACCGTGATCAACGCCGCCACCGGCGAGCTGCTGCGCGAACTCACGATCGACACCAGCCGCGACTATCAGCCCACGGGACGACCGAAAGGACCCCAGAGAAACAGGAAACCCCCGAACCAATAGGTTCGGAGGTTTCCTATGTCCTGAGACAGGACAATGGTTGCGGGGGCAGGATTTGAACCTACGACCTCTGGGTTATGAGCCCAGCGAGCTACCGAACTGCTCCACCCCGCGGCGTACTCCCAGGATAGCAGGTGCCGCGGAGGGGGCCGAACCGGGGCCTCAGCGCCGGGTAGCGCCCAGGCTCATGCCGAGGGGCAACCAGGCGGTAGCGGGCCATCCGAATAGCCCATCACCGCGGGGCTCGAGCACCGAGAACATCTGCCAGGGCACCGCGTCGTGTTCGTGCAGAAAGTCGATCGTCAGGCCAGCATCGATGAGCGCCGAGACGGTCGCGCCCAGGGGGTGCATGAACTCGATGGTGCGGGCTGAGGCGATGCGGGCATCCGGATCGGCGTAATCGCCTTCTTCGCTGACGTCGAGGGGCGACTCATCGAAGTAGCCGTAAAGCGCGGTCGGAAACGCCTTCGGCCCGCCGTCGAGCAACGCCGTAGGCGCACCCTCTGCCGGCTCGTCAAAGACGAAGGCCGACGGATGCCCGTCTGCAAAGTAGAGCCGCCCGCCGGGCTTGAGAAACCACGCGATGATGCGCGCCCACTCGGCGACGTCGGGCAACCAACCGATCGTTCCCCAGGTCGTGTAGACGACGTCGAAGCCTTCGGGCTCGGGCAGCGCATGGCGCGCGTCGTAGAGATTGGCGCACACGAAACGGCTACGGTCAGCCAGCTCGAGCTCGGTGGCGAGGGCACGCGCCTGGCGTACGGCCGGCATCGAGAAGTCGAGGCCCACAACCGTGGCGCCGCGCTGGGCGAGCACGAGGGTGTCGGCGCCGAAGTGGCACTGCAGGTGCAGCACGCGCAACCCCTGCCAGCCGTCGGGCGCGATCAGCGGAAGTTCGGCTTCTTCGATCGGGTAGAGCCGCCCCTCGCCTGCCCGCAAGGGCGCGAGATCGTAGAACGGGCTGGCGACGTGGAGGTCAACGAGTTCGTCCCAGTGGGCCCGGTTGACCCGGGCCCACTCGGGAGAATCGTCGTGCGTCACCGCGCCTATTGCTCACTCAGGAGCAGTGCCCGCTCGAGGGCCTCTTGCAGACGCTCATCGGCTTCAGCCGCGGCCACGAGGTCGTTCGCGGCATAGGCCTCTTCGCGCTCGATGAGTGCGTTGCGCGCGTCGATGAGTGCCGCCGCGAGCGCGGGCGAAATCTCGACGCCCGGCTCGGTCGGGTCAGTCGGCTCGGTCGGGTCGGTGGGGTCAGTCGGCTCGGTCGGGTCAGTTGGGTCGACCTCGCCGTCACCGGCATCAGCACCCGAGTCACCGCCGAACAGCGAGTCGAGGGCTTCGTCGAGCGTGTCTTCGAAGGCGATCGAGTCACCGAACGCCACCAAGACCTTGCGCAAGAGCGGGAAGCTCGTCTCACCCGTCGACCTCACGTAAACCGGCTGCACGTAGAGGAAACCGCCACCGATCGGAAGCGTCAGCAGATTGCCGCGCAACACCTCGGTTTCGCCGCGCTGCAGCAGAGCGAGTTGGTTCGCAACCTCGGGGTCAGAACTGAACTGGTTCTGCACCTGACCAGGGCCAGGAATCGTCTGCCGCGGCAGCGTCAGCAGCGTCAGCTTTCCGTAGTCTTCGCCCGGGTCAGCGTTCGCGGCGAGATAACCGGTGAGCACGTTGCGCTCGTTCTCGCTCGCGGTGCGCGGAATGAACGTCGAGTAGAGCGTGAAGCCCGGCTCATCAGCACCCGGAACCTGCATCGTCAGGTAGTAGGGCGGCTGCAGCGTCGGAGCGACGGCCGACGACGTCGGGTCGTTCGGCGTACGCCACTCGGCGTCGGAGGAGAAGAACGAGCCCGGGTCGGTCACGTGGTACGCACCCAGAATGTTGCGCTGCACCTTGAACAGGTCAGCCGGGTACCGCACGTGCGAGAGCAACTGCTCGGTCATCTCATCGGCCGACACGAGGGTGTTCGGGAACACCTTCTGCCAGGTCTGCAGAATCGGGTCTTCGGTGTCCCACGCGTAGAGCGTGACCGAGCCGTCGTACGCGTCGACCGTGGCCTTGACCGAGTTGCGAATGTAGTTGATCTGGTCAAGCGGGAAAGCGGGAGCCGGTGTGTAGGTGTCGGCGATCGCTTCGCTCAACGCGACGGTGGTCGAGTAGGGGTAGCTCGCGCTCGTCGTGTAGCCATCAACGATCCACACGATGCGCCCGTCGACGATCGCCGGGTACGGGTCAGAGTCGAGCGTCAGGTACGGCGCCGCCTTCTGCACACGCTCCAGCGGGCTGCGGTCGTAGAGAATCTGCGACTCATCGGTCACAGCCTCCGACAGGAAGATCTGCTCAGACTGGAACTTCATCGCGTACAGCAGTCGCTTGAAGACGTTGTCGAGTGCCGGGCCGCCGTTCCCCGTGAAGGTGTACGTCGAATTGCCCTCTTGGCTGTCGCTGCCCTCTGAGGGGAAGTCGAGCTCGAGGTTGTCACCGCCACCAACGATCGAGTAGAGCGGCGAGAACTCGCCGAAGTACACGCGCGGCTGGTACTCGCCCAGCTCGTCGGTCAACTGACCGCTGGCGGGAATGCCACCCTCGAGGAAGAGCGGACGACCGTCGGGCGTGCGCTGGTTGCCGTAAGCCGCAACAACGCCGTAGCCGTGCGTGAAGACGATGGTGTTGTTGAACCAGTTCTGAGAGGTCTGACCGTTGGGGTCGAGCTCACGCAGCGCGAGCACGGTGTCTTGGGTCTGGCCGTCGATTTCGTAGCGGCCGACGTCGAGGAAGTTCGGGAACTGGTAGAACTGCCGGAATTGCTCGAGCTGTGCGAACGCTTCGCTCACGAGGGCCGGGTCGATGATGCGGATGTTCGCCGTGGTCTCGGCGTCTTCCCGCAGTGCACCCTGCTCCGCGTCAGTGGACGCGTCGTAGGAAATCGTCTGGATGCCCGACAGCCCGTAGGCGTCTCGAGTGGCTTGGATATTGCGTTCGATGAACGGTGCCTCAAACTCACGCGCGTTGGGCTCGACCTGGAAGCGCTGCACGATCCACGGGTAGACGCTGCCGATGAGCAGCCCGCTAATGAGGAGCAGCGCGGTGCCGACGATCGGCAGGCGCCACCGGCCGATGATGGCCGTCACAACGAAGAGCAACGCAACGACGAGCGCGATGCCCGCGAGAATGCCGCGGCTGGGGATCGTCGAGTTGACCTCGGTGAAGCCGGCGCCGATCGACAGGAAGCCGTCGCTCGGCTGGATGACGGTGGCGTACTGGTCGAACCAGATGCTCACACCCTGCAGGGCAATGTAGATCGCGGCCGTCAGCGAGAGCTGAATGCGGGCGGTGCGCGAAATCCGAATCTCGCGGCCGTTGACGCGAATGGCGCCGTAGAGGTAGCTCGTGGCTACCGCCGCGATTCCCGAGAGCAGAACAGCAGCCGATGCGAAGGCGATGACGCCGCGCCAAAACGGCAGCTCATAGACGAAGAACGAGATGTCGAGACCGAATTGCGGGTCGAGCTGCCCGAACGAGGTGCGGTTGAGCCACTGGAGAACCATCTGCCACTGGCCAGCAGCCGTCACACCCGCGAAGAGGCCCAAGACGGCAGGAATACCGAGCATGGCGACGCGGCGAAGCGGCTCGACGACCTCTTGGTAGCGGTCAAGCTGCGAGTTGAGCTTCGCGTAGACCGGTCGCGAGCGGTACGCGATCTGCAGGCTCGCCCACACCGGCAGGAACATCGCGACGAAGCCGATAAGGAACATCGAGCCGACGGCGATCCACTGCGTGGTCAGCACATTGAGGAAGCCGAGCTGTTCGAACCACAGCACGTCGGTGTAGACGTTCGCGAATACGAAGAACAGCACGACAATGACACCCAGCACGGCTGCCGAGATGGCAAGCGTCGCGCGGGAACGATTGGCGGAGGGTGCGGCGGTAGACGTCACAGAAAAACTCCCGGGTTCTCAAGGGCGAACCCTCCCAGACTAGTGGGAGGAACCTGGCAGACGCCCTCGGCTACCCCTAACGTTCGCAGCGTGCGAGCGCGGTGAGGTCGCCGTCGTCGGCAATGGTCTGCAGCACACCGATCGCCTCGTCGAGCGTCGCGACCGCGAACACTTCGAGGCCGCTCGGGATGTTTCCGGCCACGTCGCCGCAGTTCTCCGCGGGCGCCAAGAACCAGTCGGCACCCGCGCCGACGGCTCCGTGCATCTTTTGCACGATTCCGCCGATCGGGCCGACGCTGCCGTCCGCCGAAATCGTTCCGGTGCCGGCGACTTCCGCCCCGCCCGCGAGCGAGTCGCGCGTGAGGGTGTCGATGATGCCGAGCGCAAACATCATTCCGGCGCTCGGCCCGCCGATGTTCTCGAGTTCGATCTCGACCTCGAACGGGAAGATGTACTCCCCCGACACGAGTATGCCGATCACGGGCACCGGCGTCTCGCCGTCGCTCAACACGGGCGTGACCTCGACGGTCTGCTCCGACCCCGAACGCTCGATGCCGAGCTCGACGGGGTTGTCGGTGCCATTGTCGGCGATCGCGGCGCGGAGCGCCGTGACATCCCGAACCGGCACGCCATTGACCGACAGAATGAGGTCTTGGCCCTCGAGGACACCGGCCGCGGGGCTCTCGTCGAGGGTCTCGATGACGCGCAGTTGGCTCTCGTAGGGCTCGCCGATCGCGCGCATCGCGGCGGCGATTGCCTCCTGCTGCGAGTTCTCCATGTCGATGCGGCTCTGTTCGCGGCGGTCTTCCGTGCTCACGCCGGGCGGGAAGATGGCGTCGACCGGAACGACTGACTGCGAGGGGTCGACCCACGCCCCCATGACTTCAAACCACGACGGCGCCTGGTCGCGATTGCCGAAGACGTTGACCGTCGTGAGGCTCAACGAGCCTTCCGTGTCGTAGGTCGGCTCAGTAGGAATCTGAATGAGGGGCACGTCGTCGCCATCGATCGAGACGGTACCGAGAGTGTTGATGACGGGGCCCGGGCGCTCGATGACGTAGGGCGAGGGCAAAACCGCGAGGCCGAAAACGCCAAACAGGGTGAGCGCGAGCAACAACCAGCCAACGCGGCGGCCACGCGACCGGGCGTCGCTGACGGCGTAGCTCTCGTCGGTGAACAGGCTCACCGGGCTCCTCTCGATCGGGCAATGACGCCATGTTCGCCCACGGCGCAGTCCCGACGGGACAGCCTAGGCGAAAACCCACCAGCGACTTAGGCGAGGCCACTAGCGTAGGCACCATGGCTGACGATTCCCTTGGCGGCGCCGAAGAAGAGTTTCGCGACATGATCGCGAAGTTCTTGTCGGGCGAAGGCGACATCGACCCCTCGAAGCTCGCCGGGGCTGCCGGGTTGCCGACCGACCCGCTCATGGTCGCGCGCCTCATGGCGCAATTGCAGAAGGCAATGAGCGCGAACGCCGACGGCATCGACTGGCAACTCGCGCGCGATGAAGCCGGGCGCATCGCGGCGCAAGGCTCGATTCGATCGAGCAGCGACGAACTCGAGCAATTGCGGCAAGCGCTCAACGTCGCCGCACTCTGGCTCGATGAAGCGACGAGCATCACGCAGCTCACCGCAGAGCCCACCCTCATCACGCGCGCCGACTGGACCCGCTTGACCCTGCCGGTCTGGACCCAACTTGCCGAACCGGTCGCCACCTCGATTTCTGACTCGCTCACCTCGGTGCTCGACGAACAGATGCCCGAAGAACTCAAGGGCATGATGGGCAACGCCGCGCAGATGATGCGCTCACTCGGCGGCACCCTGTTCTCGCTGCAGCTCGGCCACGTGGTCGGGCAGCTCTCGGCCGAAGTGGTGTCGGGTGGCGACATCGGCATTCCGCTGTTGCCGGGGCGTGACGACCACGACGTTCAGGCCGCCCTGTTGCCGCAGAACCTCTCGGCGTTCGGCACGGGGCTCGACATTCCGGCCGATCAGATTCGGCTCTATCTCTCGGTGCGCGAACTCGCCCACGCCCGACTCTTCCGGCACGCGCGGTGGTTGCGCCTGCACCTCATCAGCGCCATCACCGACTACGCCCGCGGCATTCGCATCGACACCGATCGCATCGAATCGCTCGCCGCCGAATTCGACCCCGCGAACCCCGAGAGTCTGCGTGAGGCGCTCACGAGCGGCGCCCTGATTCCGCCGAAGTCGGAGTCGCAACTCGCCGCGCTCGCCCGACTCGAAACCACGCTCGCGCTCATCGAAGGCTGGGTCGACGTCGTGACCGCGCGGGCGACCACGCGCCTGCCGCGCGCCGACGCAATCGCCGAGACCGTGCGGCGCCGTCGCGCCTCGGGCGGGCCCGCCGAGAGCGCCTTCTCGACTCTTGTCGGTCTCGAACTGCGCCCGCGACGACTGCGCGAAGCGGCGGCCTTCTGGCAAGCCGTCGAAGCGGCCGTCGGGCCTGAGCAACGCGATGCGCTGTGGGCACACCCCGACCTGCTGCCGACCGCCGACGACATCGACGACCCGAGCCGCGTGATCGCCTCGCTGCAGGGCACCGACGACGCCGGAACCGATGCGCTCGATCAAGCGCTCAGCGACCTCTTGAGCGACGAGAGCGGGTCACGCCCCATCGAAGGCGCGCCGGGCGAAGCACCCGACGAACCGGGCGAGCCGGGCGACCCCAAGCCCTAACCGCGACCGGCTGTGGAGGCCGCGCGCGCGACGATCGCTCACACCGCATCATGTGCGGCATGATTCTGCGACTCGACTCTCGGCGCCCCATCGTGTGGCGCACACCCCACAGCCTGCAGCTCGGCACCGACCCCGTGCTTGCCGTGCTCGACAACGTCACCGACGGGGATGCCCGCCTCCTCAATGCACTCACCGCAGGCAGCTCGCGCGCCGGGCTCGACACTCTCGCGGCTCAGGCCGGCGTGCCTCCGCACCGCGTGGGCGAGGTGCTGCGCGCCGTTGCTCCGGCTCTCGAGCGCTCGGACGAGCAGGCTCGCGCCGCGCAGCGGCAGCCCCTCGCAATCGTGGGCCGCGGGAGTGCGGCCGCGCGGGTGGCGGGGGTGTTGGGTGAGGCGGGGCATCCCGTTGCCCACGGCTCGTCGGTCACGCTCGTGGCGGGGCGGCGGCCCACTGTTGCGGTGCTCGTGAGCGGGTTCGTCAGTGACCCGATCGAGCATCAACGGTGGCTACGGCGCGACATCGCCCACTTGCCGATCGTGTTCGGCGAGGTGTCGGTGACGATCGGTCCGCTCGTGGTGCCGGGGGTCACGGCGTGCCTCACGTGCGTCGAGCTGCATCGGGTGGCAGCCGAGCCCTCGTGGTCTGCCGTTGCGTCGCAGATGTGGGGGCAGTCGGCCCCGACCGAGACGGCCGCTCTCGCGACCGAGGCCGCCGTCGAAGCCGTGCGGGTGCTGCGTGCCCCGCACCGCGAGGGCCTCGCGGTGCGGCTCGATGTCGACAGCGGCAACCGAACCGAGCGTGTGTGGGAGCCGAGCGAGGAGTGCGGGTGCCGCGGGCTCAGGCCGAGCTCGGTGCCCGCACTTCGTCGAGAAAACGACTCGGCGCCCGCTCGGCTCGCGTCGACGACGCGCGCTGCGCCCACGACAACTCGAGCACGCGCCGTGCTCGCGTGATGCCCACGTAGAACAAGCGGCGCTCTTCGTCGATGGCCTCAAGCCCCTGGGCGAAGGTGATCGGCACGAGGCCCTCGCTGAGTCCGGCAATGTAGACGACGTCCCACTCGAGGCCCTTCGCCGCGTGCAGAGTTGCGAGCGTGACCGCTGCCCTCGTCGGTGCGTGCTGCTGTTGCTGGCGGCGCTGCAGTTCCCGCACGAAGTCGGCCAAGCTCGTGCCTGACGGTGCCTCCTCGGCGAGCGTCAGCAGGGCGTTCAGGCTCTCCCACTTCGCCCGCTCGGCGCCACCACCCTCGGGCGGGTCTTGCCGCCAGCCGAGCCCGCGAATCACGTCGCTCACGCTCTTGAAGAGCGGCTCGTCGACGATCGAGATCGAGGCGCCCCGCAGCAGCATGATGGCTTGCTTGACTTCGACCTGGTCAAAGAAACGGCTGTCAGCACGCGACTGCACCGGCACACCGAACCGCGCGAGGGCCGACTCGAGCGCGATCGACTGCGTGTTGATGCGGTAGAGCACCGCGATCGACTCAGGCGGTGTGCCGTCGTCGATGCGTCGCACGATCGACTGCGCGATGGCGGCTGCTTCGGCCGCATCGTCGACGTGCCGAGTGATCGAGGGGGTCGCCCCGCGATCACCCCCCTCGCCCGAAGCGTGCAGGGTGAGGGCGCCCGGCCGCCCACGCATGAGCCGATTGGCGAGGGTGACGATCTGCGCCGTCGAGCGGTAGTTCTCTTCGAGTCGCACCACGCGCGCCTCGGGGTATTCGGAACCGAAGCGCACGAGATAGTCGCTCGTCGCGCCCGCAAACGAGTAGATCGTCTGAGAGGCATCGCCGACCACGCATAACTCACGCCGCCCGCCGAGCCACAGCGTCAGCAGGTCGTGCTGCAGAGGCGAGACATCTTGGTACTCATCGACGACGAAGAAGCGATACTGCGACCGCACCTCATCGGCCACACGGGGTTCGGCTTCGATCATGCCGGCGGTGGCGAGCAACACATCTTCAAAGTCGATCTGTCGCCGTTCGTCTTTGATCGACTCGTAGCGCTGCTGCAGCGCCACCATCGCGTCAACCGACAGCCGCGACGGCAGAGTGCGACTGTGCGCGGAGCGCGCATAGGCATCGATCGAGAGCTTGTTGACCTTGCGCCACTCGATCTCGGCCGCGGTGTCGCGCAAGGCGGCGGTGTCGAGGTTGAGCTTGAGGGCGCCGGCGGCCTGGCCGAGCACGGGGCCTTTGCCGTCGAGGATGCGCGGGGGCGTGCCGCCCGCGACGATCGGCCAGAAGTAGTGCAGTTGCCGCAGCGCTGCCGAGTGGAAGGTTCGCGCGGCGACCCCGTCGGCGCCAAGGGCGCGCAAACGGCCGAGCAGTTCTCCGGCGGCACGCGTCGTGAATGTCAGTGCCATCACGCGCTTCGGGTCATAGGCGCCGGTCGCAACGCCGTAGGCGATGCGGTGCGTGATGGCGCGGGTCTTGCCCGTGCCCGCCCCGGCCAGCACACACACGGGGCCGAGCAGGGTTTCGGCGACCTCACGCTGGCGCTCGTCGAGCGCGGCGAGAAGACGATCAGCGCCGATGGCTGGCTCAGTCACGGTACGTCGAGCTCATCGCCGAACCAGTCTTCGATGATCGCGCGGGCGATCGAGGTGCGACCCGGCAGAAGCACGTCGCCGAGGCTCGCCGCGAGCTCATCCCGGCTGAACCAGCGCAGGTCGAGAATCTCGGAGCCGTCGGGTCGTAACTCATCGCTGTGAGCCGGGTCGAGCGTCGCGCGAAAACCGAGCATGAGCGACGCCGGGAACGGCCACGGTTGCGAGCCCACATAGACGGGGTCGATGATGCGCAAGCCCGTCTCTTCAAACACCTCGCGCACGACCGCGGCCTCGAGTGACTCCCCCGGCTCGACGAACCCCGCGAGCAGCGAGAACCGGTTGGATTCCCACAGGGCATTACTGCCGAGCACGAGACGATCATCAGCGTCGGTGATGCCGACGATGATCGCCGCATCGGTGCGCGGAAAAAACTCGGTGCCGTCGCGCGAATCGATGCGCACCCACCCGCCCTTGACCGACTCGGTCGGGTTGCCCGTGCGCGGGGAGAACTGATAGCTCGCGTGCCAATTGGCGATACCGAGAGCCTCGATCACGAGCCCCGCGTCACGATCGCTGAGCTGGTGCCCGAGCGTGCGCGGCGAGCCCCACAGCGCGACATCACCCTCGAGCGCGGGGCCAGCCTCATCGTCGAGCACGACCGCCACGACCGGAGTGCGGGCAGGCAGGTCACCTTCGTCGTCGAGCGTGCGACCGAGATACACGCGCAAGGCGTCGGCCGGCACCGCCGAGTACGGCACGAAGCGCAGGCGGGGGGCGCGAGCCGCATCCGTCGCCGCATTATTCGGGCCGGGCGTCGCGGGGTCAGCGAGCAAGACCTCCCCGCGCCACAGCGCGAGAACGCGCGTCGCGGGGTCGGCGGCGAGCTCGTCAAAGAGGTGCGGGCGGTCGCGGCTGAGGTGGTCGCGATCGATGCGGTAGCGCGAGAGGGGCAGGCGCTGCGTAAGCGAACGGTGCATGCTCGACCTCTCGGCGTTCACGATTCTCGGGCGGCGGACGACGATGAGCGTCGGCCATGATGGCGGTTCAGCACCGGCGCGAGGTGTGGCGAACCGCCCCGCCCGGCACGGTGCAACCTACCCTGTCGGTATGTCTCGCCGCTCACCGTTAACTCTAGCCGCGCTCGCCACCTCGGCCGTGCCCGGTCTCGACGTGACGCACGCAGCCCCTCTGGGTGGTTCGGGCGGCGAGGTCGACTCGGCTCTGCTGAGCACACGCGATGGTCGCACCCTCACCATTCGCGTGCCGCGCACGGCCTTGGCCGAGAGCGAGCAGTCGGCTGATCTCGTCGCCATTCGCGCCTTGAGCGACGGGGTGCGAGCCCGACTGCCATTCGGGGTGCCGCGCATGATCGGGCAGGCTCCCGTCGACGGAACCCGCGCGGTTGTCTCTGAGTTCGTCGACGGCACTCCCCTGGGCCTTGACCAGGTCACCCCCGGAATTGCCGCCTCGATCGGGCAAGCGATCGCCGCGATTCACGCGCTGCCGACGAGCGTCGTCGCCGACGTCGGGCTGCCGCAATTGCGCGCGATCGACGTCATGCGCGAAGCCGTCACGACGCTCGATCGGGCCGCCGCCACGGGGCTCGTGCCCGCTGCCCTGCTGCGCCGCTGGGAACTCGCCGCCGAAGACTCGGCCCTCTGGCAGTTCACGCCCACCGTCATCAACGGCTCGCTGAGCGCCGCCTCCTTCTTGGTCGTCGGCGAATCGGTCACGGGCCTGTTGGGATGGGCACGCCTGCAGGTGGGCGACCCCGCGCGCGATCTGTTCTGGATGCTCGGCTCACGCGACCCGTCGGTGCCCGAGACCGGCTTCGACGCGTATCACCAAGCTCGCGGAATCCACGACCGCCAGGTGGGTCGGCGCGCGGTGCTCGCCGCGGAACTCGAACTTGCCCGCTGGCTGCTGCACGGCACCGAGCGCCGGTCGACCGAGATCGTCGACGACGCCGTCGACATGCTGCACTCGCTGCTCGATCGCGTGAGCGGCGACCTGACCAACCCGCTCGCTGTCGAGCACCCGCCCGCGGCCGGGCTCGACGAGGTCGACGAACTGCTCGAGCGCGGCACGCCGCGCCCGCCGACCGAGGGCTACTAGCGCCGGGCGGCCTCGAGCTCTAGCGCCGGGCGGCGTCTGCCGCGGCGATAAGCGCCTCGAACAGGCGCAGGTCGTCGGGCGACTCTTCGGGGTGCCACTGCACTGCGACCCCGAAGGTCGCGCCGTCGATGTCGACCGCTTGGATGATTCCGTCGTCGCCGTGGGCACTCACGGTGAGGCCGTCGGCGACACGGTCGATCGCCTGGTGGTGATAGCTCTTGACGGTGAGACCCTCGCCAAGAATCGCGGCGGTGTGGGTGCCGGGCACCGTCACCACGGGGTTGTCGGCGAACTCAGCGTTGCCGTAGCTGTCGCGGTTCGAGCCAATCACGTCGGGCAGATGCTGAATCAGCGTGCCGCCGAGCGCAACGTTGAGCACCTGCAGCCCGCGACAGATGCCCAGCAACGGCAGGTCGCGCTCGATGGCGGCGCGAACGAGGGCGATTTCCCACGCGTCGCGGTCGGGGCGTGGCGTGTCGTTCTCGGGGTGTGGTTCTTGCCCATAGAGCGTGGCGTCAACATCTTTGCCCCCGTCAGCATGAGGCCGTCGACACTGTCGAGCACGCGTGCGATCGTCTCGGCGGTCGGCGGCTGCGGCGGCAGCGTGATGACCGCCGCTCCCGCGCTGATGAGGCAGTCGCTATAGACGCGCGGCAGCATGCTGCCCGGGCGGTTCCACAGGCCCATCACGACCGGTTCGAGGTAGGTCGTCACCCCGATTGCCACGGTCACGCGAGGTCGCCCTCCGGAGGCCCGGCGTTGAGCCGCACGATGATCGCGCGGCTGCGGTGCACGGCACGAACGAGTTCGGGCTGACGGATGCCCAACTCTTGACTCACGTCGCTGTAGGTGCGGCCCTGCAGCAGCACGCCGGTTGCGGCGGCCTGCAGGTCGTGCGGCAAGCGGGCGATTGCCGCCTCGAGGTCGGAACGGTCGAGTGCGGCGACGAGTTGCTCGTGGCGAGCATCCGCCGCATCAAGGACATCGAGATCGAACTCGTCGTCACGCATTTTCTCTCCTTTGGTGAAAGCCCACCGGGCGGTCGGATCGGCGACCGCCCGGTGGGCGTCAGCAAGCTCGCAGTGCGAACTCCGCAGTCAGGTTAGGACGCGAAGTCTTTCACCAGCTGCTCGTTTTCCTTCTTGTTGATGAGTGCCACGACGTAGCCCACCACGAGCGTGATGAACGGCAGCAGGACCAAGAACCAGCCAAGGCCGTTCAGCTGCCAGGCTGACTCGGGCAACGAGGGGTCGACACCGTCGGGCACAGTGCCTGCCAGCAGGTTGAACCGCGACATGAGCAGGTAGAGACCCAGCGCGAGAATGATCGCCGAGAGCGCGGGAGCGATCGTCGTTGACCAGAGGTTTCCGCCGCCGTTCTTGCGGAAGTACACGATCACCGCGATGCTCACGAGAATCTCGACGAGGACGATCGCGATGACGGTGATCGAGCTCATCCAGAAGAACAGGTTGAGCACGGGATCGAGGCCCGCGATCGCAAAAATGACGATCACGAGAGCGGCGAGCACCGAGGTGATGATGACGCCGTTCTGCGGGGCACCGGCCTTGTTGGTCGAGCCGATGACGGCCGGCAGCACGCCACCACGCCCGAGGGCGAAGAAGTAGCGAGCGGCGGCGTTCTGGAAGGCAAGCAGACCGGCGAACAGGCTCGTGATGACGAGCACCGCCATGATCGTGACCGCCCAGCCGCCGACGAACTCGTCGGTGAGGCTGAAGAGCACAGCGGCCGGGTCGGCGAGCGGCGCACCATCAACGCTCGAGCGCTCGATGACCTGGTCGAAGATCGTCGAGGCACCCATGCCGGTGACCATCGCGAACGAGACGACCGCGAAGAGCACCGTGATGACCGTGATGGCCACGTAGGTCGCGATCGGAACCGTGCGCTTGGGGTCTTTCGACTCTTCGCCGTAGATGGCCGTGGCCTCGAAGCCGATGAAGCTCGCGAACGCGAAGGCGAGCGCAATACCCGCGGTGCCCGCAAAGCCGCCCGCAAAGACCTCAACCGGGCTAAACGACGCCGCGAAGTTGAGGCCCTCGGCGCCACCGCTCGCGAGAATCGCGATGCCAACGATCAGCAGAATGAGCACCTCAAGAGTGAGCAGCACACCGAGCACCTTGGCTCCGACGTCGACGCTCAGCAGCGAGAGACCGGTCACGACGAGCCAGGCGGCCAGCGACCAGACGTACCACGGCAGGTCGAGCCCGAGGCCCGCCATCGTGCCGCCGACGACGGCGCCGAAGAAGCCGTAGATCGCGAGCTGGATCGTGATGTAGGCGACGAGTGCGGTGAACGCGCTCGCAACACCGGCGTTGACGCCGAGGCCTTTACCCACGTAAGCGAAAAAGGCGCCCGAGTTGGTCATTGTGCGGCTCATGGCCGCATACCCAACCGTGAAGAGCAGCAGCGTGAGGCCGACCGCGAGGTAGGCGCCGGGCACGGCAGCGCCGTTGCCGAGCAGCATCGCCACCGGAACCGCGCCGGTCATGCCGATGAGCGGTGCCGAGGCAGCGACGACGAAGAACACGATGCCGAGAATGCCGAGACGACCCTTGTGCAGGGTCGTAGGGGGGGTGTCAGTCATGGATCCGGAACTCCTCTTTGAGTTGGGGGTGAATCGTTCGTATCAAAACGACCTGGCGCCATAGTGGTGGATGCCGCGGGCCGCGTCAAGCGGCACGCGGGCGAGCGACGATCGGAAGGGCATCCGGAATTGCCTATCGTTTGTTTACGAATGATTCGGTAACGTGGCCCGCATGGCTCATCTCAACGGCTTTCTCGCCCCGAAGACTCCGAGCGGCGCGAGCGCGCTCGTTCCCGACATGCCCTGGTTCTATTCGGGCACGTTGCTCACCGCCGAATACCGCACCGACCCCGCCAACGTCGCGGCGCTCTTGCCCGAGGGCCTCGAGCTCGCCGATGACGACCCGGGGGCCGTGGCGCTCATCTGGGCCGACTGGCAGTCGTGCTCGACCGGCGGCGCCGAGCTGCTCGACCCTATGCGCTCGCAATACCTCGAGACGTTCGCCGTCGTGCGCGTGAAGCACGAGGGCGTCACCTACTCGCGCTGCGTCGCCATCTGGGTGACGAAAGACTTCGCGATCGGCCGCGGCTGGTTTCAGGGCTACCCCAAGAAGCTCGGCAGCATGGCCGTCACGCGCGTGTTCAACGTCGGCAAAGCATCCCCTCGCCTCGAGGCGGGCGCGCGCCTCGGCGCCTCGCTCGCAGCCTACGACCACCGCCTCGCCTCGCTCGTCGTGACCCTGCGGTCGCCGAGCGAGACGAACGGCTTCGTGAACGGCCACGGCATGCTGCATTCGCGGTGGATGCCCTCCATCACCCCCGGCGCCGGCAACAGCCTCGACCAGCTCATCACCATGGGTGGAGTCGACGCCGAGATCGGCGAAACCTGGGTGGGCGACTTCGAGCTCGAGCTGCACGACTCGCCCTGGGACGAACTCGCCTCGATCTTGCCCGTGAAGGAGAAGATCGCTGCCTACTACCGCGAGATCGGCGTGACGTTCAACGGCGGCACGCTTGTCGCGGATCGGTCGAACCCTGCGGTGTGACAGCCTTTACCGCCTAGTTGTAGTTCCCCGTGAGGTTGTGAACGCGGGCTGAGGGTGTGAGGCCTCCGATCCCTGTGTGGGGTCGGTGGTGATTGTAGTGATGCAACCACGCAGCGTAGGTGGCCGCTCGAGCCTCGTCGCTGGCATAGAACTCGTCGTAA
>CALRMP020000062.1:0-16004 GCA_943369205.1 Gulosibacter massiliensis | reverse complement strand
CCGACACTGCACCGCCCGATCCGGGGGGGGGGTTGGAGGGGCTGCGTGCCGCTTCCAGCGTGCCTCGACGGTGCGGAGCCGGCAAACGCTGGACGCGCGGGGTCTTCGCATTGCGTCAGTAGACGCGTGCGAGACGATGAAGGGATCTCGCGCTCGCTTGAGCATCGGAACCGTCGTCTGTCCAAGGTCAGCGAGGTCGAAAGCGACACGAGTAACAACGTTGTCGATGACCCCCTGCGCTGATGGTCGTGACGGACCCCGGCGCCACGACGGAGCGGCGCGTAGGCTCGCGGCGATGGCCACAACGCTTGGCGCGGTGTACATCGCACAGAGAGCGGTCGCCACCTCAGCAAGTGTTGACCCGCGACTGTCCTGGCCACTTCTCGTGGCGGAGGTCATCGGGTACATGGGCTTCGTGGTGATGGTCATCGAGACGTGGCATCTTCCAATGACAACCCGCCGGCAGGCGCTCGACGTGCGTGGACGCACCACCGTGTACTGTGCGACGACCGGCGCCGGCTCGAAACGCGTACTCTCGCCGAGAGGCTCAGAGCGGCGCACGTAACGCGGCCGGACAACGCACGCGTGAGGGCGGGCAACATCAACGCCGTGCTGCCGTGGGTGCAGGGCGACCTGTTGCTCGTGCTCGACACCGATCATGTGGCCTCGCCGGGCATCCTCGAGGGCATGACCGGGTACTTCGCTGATGACCGAGTGGCCCTTTCGCAGTCGGCGCATTCCTTCCGCAACCTCAACTCAGTCCCGCACGACGAGTCGGGACTGCACGGACCATCGCTGTTCTTCGGCGAGCTGATACCCGGTCACAACCGTCTCGGCTCGGTCTTCTGGTGCGCCTCAGTCGCGGTCATCGGGCTCAGGGCGCTGCGAGAGGCCGTGGGGCCAGTCGTCGAGCTGGCGACACAGGTCGAGATCGAGGTCGCGTGCTGCGCTCTGGACGGCATCCCAGCACCGGCTCGCGGTGTGCTGAGCATCGCTTCACGCTCAGCGGTCGACACCTCCGGCTCGCGGATGCGCATCGGCGGTCCGGTCACCTGGAACGATGATGAGTCGCGCGGCCGGGTGAGTGCCTACTGTTGAGTCGTCGAGCCGCGCCAAGCGCGCAACCGGGCTTGGATGCGCCGAGGACCCCGCATGTCGGTGAGCCTCACGGTGACGGTCGGCGAGCGCGACTCTACCTAAGTGGACGACAGGATCGGCGGAGTGGCCTTCCTCGCCCGCTGCGTGGACGTGGCCCTGCACCAACGAGTAGCGATCGAGCTCGTGCTCGACCGCGGCGAGCGGGGGAGCAGGCACCTGCAGGTGCGCAGCAGTCAGCGGCCGCTGAGCGTCGCCGAGCGCCCGGCTGCCCACGCAGCGAGCTCGTCAATGGGCATCGCCTTCGCCGCCCACCACCCCTGCCCGTAGCGCACACCGAGCTCGCCCAACTGTGCGGCGAGCTCGGCGGTCGCGATGCCCTCGGCGGTAACGGTCAGGTCGAGCGTGTCTGCAATCGACAGGATGTCGCGGATAATCGCCGACTGCTGGGCGTCGAGCTGCGGGTCGGGCAGGAAGCTACGGTCGAGCTTGAGCACATCGAGCGGCAAGGTACTCGCCTGCGCTAGGTTCGAGTAGCCCGTGCCGAAGTCGTCGAGCGCGACCCGCACACCCCGAGCCCGCAGGCTCTCGAGTTGCGCGCGTGCACCCTCGCCGACGAGCAGCGCATGCTCGGTGATCTCCACCACGAGGGAGGTGAGCGGCAAGCCGCTACGATTGGCCGCGTTGACGAAGTAGTCGGCGAGCGTCGGCACTGCCAACTGCGCGGCATCGAGATTGATCGACACCCCGATCGCGTCCAGAGCGCCCGCCGCGGCCGCGCGCTCCGCGCCCCAGGCCGTCAGGGTGCCGTCGATGATCTGCCAGCCCAGTTCGACCGTCAGCCCTGCGCGGGCGATCGCCGGCAAGAAATCGTCCGGCCCCACGATTCCGACCCCCGGCCTGTTCCAGCGAACCAGGGCCTCGCATGCCGCGAGCGCCCCCGATTCGAGGTCGATGATTGGCTGGACGTGGGTGACGAACTCGCCCGAGCGCAGCGCCGACCGCAGTGCCGACTCCTCGCGCATCGCCTCAAGAAGGTGTGCGTCGCGGTCGGTGACGAAATACCGCACTGCCGGTCGCGGCTCAGTCGCCTGCGCCGCCACGAGTGCAGCGGCGGCACGCTGCACCAGGACATCCGGATGTTCGTCCCCTGTCGAGTCGACGACCGCGCCGATCGTGGCCGAGACGGTCACCTGCTCGCCCGCGACGTCGTGCGTGCGCACGAGCGCAGCCGACAACGCCGCGATCGCCCGCTCAGCTTCCACTTCCGTTGGGTGCGACCCGACGACCGCGAACTCGTCGGCGGAGAGCCGCAGCACCTCACCCGTTGGCTGGCTGAGCTCGACGAGTGCGCGGGCCACAGCAACCAGGAGGCGGTCACCCTCGGCGGGACCGAAGGCAAGATTGAAGTCTGCGAAGCGATTGATGTCAACGAGGGCCAGCGTGACGACGCGTCGCGACCGGCCACGGAGAGCACTCGCACTCGCTGCGGCGACGGCGGGTTGCAGGTGCTCGCGCTTGGGGAGTTGAGTGAGGGCGTCGAAACGTTGGGCCCTGTCGAGAGCCTGTTCGCGGTGGTCGCGCACGTGGACGAGGTGCAGCATCTCGTTGACGCGGTCGATCGCAGCGAGGGCATCGACATCGTCGATCGGCGCGCCGACTGAGAGTGCCCCGTCGTCGGCGGGGGTCGGCAACGACGGGGTGGACATTCGCTCGATGCGGATGGGCGCGTCGGGATTCTCGACGACCTGCAACGTCAGGCCGGGAGCGATCTCTGTCAGGTCGTTGAGTATCGTGCGCATGATTACCGGAGCGGCGACGCCCGCGGCGACGGCCTCGCTCCAGGTACCCGACCGATCGGCGAGGCGCTGCCGAAGGTCTAGGCGCCGTCGGGCAAGGTCGAGAAGTGCCGTTTCGGCACGGAGACGATCCGAGGTCTCGCGGTAAGTCGACCGCAAGTCAGCGGCGATCCAGCCGGCGAGTCCGGTGCCGACCAGGATGATGATGCCCGCGAAGAGCGCCTGCGTCAGATCGGCGATCGCCCGGCGGTTGATTGCCTCGACTGCACGGGTGCGCGTTATCTCCTGGTACACCGTGCTCAGCGCGCTGGTACGCGCTTCGAACTCGTCGACGACAGTGTCCGCTGCCCGGCGCTGGTCGACCCTCTCCGCGACCTCCCTGTCGTCGAGCGACCGGACGACCGTATCCAGCAATTCGAGGCTCGCGCGGTAGGGCTCATCGGTGAGCTCGTAGGTCGTGGCGTCTGACGCGGTGCGCACCTGCAGTCGCTGGCCAAGGAGCGCACGCGCGATCTGCACATCACGAGCGGTGGAGTCGCCGCGCGCCCAGCGATCGAGCTCGATGATGAGTCCGTACGACTCGCGTTGCACGAACTTCATCGCCGTGCCGTCGGCCTCCTCGCTGTACAGTCCTTGCAGTTCGTCATCGTCGGCGGCCACCGCCATGACCGAGGTGAGTAGCATCGATACGACCGCGACCATGAGCACCGCGACCAACATGTACTGCCGCCGCTTGAGCCCAAACAGCCGACTGCCGCGCACTATGTTTCCACCCCCGGATTCTATTCGATCGCCTAATCGACCACGGCAATCGTGCGCAGACTCCAGTTCCAGGCGTCGAGTAGATCGAACGCGGGCGAATCGGCGGCGAACACGATCCGGATCGGACCGCCCTGGTCCATCGGAATGAGCTCGCCATCGCGGAAGACCGCGAGTAGCGCGTCGTTCTTTGCCCACTGCGCAACAGTGTCGACGTACCGGTAGTCGTTGAGGGCGATCGTCTCGATGCGCGCCTCGGCGGGCACTCCGGCGGCCGACAGCAACTCGGCGAGCGGCACCCCGGTGAAGGACTGCTCGCGCTTAATGAACGGCTCGAGGATCTCGATCTCCACGGTTGCCCGGTCCTGCAACTCACCGTAGGTGAAGTCGACCGTCGTCGCGCCCGCGACCGTGAGCCCCACCTCATCGGTCGCGGGCGGCTCGTCGGCAAAACCGCCGTATGCGCTCTCGGGCGAAGGCTCCGGGGCCGGCTCCGCCGTCGCCGCGCACCCGGCGATCGCCAGGGCCAAAACCACCGCTGGCGCCTTCCGGATCATCGTTATCATCAGCGCCTATCTCTCTACTCGGGTTCAGAGGTCAGTGGTGGCAGGCGAGGTGCTCACACACGCTCGAGGGGCCGCGCGACCGTGCTCACGCCCCACTTGCGAAGAGTGTCGTCGGAGAGCTCACCGGGGGGTTCGACAACCATTAGCTGGGCACCCACTGCCGACCCAACCGCGGCGGCGAGGCGGGCGACGAGGCCTGCCGACTGAGTGCGGGTGAGGTTGATTACCGCTTCGCGGTCGAGACTGATGAGATTCGGGGCAACCTGGGCGACCAAGAGCAAGTCACCGCCGTGAGCCGAGCCGATCCCGCCCAAGGCAATCGCTACAAGGCCCGCGGCACGAAGCTCGTCGGCCGCGAGACGCAGTTCGAGCGCTCCGGGCTGGGCATCGATCAGCACGGTGACCGCCGTCGTTGGAAGGCGCTCGTGCAGCGCACGCACCAGGTCGCCGAGAATCCCGTCTCGCGCCCACCCTCGCCCGCGAGGCTCGATGATGAGGTTCTCCGGGTTCGACGACAGCATCCGTTCGACGGCAGCGATGATCCCGGTTGCCGTCTCGTCAGCGGGCACCGCGCAAAGCTCTGCCCGCACGACCACGAGCACTGCGCCGCCTTCGCTCTCGTCAAGAGGGTCCACCCGCAGTACGCGCACGGCGGCCCGGCCTCGCTCGACCTCTTCCGGTGCCGCGCTCCCCGCGAAGGGGTCACGGACGAGAATCCGCCCCGTGGCGTCCCGCATGGCGATCCCGCCGCCAATGCGCTTCGCTTCGTACATGAGTGCATCGGCTGACGCCATGACAGCGTCGAGATGCTCGTCCTCGGTCCACAGAGCTACCCCTGCGCTCGCGGACACGGACACGACAGCTCCAGACTCCAGGATGATGTCCCTGCATACCGCCCCGACGATGCGTTGCGACAGCGAGACAAGCGACGCCTCATCAACCACCGTCTCGGCGACTACGACGAACTCGTCGCCGCCGAGACGAGCGACCAGGTCATTCGGGCGTACCTGACCAGCCAGACGCCGTGCGGTGTCGAGCAGGACCCCGTCGCCGGCCGCGTGGCCGTGCCCATCGTTGACCTGCTTGAAGCCGTCGAGATCGAGGTAGAGAACAGCACGCAGGCTCGAACCGCTGGATGGTTGGGAGGCGAGCTCCTCCAAGCCAGCACGATTCAGCAGGCCGGTCAGGGGTTCGCGCATGGCACCGCGCCGGAAGGCAGTGCGTTCCTTCTCCTGTCGGATGAGGGTGGGCAGCAGTGCTGCCCCGGTGCGTAGCGCCTCGATGCCGTCAGGCGCGCGACGGTGGGCGGCATCGACCGCAAAGATCAGTCGCAGGTCGAAGGGGCCGGCGCCGGCCACATCGACGACAACGAACTCGTCGATTCCCGCGGCCTCGAAATCGGCTCGCGACGCTCGGATGCAGGGCACCTCCTCGATAGGAACGATGCTGGGTTCGGCGTACCGCACATCGCCGGGGTCAACGGGATCGACCGATTGACTATGGTGCAGCAACGGTTCGAGGGCGGCCGGAGCCAAGGCCGAGACTCGCCAGGTGTCGATGACCATGCCGCGCTCATTGACCCAGGCCGCGCGGGCAGCCCACCAGCCGCGCTGGGCCAGGAAGTCATCGAGGAACGAAGCGACGAGCTCGCGCGACCGGTTCTCCGTCAAGCGGTCACGATACAAGGCGGTTCTCCCGCCCACTCGGGCGGCGCACACCGACGCGCCCCGATTGCCAAAGGCGGATCGCCTCGACCCGCGGATTCGAATCGCGCGTGTTGTCGAGCCCGAGCACGTTGTACAGCCGCACGAGTAGGCTTTCGACGGCGCGCACCGACGTGCCGCGCGCCTCTGCGAGACTTCGGGTGGTCGCACCAGCGGCGAGCATGCGCAGAACTTGCGCGTGGGTGGCGCTGATGACGATGACCGGTTCATCGTCAACTTCCATCGCCGGGAGCTGCGTTCCCGTCATCGCGGCGTGCACCGCGTTGAGGATCTGATCGACTGACCGCACGGTCGACTTCACGAGGTAGACGACGTCGCTCGGCAAGAGGTGAGCGTCGTCCACAGCGAGCTCCGGCGACCGGTGGCTCGAGAGGACAACGCACGCAACCCAGGGTAGCTGCGCGCGCACTTCTGCAACGAACGCGGCTCCCGACTGTCCGTCGACGAAGTTGAGATCGCACATCAACAGGTTCGGGTCAACGTCGCCGAGCACCAGCCGCGCCTTGCTTGGCGAGGCTGCCACAGTGACATCGTGCCCGTTCAAGCGGAGCCCGTCGGCGACGAGAGCAGCGATAAGCGCGTCGTCGTCGACGACGAGGATGCGCCAAGGGCCCGAGGTGCGGTTGGTCATGCGCGGCCTCCTCTCGGGTGGCGATCGAGGGCCGTGTGCACGGCCATGAGCAGGGTGGTGGTGGTGAGTGGCTTCACCAAGAAGCCCGAGGTGCGCGCGCGGAACTCGTCGGGGATCGAACCGGCATCCTCGCGCCCGCTCATGAGAACGATCGGCACCGACGAAGCACTGGAGATGAGCCATTGCAACAACTCGACACCGTCGCCATCGGGCATGGTGACGTCACTGAGCACCAGATCGACCGGCAGCGCCGCCGTGAGCTGGCGTTGCGCTTCGTGGCCACCGTGCGCCAAGACAACGCGGTAGCCATGAGCGACCAGCAGTTGGCGCACAAGCCGCCGAATGGACGACTCGTCGTCGACCACGAGAATGGTGCGCCCATCCCCACGGTCGAGGTCGTCGTCGAAGGCGACCGGGGAGGAGGAGAACGCGGCGTCGGCCACGGGGAAGGTGAGGGTGAACCGCGAGCCCGCTCGACCGTCGCTGTCGACATCGATCGAGCCGCCGAAGGCCCTGACCGTGGCCGCGGCCATCGTCAGGCCGAGTCCCGTCCCCTTGCCCACGGGCTTGGTCGTGAAGAATGGCTCCCACAGTCGATCGATGACGTCAGGGCTTATGCCGTGGCCCGTGTCAATGACATCGATCACGAGCACTTGCCCGACACCCACACCGTGCGGCTCGAGCCGAGCATCCACGGTGATCGCTCCCGGCGCGGTGATCGCGTCGTTGGCGTTGCTCACCAGATTGGCGAGCACTTGCAGGAGCTGCGTCGCATCACCAATGACGGCGGTGCCGGGAGGCGGCGGGGAGATCACAAAACTGATCCCCGCCGCGAGCGTGTCGCTCACCATGCGCTCGAGCTCGGCGAGTAGGTCACCGACGTCGACACGATCGGTGCCGCTCTCGACCCCACGCGCGAAGGTGAGCACCTTCTGCACCATCTCTGCCCCGCGTCGAGCAGCCGTCTCGATCATCTCAGCCGTCTCGGCCTCGGGAGTGTCGGCCAGCGATCGGCCGAGCAGCTGCGCGGCGAGCGTGATAGGCGTGAGTACGTTGTTCAGGTCATGAGCAATACCGCTCGCGAAGGTGCCGAGTGAATCGAGGCGCTCTGCCCGACGCAACGCCTCCTCGCGGACCAGCTCCTCCGTGATGTCGACGGTGACCGACATGATCGACTTGGGCTCGCCCGCCTCGTCGCGCATGAGCTGCCACCGCGTTGCGACCATGCGGTCCCGGCCGTCTGGCGTGCGGAGGGCGAAGCGCCCTGCCCAGTGACCCTGGGCGAGGACGGCCGCTGTCGCCCGGGCTCGTTGCTCACGGTCGACCTCGAGCAGCTGATCTGCACCGATCACCGCATCCGCACCCCCCCCGAACAGCGCGATTGCGCCCGCATTGGCATACTGGATGCGGTGCTCGAGATCGCGCACGACGATGGCATCCCGCGAAATGTCGAGCAGTCGGCCAAGCGTGGCGAGTTGCGCTTGTGCCTGGTCGTACGCTCGGCGTGCGGTCTCGGTCTCGGTGATGTCTCGCAGGTGCACGGCGAGCCCGCTACCGGTGGGGTAGACGATGACGTTGAGCCAAGCCTGCCGGTCGGCCGACCAACCCGGAGCGTGCACCGTCGTCGATTGTTCGACCGCGTCTCGGAACACCTGCTCGAATCCGGTGCCGATGATTTCGGGGAGCACCTCCCACAGCGTCTTGCCGATGATCTCGGCCCGGTCACGGCCGACGAAGTCGACCATACGATCGTTGACGAAGCTCACCCGCCACTCGTCATCCATCACGGCGAATCCGTCGGTCATTGCATTGACAGTTCTCAAGAGCAACTCTTCAACCGCGAGTCGTTGACGCTGCTCGAGCACGGCTTCCGTGACATCGTGCGCCGCACCGCTGATAACACGCGGAACGCGGGATCCCGGTCGCGGACTGTCTGCAATGCGCCCGATCAGACGGAGGTGACGCTCGCCAAACGGAAGCAGCAGCGCGAGGGTCAGGTCAAGGGTGCGCTGCTCGCGCGCGCTTCGGTCGAGCGCGCGCGCTAGTCGGGCGGCGTCGGCAGTGCTAAGGAGTTCATGCAACTCGTCGAGATCGCGGGGAGTGTGGCCACGTAGACCGGGAAGGTCGTCCGACCAGTCGAAGGCGCCGGAATCGAGGTCGATGCTCCATCCGATGAAGCTGGCAACCCGGCTGGCGAGAGCGAGAAGGGAACCGTCGCGCTCACGCTCCGCTTTTTGTGTCTCTCCGAAATCCTCGGTGATGGCCACCGCCCCGACAACGGCGCGCTCGTCGTCGAACAGTGGAATGAAGGTGATGGCGAGCTCGCAGGTCTCGCCCGACCGCTTCATTCCATCCGCGCGGGCCCGAACTCCGTCACCGGCGAGGGCATCGCTGATCGCTGCCTGAATGCGCCGCCGCTGCTCCGGAACGATCATGTCGCTCAGGCTGCGGCCGAGCACCTCGCTGCGCCCATAGTCGGTTAAGCAGAGCAGCGCGAGGTTGCAGTCGACAACCACCCCCTCGATGTCGATCACGATGACTCCGTGATTGTGGGTGTCGGCCAGGAAGCTGTCGAGGCGCGCCGCGTGCAATGCACGGGACGCGGGGATGGGTACCCTCGGCCGCGCCGAGGCCTGCCACCTCTCGTAGGCGAGCCGCATCACGGGCGTACCGTTGGCTTAGGGGATATGTGGTTCACGTGGCTTCGCCTTGTGGCTCGGGTAGGGGCTTCGGGTGAGTCGATCGGGTGTTTGGGTTCAGGGTGCGGTTTTCGTCAGTATTTTCCCATTCTGTGGCCCTTAAGATGTGCGCATTGCGCCAATTAACCGGGGATTCTCACCGTTCGGGTGCGATCCAACGCCGCGGCTACGCTGACCTCATGCCCACCGTGCCCACGCCCGCCGTGCCGCCGTCACCTCCTGAGCACCCGTGGATCCGCACCGCGCGATCGGCCGGGCTACTCGACGTCGGCGGCACGGTGCGCCCGACGATCTTCGCCGAGATGTCGGCTCTCGCCGCCCACCACGGTGCGATCAATCTCGGCCAGGGGTTTCCGGACGACGACGGCCCCGCTGAGGTTCTCAACGCTGCGGTCGAGGCGATTCGTGACGGCGTCAACCAATACCCGCCGGGTCGCGGCTTCCCCAACCTCCGCCGTGCGATTGCGGAGCACCAGGAGCGGTTCTATGGGGTGCGCCTCGACCCCGAGACCGAGGTGCTCGTCACCGCCGGCGCGACTGAGGCGATCGCCGCAAGCTTGCTCGCCCTCGCGGGCGCGGGCGATGAGGTCGTGACACTCGAGCCCTACTACGACTCCTACGCCGCGGTCATCGGTCTGAGCGGTGCCCGACACGTGACGATTCCCGTCGTCGGCCCCGACTTTCAGCCCTCGCCGACCGACATCGACGCGGCCTTCTCAGAGCGCACGCGCGTGGTCGTGCTCAACTCGCCGCACAACCCCACGGGCTCGATTCTTGAGCCCGAGCTCCTTGAGCGCATCGTTGCCTTGGCCGCGAAGCACGACGCCGTGATCGTGAGCGACGAGGTCTATGAGCACCTCATCTATGGCGGACGCCAGCACGTGCCCGTCGCGACGCTTCCCGGCGCGGCAGCGCGCACCCTCACGGTGTCGAGCGCGGCCAAGACCTTCTCGGTGACGGGCTGGAAGATCGGCTGGGTGACCGGCCCCGCATCCCTCATCGATTCCGTCATCGCCGTCAAGCAGTGGCTCACTTACGTCAACGGTGCTCCCTTTCAGGGCGCGGTCGCGGTGGGCTTACGGATGCCCGACTCCTACTTCGACAACCTACGAGCCACTCTGCAGCGCCGGCGTGACCTGCTCGCCGCCGGGCTCATCGACGCGGGCTTCACCATCGCACCCACGGCCGGCTCGTACTTCATCGTCGCCGAGCACCCTGGCCTGGGCGACGCCGCGACAAGCGCCCGCGCGCTCGCGGCCGACCCGGGCGTCGTGTCGATTCCGCTCAGCGCGTTCGGGCGACCGGGTGGCCCCGTCAGCGCAAGCGCCTTGCGCTTTGCGTTCTGCAAGCCCGACGACGCAATCACCGAGGCGGTGCGGAGGTTGCAGAGCGTGCGCGCCTAAAGCGGCACAACCCCAAACCGGCGCAACTGCAGGGCGGGGTTGATGCGGCGCACCTCGTCGAGGTGATCGCGCGAGACGGGGGCGACCACAGCATCCGTCGCCGATTCGATACTCGCCAACACCTGCCCCCGCGCATCGACGATCATGCTGTGCCCGACTCCGATCGGCGGAATGTGGTCAGCGGCGGCGACGTACACGGTGTTCTCGATCGCGCGCGCGGTGACGAGGGTCTGCCAGGCGTGCACCTTGCCGGGCCCGGCCACCCACTCGCTCGGCACGAGTACGAGCTCGGCTCCGGCGTCAACGAGGCGACGCGTCACCTCGGGGAACCGCAGGTCGTAACAGGTCTGGATGCCCACGCGCAGCCCCACCGCGTCGAACAACTGAGGCGGCTCCAGGGCGCCGGGTTCCGCCCACGCCGACTCGGTCGCGCCGAACGCGTCGTAGAGGTGGAGCTTGCGCGAGACGCTCAGCAGAGTGCCGTCAGGGCCGACGGCGACGATGGTGTTGCGAAACTTGCCGGAGACGGTGCCCGTCTCGATGAGCCCGGCGACGATGATGGCGCTCGTCTCAGCGGCGAGGTCGCCCAGGCCCGCGACAAAGGGGCCGTCGAGCGGTTCGGCCGCGGCGAGCCAGTCGGGGCCCATCGCGGGCGAGAAGTACGACGAGTACTCCGGAAACACCACGAGCCCCGCACCCTGCTCGACGGCGTGCATCGCAAGGCTGCGCATGGCGGCGAGGTTGGCGTCGCGATCGGCGACGGGGCCTAACTGCGCAACACCCACAGCGGCGGCGACGGATGCGGTGTTCACGATTCTCAGCCTACGGCGGCACCGCACGCGCCACACTCGACTCATGACAACCGACACGCGCGCGCCCGGAACGAGTTGGCCCCAGCACATCGCGCGGTGGCTCCTCGGCGGCGCCCTGATCTTCGCCGGCACGGGACACCTCACGGTGGGCCGCGAAGAGTTTCTCGCCCAGGTGCCGCCGTGGTTGCCGCTCGATGGTGACGTCGTCGTCGTCGCATCGGGTGTCGTCGAGCTCGCGCTCGGGCTCGCGTTGATCGTGGCGTGGGGCCGGTGGCGCCTCTGGGTGGGCTGGGCAACAGCGCTCTTCTTCCTCGCGATCTTCCCCGGCAACATTGCGCAGTTCACGGAGGGGCGCGACGGCTTCGGGCTCGACACCGATCTTGCGCGGGGCATCCGTCTGCTGTTCCAGCCGGTTCTCGTCGCGTGGGCCTTGTGGTCGACGGGGGCGTGGCGGGCGTGGCGGGCCTGGCGCAATGCCCGGGCGTCGCGCACGCCGGGCGAGCCAGCCGATAACAGCGCGCCCTAGCCCGCGCTCTGCCACGATGGACGCATGACCGCCTCGCTCATCGTTCTCGGCTCGGCCAACACCGACTACACCGTGCTGGTCGAGCGTCACCCGCTACCGGGTGAGACGCTGCTCGGCGACGAACTTGTCGTCGCGACGGGGGGCAAGGGCGCGAATCAAGCCCTCGCCGCCGCGCGCGCGGGCGCCATGCCTGTCTTTCTCGGTGCGGTCGGCGACGACGCCAACGGGCGGCAAATGCTTGACGCGCTCGGCTCGGGCGGTGTCGATGTCTCGAGCGTCGCGGTCATCGATGACGCCCCGACGGGCATCGCCCTCATCACGGTCTCGCGCGACGGCGAGAACACCATCGTTGTCGCGGCAGGCGCAAACGCCCGCGTGAACACGCACGAGGTCGAAGCGGCGCTGCGCGCGATCGCTGGCCCGGGCACGGTTTTGCTTGCGCAGTTGGAGATTCCGCTCGCGGTTGTGCGCGAGGCCGCGGCGATCATCGACGAACTCGGCGGACGCACGGTGCTCAATCTCTCGCCGAGTCGCGAGATTCCGGATGCTCTCCTGGCCCTCTGCGACCCACTCGTCGTCAATGAATCCGAGGCACATGACTTGACCGACCTGCCGGTGAGCTCGGTCGATGAGGCCTCGGCCACGGCGCAGGCCTTGCTCGACCGCTGCCGCAGTGTCGTCATCACCCTCGGCGGCGACGGCGCCGTCTTCGCGGCGCCGGGCGCGAGCGGCCACCTGCCCGCGCCGCGCGTGACCGTGGTCGACACCACCGGAGCGGGCGACGCTTTCGTCGGTGCGCTCTGCGCCGAGCTCGCCGAGTCGGGTGCGGAAGCCGAGCTGCGCACCGCGGTCGAGCGAGGCGTCGCCGCGGGCGCCGCGGCCGTGCAGTGGCTCGGGGCGCAGCCGCCCCGCGACTGACCCCACGCGCTAGCGGCTCGGGCCGAGAAACCCCGTCAAGATCGCGTCGAGGCCCACCTCGAAGTCGTAGCCATCAATCGAGCTGAGCATTCGATCGATCGACGCGGCATCGATCTCGCTACCGCTCGCTGACAGGGTCTCCGCGAGCTCGCGAGAGTCGATGGGCGTCGAGGGCTCGAGGGGCTCGACCGTCAGCAGCGCCGAGCCCATGGCGAATGCGACGACGGCGTTGAGACACGTGATCGCCGTGCGCTCACCCACGCCCCCGTTGATGAGCCGCACCACGATCTCGATGCCGTAGCGCGCGGAGGTCATCGTGACGGGGGCAGTAGCGACGATCGGGATCAGTTCCGGATTCGCCACGAGGTGCGCGTGCAGCGATCGGCCGGTGCTCGCCGCGAACTCGCGCGTCGAAGCGTTGGGCGGCAGGTCGTCAAGGCCTGCACGCAGCCCGTCACGCAACGCGTGATCGCTCATGACCTCCACGAGGTCGCGCTTGTCGCGCACATGGCGGTAGAGCGCCATGGGGTCGACGTTCAAGTGGGTGGCGAGCAGCCGCATCGTGAGGGCGCGGTCGGGTTGCTCGTGGAGTAGCTCGAGCGCAGCATCCGCGATGCGTTCTCTCGTGAGTCCTGCTTTGGGCGCCATTCGCAAAGTCTACAAAATAGACAAAATCGACGCGCGCGCTTACGATGTCTACAACGTAGATCTACACCGTAGACATCAGTGAGTCAGGAGCCCGCCGTGCATCCCGAACCGTCCATCACCCGCGCGACCACGACGCGACTGCAGCGCATGCTCGCGCTCGCCACGCTCTCGCTCACGATGCTGCTCATCGCGATCGACGCATCGATTCTGAACGTCGCACTGCCGAGCATCGCCGAAGACCTGCAGCCCGACGCAACGCAGTTGCTCTGGATCGTCGACTCGTACAGCCTCACCGTTGCTGCCCTGCTTGTCACGACCGCATCGCTCGGTGACCGATTTGGACGGCGACGGATGCTGCGCCTGGGCCTCATCGTGTTCTCAGGTGCCGTCGTGCTCGCGGCGCTCTCGTCCTCGGCGGAGTTGTTGATCGCGGCGCGCGTGCTTCTCGGGGTCGGCGCCGCCCTCGCCATGCCCGCGACGCTCTCGCTGCTCCGCGCCGTGTTCCCCGACGACCGCGAGCGCGCATTCGCGGTTGGAGTGTGGGCGTCGATCGGCGCGGCCGGGTTTGTGCTCGGCCCCGTCGTCGGCGGTGTCATTCTGCAGTTCGCCTCGTGGCCCTTCGCGTTCTGGGTGCAGTTGCCGTTCATCGCTCTCGCCCTCGTGGCGACACGACGACTGCCCGAAGCTTCCGCCACCGAAACCGTTGGCATCGACGCGCTCGGCGTTGTGCTCTCGAGCGCCGGCTTGGTCTCGCTCGTCTGGGGCATCAAGCAGTTGGGCGAAGACGGCATCGACGGCAACGGACTGGTGCTCATGGCGATCGGCCTCGTAGGCATTGCGGCATTCGTCGTGCAGCAGCGTCGTCGCGCCAAGCCCATGATCGACGTGAGCTTGTTCGCGTCGGTGCGCTTTTCGACCGCGGCGACGGCGGTGCTCGCGAGCAATATCGCCCTCGCCGCCCCGCTCCTGCTCCTCACGCAGCAGCTGCAGATCGCGCAGGGTCTCGACCCGCTGCCCGCAGGATTGGCGTTTCTGCCGATCGCGGTGGGCGCCGTTATCGCGGGCCCGCTCACACCGAGAGTCGTTCGGGCCCTCGGCATGAACGGCGCCGTCGGCGGCGGGTTCTCGCTCGTCGCCGTCGGCCTCCTGGTCTTCAGCTTCGTGACCGTGGAGTCGCCCTACGTGTTGCTGTTGACCGGCATGGTGCTGCTCGGGGCCGGCGTGAGCGTCGCCTCGGCGGCCGCATCGGCGGCCTTGCTCGCGGCAGCCCCCGCGTCTCGATCGGGGAATGCGGCGGCCATTCAAGAGACCGCGTACGAACTCGGCCTCACCATGGGTGTCTCGATCTTCGGCTCGTTCGCGCTGGCGGCATACCGATCGGGCCTGGAGCTTCCGGCCGGCGTCGACCCCGAGGTCGTGTCGGTGGTCGAGTCGGGGCTGCCGCAAGCTGCCGCGGTGCTGGCCGATCAGCCCGACCTGCTTTCTGGTGCAATCGACGCATTCTCGGACTCGTTTGCCGACACGATGCTGCTCGCCGCGGGAGCGGCCCTGGTGCTCGCTGTCATCGCAACCATCGCGCTCCCCCGCGACCGTGAGAGCCGGGCTGTCACGGAGCATTGACCGCTGCGACGCGCGTGACGCTTGAACTCCGCTCACCTGACGTGCGCGAGTGCTAGCGTCAGCACCATGCGCGAGGACGCGCAGACCACAAAGGAGTGCACGGATGGCCAAGAAGGTTTACACCCCCGAGCAGCAGATCGACCGGCTGCGCGTTTACAACATCGTCGCGGGAAGCCTGCACTTGGTGCAGGCCATCGGCTTCGCCATCGTGCTGACCATGCTCAGCACGCAGGTGCTGTTCGCCGTCACCGCTGACTACCTGGCTGGCCCTCCCGGGGTTCCGCTGCCGCCCGAGCGCGTGACCCTCTTCGAGGTCAACATCGGCATCGGCGTGGTTGCCTTCCTCGCGCTCAGTGCGTTCTTCCACTTCCTGATCTCGAGCCCGTGGTTCTACGGCCGATACAAGAACGGGCTGCTGCACAACCGCAACTACTTCCGCTGGACCGAGTACTCGATCAGCTCGTCGATCATGATCTGGCTCATTCTCGCCATCAACGGCGTGACCGACATCGCGGCTCTGTTCTCGATCTTCGCCGTCAACGCGGCCATGATCTTGTTCGGTGCGCTGCAAGAGAAGTACGAACAGCCCGGCTCGGGTGGCCTGCTGCCGTTCATCTTCGGCTCGATGGTCGGCATCGTGCCCTGGATCCTGATCTTGATCTACTTCTTGCGCCCCGGCAGCGCGAGCGAGGTTGCCGCACCGACGTTCGTCGTATTCATCGTCATCTCGCTCTTCGTCTTCTTCAACACCTTCGCCATCAACCAGTGGCTGCAGTACAAGCAGGTCGGCAAGTGGAAGAGCTA
>CALRMP020000061.1:0-16605 GCA_943369205.1 Gulosibacter massiliensis | reverse complement strand
ACCCGAAGAGACCAAGAACGACCGCTATCGCAACAGCTCCGCATCGACCCGAACGATGCGGAGTTGCCTGAATCGACAACGAGTTGTCGATGATCCCCCGATCATCGCTCGTTGAGATCCGTAGCTTTGATCATGCTCGCCAGGTGCTCGAAGGGCAACCTCGACGATTCGCGGCTGTTCGCAATCCGAACGACAGTTCATCAGGTTGCCCTGCCGTGGGTTCATGGCTCTCGGCCGTACAATCGGATGGCGCACGTGAGCGCACACACGAGAGGGTTGTCATGCGGAGCGAGGTGGTGCGGGCATCCGTCATCGGCGTTCTCGGCCTTTCGTTGCTCGTCGCTGGCTGCGCTCCAATCGAAGAACAACCATCGCCGACGAACTCGACGACGCCGTCGCCGACGGTCACGCCCGAGCCTGATCCGGAACTCGTGGAGGGCGGCACGGCAGGCCAGAATCGCCCGTTCTTCGAGTTTGTGCTGAACGGAATGCTCGAACGCAACCCCGAGCCCTCGAGCCAGACGGTCGTGAATTCGCTCGTGAGCAGCGGCTTTGACAAGACGGCCATGCAAGTGACGGCCGACACAACCCCGGTGGGTGAGCGCGCCGACTCGATTCTGGTCTCGGTGCTCATCGACGGTCAGTGCCTCATCGGCCAGATCATCGATGCCGAGCTGTCGACTGAGCTGGCCGATGTTCTGGGCACCGGTCAGTGCCTGATCGGTCGCACGCTCTCCATAGACTGGTAGGCATGGCCGAATTCATTTACACCATGGTCCGCGCGCGCAAAGCGGTCGGCGACAAGCTCATTCTCGATGACGTGACGATGTCGTTCTTCCCCGGCGCCAAGATCGGCATGGTCGGCCCGAACGGCGCCGGAAAGTCGACGATCATCAAGATCATGGCGGGGCTCGACACCCCCTCGAACGGCGAGGCACGCTTGAGCCCCGGCTACACCGTCGGCATCTTGATGCAAGAACCCGAGCTCGACGAGTCGAAGACCGTGCTCGAGAACGTGCAGGAGGGCGTGCGCGAGCTCGCCGACAAGCTCCACCGGTTCAACGAGATTTCGCTCGCCATGGCTGAGCCCGACGCTGACTTCGATGCGCTGCTGGCTGAGATGGGCACCCTGCAAGAAGAACTCGACGCCCAAAACGGCTGGGACCTCGATTCACAGTTGGAACAGGCGATGGATGCTCTCCGCTGCCCGCCCGGAGACGAACTCGTCACGCATCTCTCGGGCGGAGAGAAGCGCCGCGTCGCGCTGTGCAAGCTGCTGCTGGAGAAGCCCGATCTGCTGCTGCTCGACGAGCCCACCAACCACCTCGATGCCGAGAGCGTGCTGTGGCTCGAACAGCACTTGCAGAAGTACCCCGGCGCCGTCATTGCCATTACGCACGACCGGTACTTCCTCGACCACGTCGCCGAGTGGATCGCCGAGGTCGACCGCGGTCGTCTCTACCCTTACGAGGGCAACTACTCGACCTACCTCGAGAAGAAGGCTGCCCGTCTGCAAGTGCAGGGCAAGAAAGACGCCAAGCTCGCGAAGCGGCTCGAGGGTGAGCTCGAGTGGGTGCGCTCGAACGCGAAGGGGCGTCAGGCGAAGTCGAAGGCCCGCCTTGCTCGCTACGAAGAGATGGCAGCGGAGGCCGAGAAGACGCGCAAGCTCGACTTCGAAGAGATTGTGATTCCGGTGGGCCCGCGCCTCGGGTCACAAGTGATCGAGGCGACGAAGCTCAAGAAGGGCTTCGGCGACCGCGTGCTCATCGACGGGCTCTCGTTCACGCTGCCGCGCAACGGCATCGTCGGCATCATCGGCCCCAACGGTGTTGGCAAGACGACCCTCTTCAAGACGATCGTCGGCCTGGAAGAGCTCGATGGCGGCACGCTCAAGATCGGCGAGACCGTCGACATCTCCTATGTCGACCAGAGCCGCGGTGGCATTGACCCGAACAAGACGCTCTGGGAAGTTGTGAGCGACGGCCTCGACTACATCCAGGTCGGCAAGACGGAGATTCCGTCGCGGGCATATGTCTCGCAGTTCGGTTTCAAGGGCCCCGACCAGCAGAAGAAGGCCGGCGTGCTCTCGGGTGGAGAGCGCAACCGCCTCAACCTCGCCCTCACGCTCAAGCAGGGCGGCAACCTGCTGCTGCTCGACGAACCGACCAACGACCTCGACGTCGAAACGCTCGGCTCGCTCGAGAACGCCTTGCTCGAATACCCGGGCTGCGCGGTGGTCATCACCCACGACCGGTGGTTCCTCGACCGCATCGCGACGCACATCCTCGCCTACGAGGGCACCGACGAGAACCCGAGCTACTGGCACTGGTTCGAAGGCA
Organism: Gulosibacter massiliensis; assembly: GCA_943369205.1. Classification (GTDB taxonomy): domain Bacteria; phylum Actinomycetota; class Actinomycetes; order Actinomycetales; family Microbacteriaceae; genus Microcella; species Microcella massiliensis_A. Next base: position 14,266 of record CALRMP020000061.1, on the reverse strand, counting down.
ACTTCGAGGCCTACGAGGCGAACAAGATCGAACGTCTCGGCCCCGAGGCCGCCAAGCCGCACCGCTCGGCGTACCGCAAGCTGACGCGCGACTAGCGGGTCGACCTTCGTGGCTCGCCTGCACGTCGCCATTTCCCTTCGGTGGAGCGACCTTGACGCCTACGCGCACGTCAACAATGCGCGCATGTTCACGCTGCTCGAAGAGGCGCGTATCGCCGCGTTTTGGGGCGGAGGCGAGAACGGTGCACCGACGGCCGTTCTCACCACCGGACCAGGAGCCGACTCGGTCACCCTCATTGCGGGCCAGCAGATTGAGTATCGCGAGCAGATTCCGTACCTGCGCGAGCCGATCGACATTGAGTTGTGGATCGGAAAGCTCGGCGGCGCAAGCCTGCAGGTCTGCTACGAGGTCTACAGCCCGGCCGGGCACACCCCGCGCACGCTCTATGTGCGCGCGGCGACAACGATCGTGCTCGCGCATCGCGAGACGGGTGCTCCGCGACGCATTGCGGACGACGAGCGAGCGGCGTGGGAGCCCTACATCGAGTCGCCCATCGAGTTCCGTCAGCAGTAGATCCTCCGCCGCGGCGCGGCATCACCGGAGCAGCCCTAGCGCTCGACGGCCCGCCACTCGCGCACCCAGTGCACGTCGGCCGTGAGGGGAAACTCGTCGGCCACGCGCGGCTGATCGTCGGGCAACTCGTACAGGTTGAGCATGAGTTGCAGCGGGTAGTCGGGCGACTGGTCTGCTTCGGCCACGAGCACGTCGTCGATGAAGAATCGAGCGGAGCCGGGCATCCACTCGACCGAATACGTCTGTGCACCACGCACGTCACGCTCGGTCTCGACCTGGACGAAGTCGTCGTGCAGGCGCGGATCGCCGAACGGGTGAATTCCGAGGCCAACGAGCGCCGAGCCGTCGGGTCGAATGTCGCGGCCGAACACCTCGACGATGCACAGTTCGCCCGAGGCCTCGGGCACCTGCTCGAACCCGATGAGCCAGAGCGCCGTCAGCGCCCGCGGGTGGGGGCTGGGGCGAAGCCGCACCTCAATGAGCCCGTAGTGCGGCAACCACAGGCGCTGTTCCGGCTGTGCCGTGCGCACGATGAGACCATCGCGAAAGGGATGCTGACCATCGCCGCTTCCGACCGCACCCGACCGCACTCCGCTCTGCAGGTTCGACACCCGCAGTTCGCCGTTGAACTCAGGGCTCCACGCCGGCTGGTCGTGGTCGATACGCAGCGTGAGCCCTGCGGGGCCGAGCGAGTATCGCGCCGCCGAGCGCTCGGGATTGCTCCATTGCGGCAAGTACTGCGGCACCCAGCGATCGGCCGCCAGCGTCGGCCCCGCGAAGCGCTCGTCGACCACGAGTTCGTAGCGTGAGCGATCGAGTCTCGACGACGAGAGGTCGGTAGCAATACGCACGGCACGATGCTAGCCGTCACGCTGTCGCCCGGTCGGGTCCAAAGACCCTGGTGAGCGGCACCGGTTGCGGAGTAACGTGCGGCTCGCCTGTTCACGAGAGCGCTGTTCGGCACGGCGTAACGAAGGAGGCCCGGCATGCTCACCTCGACCCATTCACTGACTGATCGCTACCTTGACGCGGTCGTCCGGCGGCTTCCCGACGCGCGTCGTGTCGAGACTGCGCGGCAGCTCAAGACATCCATCGAGACGGACGTCGCCACGCGCGTGGCCGCTGGCCGTGAACCTGAGTCTGCCGAGCGCGACGCTCTTGCCGCGCTCGGCGATCCTGATCGCGTGGCCGCGGGGCTCGCCGGCCGCTCCCTGCACCTCATCGGGCCCGCCGTTTATCTCGACTGGTTGCGGCTGCTGCGGCTGCTGCTGGTCGTCGTAGTGCCCGCGGTTGGAGCAGGCCTCGTGATAGCACAAGGCCTCGCTGGCAAACCGGTGTTCGAGATTGCGCTCACCACGGCCTCGACCATGATCTCGGTGGGGTTTGGCATCGCTTTCTGGGTGACCCTGATATTCGCCATCATCGAGCGCACCCGCGAGAGCGACACCCCCCTCAGCACGTGGACTCCCGATGACCTGCCGAGAGAGCACACGAAGCCCGACGTGGGAATCGGTGATCTGATCGGGGGAGTGCTCGCGGTCGTACTGCTCGTCGGCGGCATCATCTGGCAGGCGACCGCTTCACCGTTCGCCGACGCCGACGGCCGACTCATCAGCTTTCTCGCCCCGGAGCTCTGGCCGTGGTGGATCAGCTACTTCGTCGTTGTCATGCTCGCGGAGCTGGCCTTCGCGGTCGTGCTGTACCGGCACCGGCGCTGGACGCCGGGTCTCGCCGCGGCGAACATCGCGCTCAACGCAGCCTTCACGGTGCCCTTCGTTACGCTGCTCGTGCTCGACCAGTTCGTGAACCCGGCGTTCTCCGCGGCGTTCAACGACGCGGCGGCAGGGGTGGTGAGTCAGGATCTTGCGGTAGCGACGACGTTCGGGGTCGCGGGGATCGCGTTCGGCGTCGTGGCGATTGCCATCGGTGACTCGGTCGACGGGGTCGTGAAGGCGGTGCGGGCGTCACGCTGACCGCGGCCGCAGAACGTCAGGCAGAAGGAACGCGCACCATGCCCTCTTGCGCGACACTCGCGACGAGCATCCCGTCGCGGGTAAAGATGCGGCCGAGCGAGAGTCCGCGCCCGCCTTGGGCGCTGGGCGACTCTTGCACGTAGAGCAACCAGTCATCGACGCGGGCGAAGCGGTGCCACCACATGGCGTGGTCGAGGCTCGCCATCTTGAGCCCGGGCGTCGCCCACGTGGCGCCGTGGCGGCGCAAGACCGGCTCGAGAATCGTGTAGTCGCTCGCGTAGGCGAGGGCGGCGCGGTGCAGGTTTTCGTCGTCGGGCATCGGCGAGAGCGTGCGAAACCACACGGCCTGGTGCGCCGACCTCTCCAGGCCCGGCTGGAAGTAGACCGGAGTCTCGACGTGCCGCAGGTCGAAGGGTCGGCCGTGAGCCCAATACTGTGCCGCCGGGTGATCGATGGGGCCGAGAATATCGCGCGCGCTCGGCAGGTCGTCGGGGTCGGGAATGCCCGCCGGCAGCTCGGCCTGGTGCTCGAGCCCCGGGTCGACATCTTGGAAGCTCGCGATCATCGACAGAATCGGTGCGCCATTCTGGTAGGCCTGCGTGCGCCGCGTCGAGAACGATCGCCCGTCGTGAATGCGATCGACCGAGAACGTGATGTCTTGCTCGTCGTCACCGGGCCGCAAGAAGTAGCCGTGCATCGAGTGAATGAACCGATCGTCGTCGACCGTGCGCATCGCGGCGAGCACCGCCTGCGCGGCAACTTGCCCGCCGAACACGCGCCGTTGAGGGGTCCAGAGGCTGGGCGCGGTGAAGATGTCTTCGCGCGTGCGGGCGCCCGTGCTCGTCAGGGTGAGGGCCGCGAGCATGGTCGAGACGGGGTCATGAAGAGGGTCGGTCACACGCGTAGTCTAGGGAGCGATGAACACGACGTTCACTCTTCCCTCGGTCGCCGCCGCGCAGGACCTCTCGGTGTTGCTCGGGCGCGCCCTGCGACTTGACGAAGCCGGAGCCGTGCGGCTCATTGCTGGCAGTGGTGTGCTCGCGGTGTATGTCGCAGTTCTGACGCCGAAGGGGCTGCTCGACCGCGGCCCGACTGTTTTGGGCCTGCGCACCTTCGCCGTGAGCGGGGGCGAATTCGATGTCGTTGTGCCGATTCGTTCGATGCAAGCGCGCGTTGATGCGGCGCTCGAGGCGCAGACCGAAGGCGCGGTGACGTTGAGTCATCCCGCTGCCGTCAACACCGTGGTGTGGTCAGCGATCTCGCCGCCGCGCGGCGGATGGCAAGGGTTGGGCTCGCTGGAGCCCGCGGGCTTCGCGGCCGCCGCACGGGCCGGCATCGAAGAGATCGCGACCGCGATTCCGGAAGGCACGGGTGAGCAGATCGTGCATCGCGTGCGCACCGAGGTCTGGGGGCGCCCGCTGCCCGACGCCGATCACCTGCCGGGGGCAGCGGCGTTCGCGCTCGAAACGCTGGGATTTCTGGGCGAGGATGCCGTGCAGCAGTTCTCCGCTGGCCCCTGGGTGCGCTTGAGCACGGCGCGGGGGCACGTGCTCATCAAGCAGAGCTCCTGGTCGCTCAGCGGCTGACCGGCGGCGGCTGGCTCGACGCGCGGCTGACTAGGCGCGCCTAGAGGTCGCGGGCGATCGCCCGGCCGGCCCGGAGGCCCGTGTGGAGGCACCCGCCCAGGAAGGTGCCTTCGAGCGAGCGATAGCCGTGCACGCCACCACCGCCGAAGCCTGCCGTCTCACCCACGGCGAACAACCCCGGAATCGGGGTGCCGTCGGCACCGAGCGCACGCGAGTCGAGGTCGGTCTGCACGCCGCCGAGACTTTTGCGGGTCAGGACGTGCAGCCGCACGGCGATGAGCGGGCCGTGCTTCGGGTCGGTCAACCGGTGCGGCGGCGCGACGCGGATGAGCTTGTCGCCGCGATATCTCCGCGCGCCGCGAATCGCCGTCAACTGGGCGTCTTTGCCGAACTCGTTGTCGAGCATGCGGTCACGCGCGGCGATTTCGTCGCGCACGCGGGCGGAGTCGAGCGGGGCATCCGGTTCGAGCGCCGCCATTCGCGCGACGAGTTCGTCAACCGAGTTCGCGACGATGAAGTCGGCTCCGTCGCGCTTGAACCGCTCGACGGGCTCGGTCGCCCCTTTGCCGAGCCGCTGGCGCAGCAACTCGCGCACGCTGCGGCCGGTGAGGTCGGGGTTCTGCTCACTGCCGCTGAGCGCGAACTCCTTCTCGATGATCGACTGCGTCGTCACAAACCAACTGTGGTCGTGGCCCGTCGTGCGCAAGTGGGCGAGCGTGCCGAGGGTGTCGAAGCCCGGAAAGAGCGGCGTCGGCAGGCGGCGACCCGTCGCGTCGAGCCACAGGCTCGAGGGGCCGGGCAAGATGCGAATGCCGTGCTTCTCCCACACGGGGGAGTGGTTCTGGATTCCCTCCACGTAGTGCCACATGCGGTCGCCGTTGACCAGCCGGGCGCCGGCGGCTTCGGCGATGCCGAGCCCGCGGCCGTCAACGTGCGCGGGCACGCCGCTCACCATGTGCTGCGGGGGAGTGCCGAGCCGCTCGGGCCAGGCCGCGCGCACGAGGTCGTGGTTGCCGCCGATGCCGCCCGTGGCCATGACGACCGCGCTCGCGGTGAGGCTGAACTCTCCGACCACATCGCGGTTTGAGGGTGCACCCCGCTCCGCACCGTCGGGGGCGAGCACGCTGCCACTCACGCCGACAACCCGCCCGCTGGTGAGGGTCAGGGCGTCGACCCGGTGACGGAAGAGCAGGGTGACGAGGCCGGCATCCACCCCTCGACGCACCGTCGCGACGAACGGTTCGAGAATTGCCGGCCCCGTGCCCCAGACGATGTGGAAGCGCGGCACCGAGTTGCCGTGGCGCGTCGCGGTGTCGCCGCCGCGCTCGGCCCAACCCACAACCGCAAACAGCCCGATGCCCTTTTGCTTGAGCCACGCGCGCTTCTCGCCCGCGGCCCACTCGAGGTAGGCGTCGGCCCACGCGCGTGCCTGGTCGTCTTCGGGCCGATCGAACCCGGCCGTGCCCGCCCAGTCTTGCCGGGCGAGTTCGATGGAGTCGCGGATGCCCATCCGCCGTTGCTCCGGGCTGTCGACCAAGAACAGCCCACCGAACGACCACCACGCCTGACCGCCGAACGTGGCCTCCGGTTCTTGGTCGACGATCGTGACGGTCTTCCCGGCGTCGACCAATTCGGCGGCGGCGACGAGGCCCGCCAGGCCCGCGCCCACGATGATGGCGTCGCTCGTTGAGTCGCGTCGTTGCGACATGGGCTGGCTCCTTGGCTACGGCTCGTTACGGGGCGAAGCTCATTGTGTTGATGGTGTCGAAGATGAGCTGGAAGATCACGGCCGAGATCCAGATGCCGACGATGAAGCCCGCGACGATCGTGGCGATCGTGATCCACATGGGTGCCAGGCCGTCACCCGTGCGGCGCTTGACCACAACTGAGCGGCCGATCGTGTACACCGCGTAGCTAATCACGAACGTCAAGAAGATCCACGCCCAGTGGAAGGGCTGCGGCACCCCGCGCTGGTTGAGTTCGCGCCAGTCGAGGTACGCGAACCAGATCATCAGGCCGGTGCCGATCCAGCCGAAGGCGATGAGGGCGACGTAGGCGGGCGAGAACAACGTGGCATAGACGCCGAGGCCGGTGGGGTCGGAGACGCTCGCCTCGACGAACGCGCTCCAGTCGATGAAGAAAATCGGCAGGGTCTGCACGACGGGAATGGCCAGAATGAACCAGATCCACCGCGTGTAGGGGTCGGTTCCTTCGGGCGCCCGAAGCGCCGCGGCGGGCGCCTCGCGCCGGTAGGGGTCAGGCTGGGCCGGAGTGGGGTACGGCTCGGTCATGGTGTCTCCTCAAATGTGTTGACCATTGCGAAGGCGGCTCGCTCCAGATAATCCCACAGCGCGGCCTCATGCATGGGAGACAGCGCAAGACTTTCGACCGCCGCCCTCATATGACCGAGCCACCGATCGCGAGCATCCGGATTCACATGAAAAGGGTTGTGCCGCATGCGCAACCGAGGGTGCCCGCGTTGCTCGCTGTAGGTGCCCGGGCCGCCCCAGTACTGCTCGAGAAATGCGGTGAGCCGCCAGATCGCGCCCTCGAGGTCGTCCTCGGGGTACATGGGCTTGAGCACGGGGTCGGCGGCGACTCCCTCATAGAAACGGCGCACGAGGCGCTCGAAGGTGTCGTGGCCGCCCACCTGCTCAAAGAACGACGGCGTTTCGGTCACAGGTCGCTGTCTTCGGGAGGCGTGACGGGTCGACGGCTGCCGCGCGCTGCCTCGCGGGCGTCGATGCCGTCCATGACGATGCGGTTGAGCGAGGGCACCGCGACACCCAGCTCATCGAGCGCGAGTTTGAGGCGCAGCCGGAGGGCTCGGGCGATGTCGAACTGCTCGGCGGTGCGCACCTTCATGACGAGTCGAATCACGAGGGCTTCGGCCGAGATCGACTCGATGCCCCAGATCTCGGGTGGCTCGAGCACCTTGCGGGCGTACTCGGGCTCGGCTGCCATCGCGGTGGCGGTGTCGAGCATGACCTGCTGCACGGCATCGACGTCGGAGGTGTAGGGCGCCGGCAGGTCGATGATCACGCGGGCCCAGCCCTGCGACTTGTTGCCGACGTTGATGATTTCGCCGTTGCGCACGTACCAGAGCACGCCGCCCACGTCGCGCACCTGGGTCACCCGCACCCCGACGATTTCGACGACGCCACTCACAGGGCCTTGCGTCGACTGCAGTTCGACGATGTCGCCGACCCCAAGCTGGTCTTCGAACACCATGAAGAGGCCGTTGAGCATGTCTTTCACGACGTTCTGAGCGCCGAAACCGAGCGCCGCGCCCAAGATGCCGGCCGACGCGACGAGCGCCGTGACCGAGAAGTTGAGCTCGGCGAGCACGAGAACGATCGCGATCGCCGCGATCGACCACGTCACGAGGTTGTTGAGCACGGTGCCCATCGTGCGGGTGCGTTGCACAACGCGCACAGCGTGCAAGGGTGACGCGTTCAACTCGACGGTGTCGTCGACGTTCTGCGCTTTCTTCACGCCCGAGACCACGCGCTCGACGACGCGGCGAATGATGACGATGAGCACGAAGCGCAGAATCACCGCGCCAACGATCACCCCGACAATGCGAAACGGCGCGTCGTACGTCGTGAAGAAGCTGCCGATCGCAGCCCAGAACCCTGCCCAGTCGAAGCTTTCCATCGCCGTCAGCCTAGCGACCGCGGTGCGTGCCCCGAGGTGCTCACACCCGGTCGCGCGCTTGCGCGTTGAGCGCTCGCTCGACGCCCGCGAGGTTCTCAGTCACGAGTCGCCGCAGAGCCGGCGAGACTTCGGTGTTCGAGTCGAGCCACGTGCGCGTCGCGTCGACGAGCTTCTGCGAGGCCAGCGGCGCCGGGTAGAGCCCGAGCACGATGTACTCCGCGATCGCGTGCGTACGGCTTGACCACACTTCGGTGAGCATGTCGAAGTAGGGCTTCAAGATGTGCTCGAGTGAGCCCGGGTCGTTGACATGCGTGTAGCCCATGGTCGTCATGCGCACGATCACGTTGGGCAGGTCAGCGCTCGCGACGAGCGAGTCGAACGCCGTGCGCTTGTCGTCGGCACTCGGCAGAGCGGCGGCGGCACGGGCAGCCGCCTGCTGGCCGTTCGAGGTGTTGTCGCGAGCGAGCGCGGCATCGATGTCGGCGCGGGATGCTGCGCCATTGATCGCGAGCCCTTCGAGCAATTCCCACTCGAGGTCGGTGTCGATCTCGACGCCGGGAAGCGTGATTGAGCCATCGCGCAGGCCGGCAAGCGTTTCGACGTGAGCGGGAGTGCTCGCGATGTTGGCGAAGAACTTCACGAACTGGAACTGGCTGTCGCTACCGGCTTCGGCACTCTGGGCGAGGGCCCACAGCGCGTCGCCGATCTCGGCGATGATGCCCGGGCGAGCAGCCGGGTCGACATACACGCGGGCGACGGTCAGCAGCTGCATGAGCGTCGTGCGCACGGTCGTCGACTCGGTCTCGCTCGCGATGTTGCCGAGCACGAGCCGCACGTAGTCGCGCGGCGCGGTCTCGGCGTCGCGCGTGGAATCCCAGGCCGAGCCCCACACGAGCGAGCGCGCAAGCGGGTTCTCGATCTTCGCCAGGTGTTCGATCGCGACGGCGAGCGAGTCGTCGTCGAGGCGAATCTTCGCGTAGGCGAGGTCGTCGTCGTTGAGGAGGATGAGCGCGGGGCGATCCATGCCCACCAACTCGGGCACGTCGGTGCGCGGGCCATCGACGTCGAGCTCGAGGCGGTGCGTGCGCGTGAGCGCACCATCCACGAGGTCATAGAAGCCGATTGCCATGCGGTGCGGGCGAATCGTCGGGTAATCAGGATGCGCGCTCTGCAGCACCGCGAAGCTCGTGATGGCGCCGCCGTCGTCGACGGTGAGCTCGGGGCGCAGCGTGTTGACGCCCGCGGTCTCGAGCCACAGCTTCGACCATGTGGTGAGCTCGCGGCCGCTCGTCGCCTCAAGCTCGCTCAGCAGGTCACTCAGCTCGGTGTTGCCCCAGGCGTGCTTCTGGAAGTACTGGCCGACGCCGGCGAAGAAGGCGTCTTGCCCGACCCACGCGACGAGCTGCTTGAGTACGCTGCCGCCCTTGGCGTAGGTGATGCCGTCGAAGTTGACCTGCACGTCTTCGAGGTCGTTGATCGTCGCGACGACAGGGTGCGTGCTCGGCAGCTGGTCTTGGCGGTAGGCCCAGCTCTTCTCCATGGCCTGGAAGGTGGTCCAGGCTTCGTGCCACTCGGTGGCCTCGGCGGTCGCAATCGTCGACGCCCATTCGGCGAACGACTCGTTGAGCCACAGGTCGTTCCACCACTTCATGGTCACAAGGTCGCCGAACCACATGTGCGCGAGCTCGTGCAAGATCGTCACGACGCGGCGCTCTTTCACGGCGTCGGTGACCTTGCTGCGGAAGATGTAGACCTCGGTGAAGGTCACCGCGCCCGCGTTTTCCATGGCCCCGGCGTTGAACTCGGGCACGAACAGCTGGTCGTACTTCTCGAAGGGGTAGGCGAAGCCGAACTTCGACTCGAAGTACTCAAAGCCCTTGCGCGTGATGTCGAAGATGTAGTCCGAGTCGAGGAACTCGAAGAGGCTCGCACGCGCATAGATGCCGAGCGGAATCGTGCGGCCGTCGGCGCTCGTGAGCTCGCTGTGCACGCTCTGGTAGGGGCCCGCGATGATGGCGGTGATGTAGCTCGAGATGCGCTTCGTGGTCTGGAAGACGGTCGTGGCGGCATCGCCACTCTCGGTGCGGCTCTCGACGGGCGCGTTCGACACGACGACCCACGCGGCCGGGGCCGTGACGGTGAACTGGAACGTCGCCTTCAGGTCGGGCTGCTCGAACACCGCGAAGACGCGACGGCTGTCGGGCACCTCGAACTGCGAATACAGGTACACCTCGCCGTCGACGGGGTCGACGAAGCGGTGCAGGCCTTCGCCCGTGTTGGTGTATTCGTGGTCGGCCACGACCGTCAGCACGTTGTGTGCGGCAAGCCCATCGAGCTGGATGCGCGTGCCGTCAGCCACCGCGGCCGCATCACGCTCAACGCCATTGAGCGTGACGCTGTGCACCGTGCGCGTGATCGCGTCGATGAACGTGCTCGCTCCGGCGGTCGCGGTGAAGGTGACGGTCGACGTCGACCGAAACACCTCGTCACCGGTCGTCAGGTCAAGGGCGACGACGTAGCTCTCGGTCTCGACGGCTCCCTTACGCTCGTGGGCTTCGACGCGGGTGAGGTTCTCTGCGGGCACGGTGACGGCCTCCTTGGGGCGGTGAACGGCGTGGATGCGCGGCTCGTGGTCGCGCGCTCTCAGCCTAGACGCGCAACCACAGAACGCCGTGGGCGGGCACCGAGAGGCCGCGGCGCAGGTCGTGGCGGGCATCCGTCAGCAGGTCGATTGCGGTGGGGGAGAGGCACGAGAGGGTCAGCGGGGTGATGAGTTGTGGGTCGTCAGCGACGTTGGCGATGCAGAGTACGAGCGAGTCGGGCCCGGGGCGTTGGTACGCCACGATGTGGGGGTTCTTGGCGTCGAAGCCGATGAGGGTGCCGCCGCTGAACTCGGGGGTGGCGCGGCGCACGGCGATGAGGTGCTGCAGGCCCGCGAAGATGCGGCCCGCGTCGGTGGTGGGGTCGGTTCGCTGCGCGTAGAGCGCGGCGGGGTAGTGCGGGCGGTGCGCCCAGCGGCTGTCGTCGGCCTGGGCGGGCAGGTCGGCCCAGTGCGGGTCGTTGAGTTGGCCCACTTCGTCGCCCAAGTAGATGAGCGGAATGCCGCCCGTCGAGAGCACGATCGAGTGGGCGAGCAGAATGCGGCGGATGGCTCCGGCGTCGCCCGCCTCGAGGCCCGCGAGTGAGGCCGTGGTGCCCGAAATGCGGCAGTCGCCCGTCTTCGGGTTGTCTTGAAACGGGATGCCCCGGGCAAAGCTGCCCTCAAGCCGGTTGACGAAGAAGTTGTTCAAGAACCGCCGGTGGTCGAAGCCATTGATGCCGAACTCGGCGGCGTCTTCGTCGGCGAAGGTCCAGCCGATGTCGTCGTGGCTGCGCACATAGTTGACCCAGGCCGTGCCTGGCGGCAGGTTGTGGCGGCGGTCGAGCGCTTGCTGCAGCAGGCGCACATCGCGCGTGGCGAGCGAGTTCCAAATGAGCGCCATTTGCAGCGGGTTGTAGCTGATGCGGCACTCGTCGACCGAGATGTATTCGACCACTTGGTCGGGGTGCACGATCGCTTCGCTCTTGAACATGACGGCGGGGGCCGCAATGCGCAGGGCCGCCGTGAAGATCTGGATGAGCACGTGCGCTTCGGGCAGGTTTTCGCAGCTGGTGCCCAATTGCTTCCAGATGAACGCCACGGCGTCCATGCGCAACACGTCGATGCCTTGGTTGGCGAGAAACAGCATTTCGCCCGCCATGGCCCGCATCACCACCGGGTTGGAGTAGTTGAGATCCCACTGGAAGGTGTGGAACGTCGCCCAGACCCAGCGCTCGGCCTCGGCGCGCGTCGGTACCGTGCCGTCGGGGTTCGGAAACGGCACGAACGAGCCTGGGTGGTCATCGGGGAAGATCTCGCGCACGGATCGCTCGAATGCGTCGGGCTGCTCGCGGCCATCGAAGACCCAGTAGTAGTTCTCAAACTCCTGCTCGCGCGCGATGGCGCGGCGGGCCCACTCGTGCTCATTGGACGTGTGATTGAAGATGAAGTCGAGCACCAGGGCAATGCCATTCGCGCGCAGCTCGGCCGCGAGGCTTTGCAGTTGCGCCATGTCGCCGAGCGCCGGGTTGACCTCGCGGTAGCTCGAAACGGCATAGCCGCCATCGCTGTTCTCGGCGGGCGCTGCGAAGAGCGGCATGAGGTGCAGGTAGGTCAGGCCCAGTTCTGTGAAATACGGGATGCGCGCACGCACTCCCTCGAGATCGCCCGCGTAGCGGTCGACGTAACAGACGCCCCCCAGCATCTGGTTCGACTGAAACCAGTCGGGGTCGGCCAAGCGCGCCGCATCCACCGCGCGCAGCTCGGCCGGGCGGTGTTGCCACGACTCGGCGAGCTGGGTGACGAAGGCGGCGAGCTCAGCATCGACCCGTTCTGAGCCATACAGCTCGGTCATGAGCCCGTGGATGCGCGGCATCTCGGCTGACGCACGCGCGACAAACTCTGCCCAGTCGGCAGGGTCAGTGGTGGGCAGTCGCGCGCGATCGAGCGCGTGCATCCAGGGGTGGGTCAGCAGCACGGGGGCAAGTCTAGGGTTCTATGCCACCGGTTGCACAGGTATTGTCCAATTGGACAACTCGTGCGACCATTGTTTTATGCACTCCATCGTGTTCGAGCGAAATCGACCCGACGCCCGCCTGATCACTGAGAGCCTCGAGGGCTCGCGTCTGTCTGCCTTCTGGCTCGACGACGCGGCAGACAGAGCCGCACTGCCCGCCTTGACGGGCACGGCGCAGTGCGACCTCGCTGTCGTCGGCGGAGGCTACACCGGTCTCTGGACCGCGCTGCTGGCGAAAGAGCGCAACCCCGACGCCCGTGTCGTGCTGCTCGAGGGCAAGAGCGTTGGATGGGCGGCGAGCGGCCGCAACGGCGGATTCGTCGAAGCGACCCTCACGCACGGCGAGAAGAACGGCGAAACTCGATTCCCCGACGAGCTCGAGACCCTCAACCGTTTGGGCATGCAGAACCTCGACGAGATTCAGGCCACCGTCGAGAGCCGCAAGTGGGCTGTCGACTTCGAACGCGTCGGCTCGATCGCCGTCGCGACCGAGGCCTACCAGGTGCCCGAGCTGGAAGAAGCCCACGACGGCGAGACCGAGCTTTTCTTCGACGCCGCCGCCATGCGCGCGCTCGTCAACTCGCCCACCTATGAAGGCGGGCTGTGGTCGACGCGCGATACGGCGCTCGTGCATCCCGGAAAGCTCTCCGCTGCTCTGTTGACCGCGTGCCTCGACGCCGGCGTTGAGGTTCACGAGGCAAGCCCCGTGCTCGACCTGAATGCCGAGCGCGATGCCATCGAGCTGCGCCTGAAGAACGGGGCCACGCTGCGCGCCGATCGCGTTGCTTTGGCGACGAACGCCTTCCCCTCGCTGCTCAAGCGCTACCGCCTGCACACCGTGCCGGTCTACGACTACGTGCTCATGACGGAACCGCTGACCCAGCCCCAACTCGCGTCAATCGGCTGGCAAGGCCGCCAGGGCATCGCCGACAGCGCCAACCAGTTTCACTACTACCGACTGAGTGCCGACAACCGCATCTTGTGGGGTGGATACGACGCGATCTACCACTTCGGCGGGCGCATTCGCCCCGAGTACGACGACCGCCGCGAGTCGTACGAGAAGCTCGCGAGTCACTTCTTCACGACCTTCCCGCAGCTGGAGGGTGTGCGCTTCACGCACCGCTGGGCTGGGGTCATCGACACGTGCAGCCGCTTCTGCGCCTTCCACGCGACGGCGCACCAGGGTCGCGTTGCCTACTCGGCGGGCTTCACGGGCCTCGGGGTTGCGGCCACGCGCTTCGCCGCGAACGTCATGCTCGACCAGCTCGCCGGCGAGACCACCGAGCGCACCTCGCTCGACATGGTGCGCAGCATGCCGCTGCCGTTTCCGCCCGAGCCTGCGACGTACCCCGCCGTGCAGTCGGTGCGCTGGGCACTCAACCGCGCAGATCACAATTCGGGAAAGAGAAATGCGTTTTTGCGCACGCTCGACGCTGTCGGGCTAGGGTTCGATTCGTGAGCCTTCCCCTTGACGCAGCCACGGTGCTGCAGGCCCTCGAGCTCGAGCTCGAGCACGAGCCGGTCGACGCCGCGCAGGTCGTCGACGGTTCGCCGACAACGGGCATCGCTGCCCTCACCGAGCTCGACGACTGGGAGGTCGGGGTGTGGGAGATCACGCCCGGCACCGTCACCGACGTCGAAGTCGACGAGATCTTCATCGTGCTACGCGGCGCCGCCACCCTGGTGAGGGGTGACGGCACCGAAGTCGAGCTCGTCGCTGGCTCGGTCGGCCATCTCGAAGATGGCGAAGAGACCGAGTGGCGCGTGCGCGAGACGCTCCGCAAGATCTACATCGCGTAGCGCGGATCGCGGCCCGTGCGGCCTCGGCGCGCGGCCCGCGCACCGTGCGGCCGCGGCGTGCGGCTCGCGGCCCGTGCGGCCT
>CALRMP020000060.1:0-16823 GCA_943369205.1 Gulosibacter massiliensis | reverse complement strand
CCGTCGGCGAGTCCTTCGGCGACGCGTGTGAGTAACGCAACGGCGTGCGACTCGCTGCCCAATCCTGTCGCTGTGCGAAAGGCTCGCGAAGACACGAGGTGAGCCATGTGTGCTCTCGAGTCGAGATTCCACCTGGTCTGAAGCTCGGTGGCCAGCGTCGGGCCGAGAAGTTCGGCGATGTCTCGGCCGAGCAGGTGAGCTGCAGCTGCCTGCAGATCGAACTCAGGCGCGCGCAGCAGCTGCGAGTATTTCATCGCCAGTCGATCCATCGTCGTCGCATGGTTCACAAACCACGCCAGTGCGACGCCGAAATCTCCAGCGTCTTTCGTCTCACCCTGAGCGGAGCGCTCGAGCCAGGCGTGTAGCTTCAGGGTTGCGAAACCAGCCACCGTGGGCACTCGGCAACTGAGTCGCCATGCCTCGGGCAGTGACATAGGAGTCGCCGTGTCGAACACCAGTCGCAAGGCTCCGACGTTGAAGGGCTCGTTCATCCACGGAGGACGAATCGTGCCCGGCGGGCTTTCGACCGACCCGAACGGAAGGATGTCGACTCTCACCCCGGCGACGGTGAACATCATGCCCCTTGGCCCAAAGGCAGTGAGCGCGGCGAAGGTGTCCGCATACTGACGCCAGTCGTCGATCGCGAGCACCAGGTCGACATCAGTAGTCGCGACGAGACGCAGGTCGGGGCTCAGCTGGGCGGCGAGGATGTCGCGGGCCTCGGCGCCAATAACGAGCAGATCGACAGGATGCTCGAGCAGGGCATCCATCTCGGCGAGAACGAGACCGAGTGGTGACGTGATGTCGAGCGTGAGGTTCATAGTGCGTATGTAGTCCGGAGCACCGACGCTGCTTCGCGACGACGGGGGTCGGCAGACGACATGAGATCGGCAAGCACGAGCAGTGTCGGGGCAGGCGTCGGCCCGGTCACATCACGAGCGTCGGGGTCGCGCCAGAAGCGCTTCTTGACCGCGATGTTGCCGTTCGTGTCACGAATCCAGCGGTTGGCAGCGACCAGCTCGGCAGACAGCTCGTCAACGTAGATGACGGCCTCGCTCGGCCGAAGAAGCTGCGGAACAGCCGGGTCGCCACTCACGCTCACACCGCCGGTGATGGCCTTCAGGTCAGAGCCCTGAAAGCGCCCCAGCTGGTGTGCCGCGCCGAGGCCTGAGGGGTAGGCGGCGAGCCACGCCGTCAGCAAGCGCTCGCGTGACTCATGTGAACTCGGCCATAGATCGGCATCGAGACGCAGTTCAGTGAGCGTGCGATGCGCAAGACCCACCGAGGTTCCGGCGACCTGCGCGACCGTTCGCACGTCAGCCTCCTGCAGACCCTGCCACTGCAGAATCGCGAAGATCACTTGCGCGCGCCTGGTGCTGAACGCATTGCGCGGCGTTCGAAGCGGTGGCGCTTGATCGTGCTGGTTGTCACCTCGCTTGCCCCGCACGTCGATATACCAGTCGTCGAGGTCGATGTAGGCGTTGCCTGCCACATCAACAAAGTTGACGCGGCGCGAGCGCAAAGCGTCTGCGGCGCGTGTCGACACCCGTTCACCGATACGAATCGTGCGGAGGTCATCGAGGTCCGCTCCATCGCGAAGGAGCCCCGTGAGAGTGAGATCACTATGGGGTGCAAGCGTGAGATCTTGCGTGACAGCCCTGCCCTGGAGGCGCACGTGAATTCTGCCGTCAGCTGCCTCGCCGAGCACCGTCGAGGTCAGCCCGTATTCGCGGAGGCGATCAAGGCAGTGATCGACGAGCGGGGAGGATTGGCTCGTCTGTTCATTGCTCATGATTGTTCATTATATCTGAATGGGAAGTAAAAATGAACAAACCTGACTCGGCCCCCGCAGAGGGGGTGCCAGCTAGTGCGATTGCCCGACAGACTGGAGTGAGGCTCGACTTCGTCGCGCCGAGGCTCCGGGGGGATGCATGAGCGAGGCAGGCAGGTCGGCGGGCGTCGAAGCGCGTCGTCTCGTCGCGCTCGCGAACGCCTACGACGAGCGGGCCGCCATCGCGCGCGCTGAAGCCGAACGATGGATGATCGGCCACCGCACGGAGCGACAAGTAGCCGGTACGCTCGCGCCCCTGACCGCGTGCGGCTATACCTTCTTGCACGACCACGGTTGGCCCGGCGCGAAGCGCGGCAGCCGCGCCCAGATCGACCACGTGCTCGTCGGGCCGGGCGGCGTCTTCGTCGTCGACACGAAAGGCTGGAAAGACGTCACTGTGGCGGGAGGTCGCCTCTTCCGCGGTCAGGCAGACGTCACCGATGACCTGAGCGGGCTCGCCGACGTAGGCGTGAGCACCGAGGCGGCGCTCGTCGAGCTGGGGCTCGCTCCGGGTGAAGTGCGCGTGGTCGTGGTGCTGGCGGGTTCCGCCATAGACCCGGTGCCGCTCGCGAGCCTGGGCGGCCTGGTGGTGGTCGGCGAGCGGAGGGCATCCGCGTACATCAACGGATTTGGCAGGCGCCTGACCGACCGCCAGCTCGGAGTCGTGCTCGGAGCCGTCAACACGCACTTCCCGGTGCTGGGCGACGAGCCGGCACCGCTCGATCTGAGCGTGCCCGAGCCGGTGCTCGACGAGCCCGCCCCGCTAACCGTCGACGAGGTGGCTGACACCTTTTTGGCCGGGATGCTCGCCGCTCCGATCGAGGAGTGGATGGCCTTTCTGCACCCCGATCAGGCCAAGCTCGTGCGCCGCAGCTTTTCGGGCCCCGCGCGCATTCGCGGCGCGGCGGGCACCGGCAAGACGGTCGTCGGGCTGCATCGGGCGGCGTACCTGGCGCGCGGCACGACGGGCCGCATCATCGTGACGACGTTCGTGAAGACGCTGCCGGCCGTGCTCGGCACGCTACTGCACCGGCTCGCGCCCGAGACGGTCGACCGCGTCGAGTTCACGGGCGTGCACTCGTTCGCCATGCGGGTGCTGCGCGAGCGCGGGCAGCGAGTCTCGCTCGATCTCGGCGAGGCCACGCAGGCGTTCAACTTCGCGTGGGGCAAGGTCGGGCGCCGCGGGCCGCTCTTCGCGATCGACGAGAACCACCGCTACTGGCGCGACGAGATCGCCAAAGTCATCAAGGGCAGCGGGCTCACGACGTTCGAGCAGTACGCCGACCTGCCGCGCGCCGGTCGCCGTCGCCCCCTCCGGCTCGAGCAGCGGCGTGCGGTGTGGCAGCTCTACCTCGCCTACGAGGCGGCGCTGCGCGAGCGCGGCCTCCTCGACTTCGAAGACCTCATCCTGCGCGCCGAAGCCTCCCTGCGCGACACCCCGATGACCGGTGTCGACCACGTCATCATCGACGAGGCGCAAGACCTCTCGTGCGCGATGCTGCGCATGCTGCACGCGATCGTCGGCGACCGCCCCGACGGCCTCACCCTCATCGGCGACGGCCAGCAGACCATCTACCCCGGCGGCTACTCGCTCGCCGAGGCGGGCATCTCGGTCGCCGGCCGCGGAGTCGTGCTCTCGACCAACTACCGCAACACCCGCGAGATCGCCCAGTTCGCCGCCACGATCGTCGAAGGCGACGAGTTCGTCGACCTCGAGGGCGGGCCGGGCCGAGCGGATGCTGCGCTCGACGTTCCCCGCACGGGCCCGTCGCCCGAACTCGCGTCATTCTCCTCTGTCGCCGAGCATGATCGGGCGCTCGTGTCGCAGGTGCGCACGCTGGTCGCGTCAGGCGTCGACCCCGGTGACATCGGCGTGCTGACGGCGACGAATCGGGATGCTTTCGCGATGATCGCCGCGCTGCGCGCCGCCGGGTTCGACACCATCGAGTTGGAAAGCTACGCGGGCGCACCCGCCCCGCTCGTGAAAGTCGGAACGATCAAGCGCGCCAAGGGCCTCGAGTTCAAGCAGGTGCTGCTGCCACGGGTCGATGAGTCGCTGCTCTCCCCCGCTGCCGACGGCCTCGACGAGGGCGCGCTCGAACGGCGCGAGATCGAGCGGCGGGAGTTGTACGTCGGCATGACCCGCGCCCGCGATGGGTTGTGGGTGGGGCTGTGAACTAGATGCGACCGGCACGACGTCCGCGCGGAACCAGGTTCCCCTACCGATTCGTTCTTGGGCGCATAAGGTGAGGAGATGACGACTGCGGTTCCGAGCCTCCCCCCAAGCCGTCTACTGAGCCCTGCGAACGTTCACTTCAGCGACAACGGGAGGCGGGCTCGTTACGGCGCCGCTTACGTCCGAAATCTTTGTGCGCATGCGGGAGCAGGTTTCATGGAGACCTCGATCGACGAGGACGTTCAGGCGGTAGACGCAACCGTCGATTTCTCCCGGATGCCTGTGCGAGTTCAGATCAAGTGCACTTCGCAATACCAAGTCGGCAACCGATCGCTAACCCTTCCACTAGAGCCGAACTGGATAGAGAAGTGGACAGACAGCGACACGACGGTCTTCGTAGTCGTTGTGAAGGTGCCCGCAAGCATCCCCGACTGGATTGAGCATGACGTTTCACGCACCCTGCACAGGACAGTGGCGTTCGGTAAACGATTCGAAGAGACCGTGCACACTTCGTCCATGACTTTCACGCAGGCCGACAAGCTCACGGGCGACAGCATCTACGCGTGGAGGGATCTCGCGTACGCGGTTTACGACGGGACAGTGAAGTGACACGTCCAGGCCGATTCTCCGAAGATCTGCCCCGAAGGCAGGGATTCGAGAGCGCGGCGAAGACAACCCAAAGTGTCGCAGCGCGAGACGTCTCTGAGATCCTTGCGCGTCGGAATTGGATCCTCGAACGCTCAAGTGACCGGGCCGCGCTGTGGGTGCTCCCAGGCGCTGATTCGGAGTTGTATGTGCCGCATACGTTACGGCGCGACACGATCGAGTGGACCGGTGTCTTGGAAAGGCTCGCCGCACCAACTGGAGAGCGCGCCGCCGACATTGAGGCTTGGATGGAACATGCGAATTTCGATGTGATGAGATTCCGTGTCAATTCAACCGGTGACACGATTCCTCTCGAAACTGCATCCTCCGTCGTACGATCCGCGTTCGGCATGATTCGAGCGGCCGCCACAGCGGCCCAGCGCCCTCGACCAAGCATCAAAGGCAATTACTCGAGGCTAGGAGACGAGTTGGCCGCGGTCGCGAGACTCGGTCATACCGAGCCGGGTTCGTTCGTGTTTCCGGTACATGTTCATATCGAGACCGCTGTGGAAGACCCGCCGGGAACGCTCGACAACTTGCAGGAGGTAACGCCGGAATCGGCCGAACGGCGACTTACAAGAACCCTTGCCCAGGCGATGGCTGCCTTGGAACGACAAGTTTTGACCCCGGGAGTATCGCCTCGCGCCTCGAACTTGCTGCCCCTGATCTACGCTGGCGGAACAAAAGAATTGCTCACCAAGGTAGCGGACGCTCTTGCTGAGCCTGATGTTGAGTTCATTGGCACCCACTTCACTTGGGCAGATGCAGAACAGGCAAGCCCAGACCTTCCTTCAACCATCAGCATTCCCGCAGATTCGCGAGAACTTATCCTCGAAGCTGCTCGAGTTCTTGGGCAACCGACCAGCGAACCGATCCGGGTGCTCGTGGGGCCGATCATACGAATTGAGCATGAGTTGGACGATGCGTTCGGAGAGATCGTGATCCAGGCAGCGGGTCCAAGCGGCGGCCGACGCAGTCGCGTGGAGGTCCAGGTTAGGGCGTCACAACTCGGCGAACTGCACGAGTGGATGCATCGGGGCACGACAGTTGTCGCAGAAGGCCGAGTTCGTGCCCGGCCTGGGCGTTATGGGGTTCTGGAGGGAGTTGGGGCCCCAAGACCGCTCGCGGCGACGCTTGAAGGTCTCAGCCAGTAGCTCGGGAAGAACGGTGAGTGTTCCACGTAGGTCTCCGATCAGGGCAGGTCTACATCAAGGAAAGTGGTTTTCGCCTCCACGCGCAGTCTGCCGTCGACCAGATAGGTGCCCTTGAGTCCGCGTGTCGGAAAGGAAGCGGCCGCACCTGTAATCGGGTTGAAGAGGGTCCCGTGCCCGACAAGGAGGGAATCTGAGTAAAACCTCCCACAATAAGGGAAGTATGAACTCGAACCATCCGCGTTGAGAAACCATCCGCCGGCCCACTCGGTCGACACGATTAGTCCTGTGTCAGTCTCCAGAACATCCTCGGCAGGCCCCTCCACGTTCCAATGGTGATCAAGTTGACCTTTTCGTCCGAAGTTCAAAAGGTGGCCGTGATACGTCGAGACAATCGCTGAGTTGTCGCGGTCCAATATCCGCGCAAAGTAGATCCAGTCGGCGCCGAAAAGGTCGATCTCGTTGGTGAGATCAAGTTCCTTTCCAGGCGGAACAGCAAAAGCTTGAGTTGTTTCCGGCGATTCACCGCGTTCAAGGTGTCGGGCGAGTATCGGCGTGCCATCAGCGGTAAATCGCCAAATGCGATCGACCACGCTGAATAGGACGTCCGCATTATTCGGCGAGATGTCTAGGCCACGCACAGCAGCACGGGGCTTTGGCGGAGAGCACGCATTCTCCAGCACAGAAAGGACCTCCGGATTTGTGGCCAGCGAGAATTCGGCGACGTACTCGCCCATCAGGGTCAATACGAATACGTCCAGCCGTGCGTCCATAACGATGATGTTCTCGCGCTGGAAACTCGAGAAGACTCGAACCACATGGGTGGGAAGCGCGAACGTGCGAAGGGTTTCGCCCGAGTGTGACTTCACGACGATCTTCGTCTCTCCGGCTCCACTGGCAAAGGTCTTGCCCCGCCCTACCAGCCATATGCCCTCGCGGAGAGGTTGTGTGCGCATAACGCCCGGCAGCCTGTCCGGTACTTTCAAATTCGTGCCCGGGGCATCCTCCCCTTCGTCTTCGACCTCGCCCTCTCGCTCATCTGCATTCTCGTCTTCGTCGTCGTCTGCCTCCTCACCCTCGTGAAGCCAAGTCTCCGCAGGGTGCACGGCGACTTGACCAGCACGGAATGTCGGCGCGAGCACTGGTCGTGCGCGTTCAACGGCCCCGGCCCGCACTGTCCTCGAGGAACCCGAACCCACGACGCTCAGCTGGTCATACTTTTCCATCCACGTCAGGAGGCGCCATAGGCGCCCCCGAGCTGCAGTTGGAACTGTGCTCTGGAGTTCGGCAAACGCAATCTCAGGGCTTCGCTCCAACGCAGCACGGACCTCTGCAAGGGCTTCCGCATCCTCGCGGTACTCCGTGACGTCACTCGCCGCCTCCTCCACCAAGCTAGCGACTTGGTCCATGAGAACGAAGGTCTTCGGATCGCCGACCATAGCTGCCACCGCCCCGAATGGCGGCGACAAGGGCCATGCGTAATTTGCGCTGTCGGCCTGTCCTGCCCTCAGACCCCGCACTGCCAGACGAAGCAAATCCTGCAGTGCAGTATGGGCTAGTGAAAGATTGCGCTCCTGCTTGAATCTCTCGAATGTCTCGAGAGCGTCAAAGTAGCGCGTCATGCTAGGAGCCTAGGACGAAACGACCAGTGCGATAACTGAGGAGCTAAAGCTGTCAGGCCTGGGCCCGCTCCAGCACGAGCTCCCTGACGCGCGCTACATCGGCCTTGCCGCCCATCGACTTCATGACGGTTCCGATCACGGCTCCGGCGGCCTGCACCTTGCCCTCGCGGATCTTCTCGAGCACGTCGGGCTGCTGCGCCAGCGCCGCATCGACCGCGGCGATGAGAGCACCATCATCGGTGACGACCTCCAGACCGCGAGTGGCCACCACTGAAGCCGGCGTGCCCTCCCCCGCGATGACGCCCTCGACCACCTGGCGAGCGAGTCGATCGTTGTGGGCGCCCGACTCGACCAAGGCCACAACCTCGGCGACATGAACTGCGCTGATGAGCGACGCGGGCTCAGCATCCTGAGCATTCGCGATGCGTGCGATCTCGCCCGTCCACCGCTTGCGGGCCCACTAGGTCGCGGAACCAGCAGTGACCTTGTCCGCAATCTCGACCGGCAACCTTGATCTCCGCCGGGCCCCGAGGCGGTGCGGAAGCAACGATGGTTGGTTGAAGTTGTCGAAAGGTACCACCGGCTTAGGGCGACTCTGCTTACCGGATCTGGCCTCCAGGAGACGTGTCCAGGTCAGCGGGCACCGAGAAGCACTGCGACAGCCACAAGAAGGCAGAGGCCGCCAAGGCTAAGTCCGACCCAAGCGAGCACCCTGCCTGGTCGACCTCCAACGATTACCGCGAGTCCGGTGCCAATTGCAGCTAGTGCGATTACCACGCTGAACCAGGTGTATAGGAGCAGATATCCGACGATGCCTAGGGATATCGAGGCGATTGCGAGGCCATTGCCTCGGCCAGACTGCGCAGCCTTCGAGCGTGCGGAAGCTGACACCATGGGGCCGCGCGGCGCCTTCGTCGGCTCGTTGAAATACTGATTGCGAAGCGGCGCTTGCGGAGGCACTCGAGGGGCCGGCGAATAGGCCGGCGGGATCGGAACACCTGCCGAAGGTGCAACGGCCAAGGGCGGGGGCGTCGGTTCAATAGCCTCAGATGCCCTCGTGAGCATCTCCGAACCGGCCACCTTCAGATAGCCGAGCTCCAGAGGACCGGCAATCGCCACGACGCATTCACCTAGGGCCAATGCCCAGTCAGGATTGCTGTTGAGGAGAGTGCTCGCGTCTGCAATTAGTGAACGACAAAGCTTCTCGAGCAGAGTCACAGGTTCATCGTGCGCGGGGAGTTGCCGGACCAGTAGGGATGGCGCTTCCGTTGAGTCGCCGTGCCGCACCACCCAGCCACCGGCGGTACGGAACATCTCAACAATATAGAGACTGTCGTGAGGCGGTAGCGCGAGAACGAGACGGTCATCGACAGTTCGGGCGGTCTTCCACCAACCGAAATCTTGACCGTTCTCTTTGGCCCAGGCCAGGAGTTCGTCAATGGAATCGGGAGTCATCTGCCACCTCCAGCATTGAGCCTATTCGAGGGACTTGGCCTTCAGCACCCATTGGAGATACAAGAGCGACTCCCGCATCGCACCAACCGCCCACGACCCGATTTCTGCAGCCGATCCCTGATTCCCTCTCCTATGGCTCACCTCCAAGGTCTGATCGGCTGGGAGTGCCCGCAAGCCCGAGGTGCAAAACGGGAATTAGGCCTGCGGGCAGAACGCAGCTCGGCTCCTAAGCGATATCTGGCGTCATTGTGCGAACCACGTCCCTTGCCCGCAGAAGCCAGCGGGGCCAGACTTGTTGCCTCAATGCAAGGAGCTGAGATGCCAGATTTCCATTTTCGAGATGAACCAATGACTGAGTCCGCAATAGCGATGAACGCGATGAATGACATCGGTGGCGGTATCGATGACTCGGCGGAAGAAGCGGCAATCTGGTTGATACGCCAGATTGACGACGAGTCGATGCAGATCTCGGGTGGGCACATCCACGATTTCGATCTGTGGGTTCTCTCGAATCCGATCACTGCGCTTCCCGAGGATCGTCGAGTAGACGGAGCTCAAGCCCTAAATCGACTTGTCAACCTGGTTCGTTCACGTGTGGATCGGTGCAACAAGCTCGCTTGGCCCAGCGGTCAAGTCGCTCCGGGGCTGTGGGTTCCTTGGTCGATCGAGAATCGCTACGAGACGCTGTATCGAACTGAGTTTCCCTGGGGCGTCAGCCTTGTCTTCCAGAATGCTTTCCTCGGAAACCAGCTTGCAGGCGAGCGCGGCCCTTGGAAGAACCGCAGGCCTCGGAATCCAAGCACGTCCGGGCTCTAGGCCAGCGAGTTGTCTTCAGTTGTCGAGGCCCGGCCGCTGTGCTGACATGCCTGATGTTCGATCGTGTGTTTGACGAGAAGCTGTGCAAAAGGTGAGGCCAAGCGCTGCCGCTTACTGACCGAGCATGAATCCAATAGCCGTCCCGACGGCCGCCGCGACGCCAATCCGGGCAAACCTTTTGCCCAACCACTTTCCGTAGCTCTCCTCGGCCCCGGAAGGCGTCAAGCGAAAGATCTCTAGTGAGTAGCCCGTCGGCAACTTGCCACCGAAGTTCTCTCGGATGATGTGATCGACGGCGGCCTGTGCCTCTGGGAGTGTCTCAAACGCTTGCTCAGACTCGACCGTTCGAACTGGCCTGTTCGGGAGGCTTTCTTTGTACCGGACTTTGAATCCGCCCGTCACCTGCGACCCTTTGCGCCAGTTGTCAGACCACTGCGTGCCATCCCACCATCGTTCGAGGCCTGGATGATCACTGTCTGGAAACCAGCCAGCTGGGGGAAGCGCCATATCGATACCTCCGTCGCCAGATGAACAGCGGGAAATCTTTGGGCCTTGAGGGTTCGCACCTTTGGCTCAAGATATCCAAAGGCTAGTCAGCTTCCAACCGGTTTCGCCAACAAACGAGCGGTTCCAGCTTCGATCTAGACGCCTAAGCCTGAGCCCGTTCCAGCACCAGTTCGCGCACGCGAGCCGCATCGGCCTTGCCGCCCATCGACTTCATGACGGCGCCGATCACGGCTCCGGCTGCCTGAACTTTGCCCTCGCGGATCTTCTCGAGCACGTCGGGCTGCTCGGCGAGCGCCGCATCGACCGCGGCGATGAGGGCACCGTCGTCCGAGACGACTTCCAGGCCTCGGGCAGCGACGACCTCGGCCGGCGTGCCCTCCCCCGCGATGACGCCCTCGACCACCTGGCGAGCGAGTCGGTCGTTGAGAGTACCCGACTCGACGAGCTCAACCACGGCGGCCACGTCGACCGCACTGATCAAAGACTGCGGCTCAGCATCCTGAGCATTCGCGATGCGGGCGATCTCGCCCGTCCACCACTTGCGGGCCTGCTGGGGGGCGGCTCCGGCGGCGACCGTGTCGGCGATCTCGACCAGGAGGCCTGAGTTGACGACGTCGCGGAACTCCAGCTCGGTGAAGCCCCACTCCTCGCGAAGACGGCGGCGGCGGGCGGCGGGCGGCTCGGGCAGAGCATCCCGAAGCTCATCGATCAGGGCCGGCGACGGAACCACCGGCAGCAGGTCGGGCTCGGGGAAGTAGCGGTAGTCGTCGGCGTCGCTCTTGACGCGTCCGGGTGAGGTGGTGCCGGTGTCTTCGTGCCAGTGGCGGGTCTCTTGCTGAATCGTGCCGCCCTTGGCGAGAATCGCGGCCTGCCGCTGGATCTCGTAGCGCACGGCGCGCTCAACGCTTCTGAACGAGTTGACGTTCTTCGTCTCGGTGCGGGTGCCCAGCTTCTCTTGGCCGCGGGGGCGCAGCGAGACGTTCGCGTCGCAGCGCAGGTTGCCGCGCTCCATGCGGGCCTCGCTGATGCCGAGGGCGCGCACGATGTCGCGAATGGTGCTCACGTAGGCCTTGGCGAGCTCGGGGGCGCGGTGCTCGGCGCCGTAGATCGGCTTCGTCACGATCTCGACGAGCGGAACCCCGGCGCGGTTGTAGTCGACGAGGCTGTATTCGGCGCCCTGGATCCGGCCCGTCGACCCGCCGACGTGCGTGAGCTTGCCGGCGTCTTCTTCCATGTGGGCGCGCTCAATCGGAACCTGCACGAGGGTGCCGTCTTCGAGCTCGACCTCGAGGCTGCCCTCGAACGCGATCGGCTCGTCGTACTGGCTGATCTGGTAGTTCTTCGCGAGGTCGGGGTAGAAGTAGTTCTTGCGGCTGAACGTGCTGCTCGGCGCGATCTCGCAGCCGAGGGCAAGGCCGAGCGAGATCGCGAACCGCACGGCCTGCTCGTTGACGACCGGCAGGCTGCCCGGCAGGCCGAGGCACACGGGAGTGATCGCCGTGTTCGGGTCGGTGATCTCGTTGGCGCTGAACGCGGGGTTCGGGGCGTCGGAGAACATTTTCGTGCGGGTCGAGAGCTCGACGTGCACCTCGAAGCCGAGCACGGGCTCGAAGAGTTCCAATGCCTTGTCGAAGTCCATGAGTTCTGCGCGCGCCATGCGTCAATCCTACGGGCGTTGTGGGTGGGGGCTGGATGCTCGCGCTGTGCTGCTCGACGCCCGCGCCGCAGCGCTCAGGCGGAGGGCTCGGCGGCCGGCGCCGCGCGGGTGGCGAGGCGGTCGCGGGCGGCGGAGAACATCCACGCGCCGCCACTGAAAAGGGCGTGCAAGCCGATTAGTAGCAGAGCCGCGGCCGCGCCCCACTGAAACGCGAGAATCACGAAGACGGCCAGGATGATCGTGATGTGCAGCGCGAAAATGCGCGGGTACACGCTGAACATGAGCATCGTGCCGCGCAGGCGAGGCAGGGGGCCGACGATCGCCGCGGTGAGCTGAACGGCGGTGCCGATGACCCAGACGACGAGCACTCCCCACCAGTTGATCGGCGTCGCGCTCTCGACGGGCGCCATGATGCCGCCGACGAGCAGCAACACGAACACCCCGTGCACGAGCGTGAACATGCCGTAGTGCATCGCGAAGAAGCCGGCGAGGAAGGTGCCGGCGACGGGGCCCTCCATGTTGTGGGTGTTGGGGGGTTGGTCGTAGGGGGTGGGGTGTTGCGGGGTGGGGTCTTGCGGGGTGGGGCCTTGCGCGGCGGCGGGCGCGTGCGCGGTTCGCCAGAGGGTCACAACCATCGCGAGGCCGATGCTGATGTTCTCGAACCAATAGAGCAGCACGACTTCGCGCCAGTCCCAGCCGAGCAGCAGCACGCCGACGAGCGGAAGCGCGACATACGCCACCAACGACAGCAGACGGGAACGCGTGGTGCTCATGGGCCCCGATTCTTTCAGGCAACGGGATGCTCTGTCTCGCCTCCGCGCGCCCGACTGAACTTGCCCTCCGTTGCGCCGCACTGGCCCGGCCCACTGGCCCGCGCTCGTCGCGCCTCGCGCCCGACTGAGCCGCCCCTCCGTTGCGCCGCACTGGCCCGGACCGCCGGCCCGCGCTCCTCGCGCCTCCGGCCCGACCCTTCGCGCGCCCGGCCCTACTCCCGCCCCGCCGCGCCCGACTCGCCCCACCGCGCCCGACCCGCCCCACCGCGCCCGACCCGCCCCGCCGCGCCCGACTCGCGGGGCCGGCACTCCGCCCCGCCCCTCCTCCACAGCGCCGATTACAAAGTTCTTTTCCACGAGTGTTGCTCGCCATCTGTACACCAGTTCTATTGTTTGGGAGAATTAAGCATGACCAGCTCGAACACAGTGACACCCGGCGGTGGGCTCGCCGGTGCTGTGCTCGATCGCGCCCTGCTCGGCGATGACAGCTGGTCGATTCCGACTCTCGAGCCGATTCGACGCACGGCGGTCGCACACTTGTCCGACGACGCCCTGATGAGCCGTCACGCCGAGCTGGCTGAGTTGCGGCAGCGCACCGATGCCAACCTCGCCGTGCTCGCCGACGAGATCGCCCGGCGCTCTCACCACGAGCTCGGCCACGATGGGCTGGCCCAGCGTCTCGGCAGCCGCACGCCCGAAAACCTCATCCAGCGCCTCACCGGAATCAGCTCGCGCGAAGCGGGCGCCCTCGTGCGTGTGGGGGCAATGCTGGCTGAGGCACCGAGCGCTGATGGGTTGGGCATCGGTGACGACGCAGGCGGTCACGATGCCTCGGGCGGCGATGGTGGTCGTGATGGCGAGGAAGCGGCGGCGGGTGTCACCGGCGACGCAGGTGCTCCGCCCACGACACCCCTCTCCTGGCTGAGGCCACTCTCGCGCGCGGTCGACGACGCACGCCTCTCGATCGACGCTGCCGACGCGATCGGTCGCGGCCTGGGTCAGCCGACGGAGGCCGTCACGCCAGCCCAACTCGAGGTTGCCGCCGAGCGGCTCGTCGATGAGTCGGCACTTCTCACCGTCGATCAACTCGCCGTGCGCGCACGACAGACACGTGCGCTGCTCGACCTCGACGGCGAGCCCTCGCTCATCGCCGAACGCGAAGCCGCCCTGCGCGAGCGTCGCTACCTGTACCTGAGCCGTCAGACCGACGGAATGACGCGCCTCTCCGGCCTACTCGACCACGAGTCCGCCGCCCTCGTGCGCGACGCCGTTGACGCCGCCACCTCGCCGCGGCGCGATGGCCCGCGGTTTCTCGATGCAGCCGAGCAGGCCACGGACGACCACAACCGCGCCTTCCGGATGCTCACCGACCCCCGCACCGCCCCCCAACTCGCACTCGACGCGGTCGTCGAGTTGATCCGCCTGGGTGGCGGCATCGCTCCGACCCATGTCACCGGAGTGCGCGCGCCCGCCGTGCAGGTGATCGTCGCCGAGCGCGACCTCCGTGCGGGCGCGGGCCTGGCGTTCTTCGAAGGGCAAACCGAGCCAGTGACCACCGCCACCGCCGAGCGCCACCTGTGTGCGAGCGGGGCCCTGCCGGTGATCATCGACCCCGCTGGCGACGTCGTCGCTCTCGGTCGCGAACCCCGACGCTTTACTCGCCGCCAGCGCATCGCACTCGCTGCGCGTGACGGCGGTTGTCGCTTCCCCGGCTGCGACCGACCACCGTCGTGGACAGAAGCGCACCACATCATCCCGTGGAGCCACGGCGGCTCAACCGACCTCCACGACGGCGTGCTGCTGTGTCGACATCACCACCTGCTGTTGCACAACAACGGCTGGCAGTTCACGCGAGTCGACGGTGCCCTCCACGTCATCCCGCCCCCCGATGTGGATGCTCACCAAACGCCCATCCCCGCCCCCACCCGAAGCGTTCCGCTCGAGCGAGCCCGCGCGGGCTGAGGGTCAGCCGCGCGCTGAACCTCCTGCAGCACGCGTCGCAGAGAGTGCGAGAACAGGAGAGCAGGAGAGCAGGACGCGACGCCCAGAGGGACCTAGCCGGGCGCGAGAGCGGGAGTCTGCCCCGAGAACGACCTAGCCGAGCGCGGGCGCCTGCGCCCAGAGCGGCCCGCCCCAGTGCGCCTCGAGCATCGCCTCGATGCCCGCACCCACGTCGTACAGTCGGGCATCCTCACGCGCCGGAGCCATCAGCTGCAGACCCACCGGCAACCCATCCTCCGGAGCCAGTCCCATCGGCAGACCCATTCCGGGCACACCCGCGAGGTTCGCCGGAATCGTCGTCACATCGTTCAAGTACATCGCCAGCGGGTCAGCCAGCTTCTCGCCAAACCGGAACGCCGTCGTCGGCGCGCTCGGCGAGACAAGAATGTCAGCCTTCTCAAAGCACGCCGCAAAGTCGCGCTGAATGAGCGTGCGAACCTTCTGCGCACTTCCGTAGTACGCGTCGTAGTAGCCCGCCGACAGCGCATACGTGCCCAGAATGATGCGGCGCTTGACCTCCGGCCCGAATCCGGCCTCACGCGTTGCACCCATGACGTCTTCGACTGTCCCGGTCACATCAGCCCGCATACCGAACCGCACCGAGTCGAACTTCGCCAGATTGCTCGACGCCTCCGCCGGCAAGATCAGGTAGTAGGCCGCAACCGCATACTCGAAGTTCGGCGCCGACACCTCCACGATCTCCGCACCCGCACCTGCGAGCAGGTCGAGCGTCTCGGTGAAGCGCTGCCGCACACCGGCCTGGAATCCTTCGCCGTCACCATCCAGCTGACGCACGACACCCACGCGCAAGCCCTTCAACGACTCACCCGACGCCCCGCGTCGAGCAGCGTCGGCCATCGATGGCCATGCATCCGGGATGCTCGTCGCGTCGCGCACGTCGTGCCCGCCAATGACGTCGTGCACGAGCGCAGCATCCAGCACCGAGCGCGACACCGGCCCGACCTGGTCGAGCGACGACGCGAGCGCGATCGCGCCATAGCGACTAACGCCACCATAGGTCGGCTTGACACCGACTGACCCGGTGACGGCAGCCGGCTGACGGATGCTCCCACCGGTGTCACTGCCGAGCGCGACCGGCGCTTCGAAGGCCGCAACAGCCGCGGCCGAGCCACCACCCGAACCACCGGGGATACGAGTGAGGTCCCACGGGTTCTTCGTCGGACCATACGCCGAGTGCTCGGTGCTCGACCCCATCGCGAACTCGTCCATGTTGGTCTTGCCGAGCGGAATCATGCGAGCCGCACGGAGGCGCGCGACAACCGTGGCGTCGTAGGGCGGAATCCAGCCCTCAAGAATCCGCGACCCGGAGGTCGACGGCATGTCGAGCGTGCACAGCACGTCCTTGATGGCGATCGGCACTCCGGCGAGCGCGGGCAGCGCGACGCCGGCCGCACGATCGGCGTCGACCTGGGCCGCCGTGTCAAGAGCAGCAGCGTTCACGTGCAAGAAGGCGTGCACATCTCCGTCGACCGCGGCGATGCGATCAAGGTGGGCGCGCGTGACCTCGACGCTCGAGACGTCGCCCGCCGTGAGGTGCGCGGCGAGTTGTGCTGCAGAAAGCCGCGTGAGATCGCTCACTGCTCTTCTCCCAGAATCGCCGTCACCCGGAAGCGGCTGCCGTCGTGGTCGGGGGCTCCGGCCAGGGCTTGTTCGGTCGTGAGGGTCTCGCCGATCACGTCGGGGCGCATGCCGCCCACGAGCGGAATCGGGTGACTCGTCGCCGGAACGTCCTCCCCCGCGACCTGCTGCACGGTTGCCACAGCATCGACAATCGCACCAAGCTCGCCGGTCAACTGCTCGATTTCGGCGTCGGTCAACGCGATTCGCGCGAGCGACGCGAGGTGCGCAACACGCTCAGGGGTGATTTCAGACATCGTCACTCTCACGGTTAGCTACAAGAGCCTCCAGTCTACTGAGCGCACACCGCCCGCCAGCGCCCGCAGCCCCGCGCGCTCAGCCCACCGCCCACAGCCCCGCGAACTCACCCCACCGCCCACAGCCCCGCGAACTCACCCCACCGGGGCCTGACCCGCTTTGCCGGACACCTGAGTTGAGGCGATGATCGTCTCGGAAGGAGTCCGTGAGATGCCTGCTGCCCACCCGCCGGAGTTCCGGCGTCGAGCCCTTGATCTCGTAGCGCAGGGCAATCCTGTCGCTCAGACGGCCAG
>CALRMP020000059.1:0-16858 GCA_943369205.1 Gulosibacter massiliensis | reverse complement strand
CATTCACGAAGCACTACAACTCCGAGTCAGCCCGCCGAGCCGCCTTGCCTGCGTGGTTGCATCACTACAATCACCATCGGCTACACACGGCCATCGGCAAGGTCCCACCGATCAGCAGATTGAACAACCTGCCTGGGCACTACATCTAGAGCCGCAACGTAACTGCGACCACCGAGACAGGGTGGGCGGCGCGAACGAATGCGGCACCGTCCACCCCCTCGATGGCTAGTTGCCGAAGGCTGCGTCGTAGATCGCGCGGAGCTCGGCCGTGTCGGCGCCGCTGAGCCCGCATCCGCTGACGGTGCCGTCGCTCGCGACCACCAGCACGGCGTCGCCTGTCGCAAATGGCGTAAGCGAGAAGTCGCTCGACAGCTCGTCGACTTGAGGCACGGTGACCCGATCAGCCACCTCACCGGCGAAGCGCTCGGTCACCTCGAAGGTGACGGTGTCGCCCTCGACGGCGATCACGCGAGCGGCGAAAGCCTGCTCTTGTGAGAGCAGCCCTTCCGGGGTCACGGGCAAGCAACTACCGCCGGCGAGACCGCCGCCTTCCGGCAGAGCGAGCGGTTCGACGGTCGGCGAACCGCCCAGGGCGAGGGGCACGGCGATGGCGGCGCCGATGGCGAGCGCGGCGGCGACGCCGGCGATCGGGATCCAAGTGCGGCGAGCGCTGCGCTCGGGTGCCGCAGCTGCGGGGGCGGGAGTTGTGCTGGTCATGATCTGCTCCATCCTGTGGTCGAGCCACGTCGGTGGGAGGGGAGCAAGGTCGCGCGCCGGGTCGGCACTGCTGAGCTGCGCGCGCAGCAGGTGGTCATCGTCGTGCATCGGTTCTCCCTTCCTCATTGGTGACATGTCCGGCTGACGGTGCGGATTTCAGCAGTTCGTCGCGCAAGCGCCCCTTCGCCCGGTGCAACCGGATCGCCGCGGCGTTCGCACTGATGCCGAGCACGGTGGCCAGTTGCGGGCTCTCGAGGTTGTCCCACGCCCAGAGGCGGAGCAGTTCGGCGTCGTCGTGGCGCAACCGCGAGAGGGCATCCCGAACCGCATCGGAATCTGCCGCGGAGTCGGTGCTCGCGTCAGCGACGTGAGAGGGTGGCGGGTCGAGAGCGATGATCTTGGCCGTGAGCCGACCGCGCCGGCGCTCGGCCCGCTCGGCGTTCGCCAGCAGGTTGCGGGCCACCACGATTGCCCACGGCACGGCATCATCGGCTTCCGCTGGCACGTCGTCGAGCCGGCGCCAGCACACGAGCAGCGTTTCGTTCAGAACGTCGTCGAGAGTTGCCGGGTCGGTGCGCCGCGCGAGGTAACGACGCACCGGGTCGACAACGACGGCCGCGAGTTCGCGAAAGCGCCGCTCACGCACGTCTTCAGTCACAGCCCTCACACTGCACTATGTCTGGCACGCGTGCTCAGATTTCAGGCTGGCACCAGAAACCTGCTCAACCGTCGAGCGTCGTGTCGATCTCCGCGCGGCGTGCGCGCACGAGGGCGTCGAAGGCCGCGGGCGGCAGCGGACGAGCATCCGTGAACTGCACGGCGCCCTTCGTTCGTGCGACCTCGCCGAGTTGGTCGGCGAGCGCGGCAATGACCTGCCCACTGAAGGGGTAGAGCGAGTAGCCCCTGGCCGTGACCGCAACGGCGACCAGTCCGCGCCCGCGATAGAGCAGTGCGGGCATGCCGTACGACACACCCTCGACGGCATCGGGAACGAGCTCGGTGGCCCGAGTCGTGAAGCCAGTGAGCACCGATCGCGCTGGTTCGTCGAGCCCATCGATGAGGTCGGTCACCGACGTCATCGTCAGACCGGGTTCACGCGCGAACGGGATGCTGCGTTCAGCCGAACAGAATGAACAGCAGGCTTGTGCCACCGATCGTGAGGCCGACGAGGCCGACGATCAGCAGCCACGTGAGTACTTTCATGTTGCGCACTCGGCCCATGAAGCCAACGGGGCGCTCGTCGTGATCTGACATGCTGCGAGCCTACTGGCGACGACGCGCGGTGCCGAGCACCTCAGCGCAGTTCAGCGAGTGCCGTGATGAGCTCGCCGACGGTGTGGCCGGCATTTGACGGATGCCGAAGCGGCGCCGACGGAACCACCGAGTAGTGATTCCGCCGGCCGCGAGGTTCACGCTCGATGTAGCCCGTGGCGACGAGGTCGCCCAGAATCGTGACGGTCGATCGCGTCGAGATGCCGACCTCATCGCTCAGTTGCTGCACCGTCGCATCAGGATTCTTCGCAACCTCGAGCAACACGTGCGCGTGGTGGGTCAGAAACGTCCACGATGACATTCCGACAGTGTGGCAGTTACCGCCGCAGCAGTGCGCCGAATCCTGCGAGCGGGCGGCGGTTGGCAAACGCGACGACAGCATCGACCGTCTTCCAGCTCACGCGACCGCCCGACATCTGCGCGAGGCCGCGCAGCGGAAGCTCGTCGATGCTGCGTTCGATGAGGGCCATCGACGCTGGGTCGCGGCGGTCGTCGTCGCTCACGGGTGCCATGCGCAGCACCGCGCTCCGCAGTGCTCGGCCGGTGAGGGTGCCGCCGATATCGCCGAGCGTCGACTCGCGCGTGAACGGCCGGGCCGGTGTGGGGCCCGGGATGCCGCGGCCCAAGAGCCGCGCCCACTGCTCATCACTCGCCGCGATCGCCACCGTGCTCGGCGGTTCTGCCGAGTCGGATGCCGCGCCGAGCACCTCGACCTCGACCACCGAGTCGATCGTCTCGCTCGAGCGCGCGACCTCCAGCTGCACGGTGCCGCGCGGCAGCGCCCAGTCGTGCACCCGGGCATCCCAAAAGCGCAGCGCGTCGGCGGTCACCTCGACCTCGACCGAGCGCGTCTCGCCCGGCTCGAGCGTCGCGCGCGTGAAGCCGACGAGTTCGCGGCGAGGGCGCAGCACGACCCCCGAGCGGTCGTGGGCGTAGACCTGCACGAGCTCGCTGCGCGCCCGGTCGGACGTGTTCGTCACCGTGACCGCGACGGTCACAGTGGCGCCGTCGGCGAGCGTCGTCGCGCTGACGGTCGCCGCCCCCCAGCTGCTCGTGCCGAAACCCAGACCGTGCCCAAACGCGAAAGCGGGGGCCACACCGGCCGTGGTCGCGTGCCGATAACCGACGAA
The DNA here is from genome assembly GCA_943369205.1 of Gulosibacter massiliensis. Classification (GTDB taxonomy): domain Bacteria; phylum Actinomycetota; class Actinomycetes; order Actinomycetales; family Microbacteriaceae; genus Microcella; species Microcella massiliensis_A. The sequence continues at coordinate 13,739 of CALRMP020000059.1, read as the reverse complement.
GACCCCCTCGCGGTAGTGCACCTGCGCGTTGTCGCCCGGAAAGTACGGGTCGGCGGCCACGTCGCTCTGCGCAACGGGCCAGGTCTCGGCAAGCCGCCCGGCCGGTTCGACGACCCCGAGCAGAGCATCGGCGAGAGCGCCGCCGCTCGCCTGGCCGCCCAGGTAGCTCAGCAGAATCGCCGCCACGTCGTCGCGCCACGGCAGCAGCACGGGTGAGCCCACGCTCAGGGCGACGACCGTGCGCGGGTTCGCGGCCACCACCGCCGCCACAAGGGCGTCGTGCTGGGCGGGCAGCCGCAAGTGCTCGCGGTCGAAACCCTCGCTCTCGGCAATGCCCGGGAGCCCGACCATGACGATCACCACGTCAGCGCTCGCCGCGACGGCCGCTGCCTGGGCGATCAGCGCGACATCAGCGGCAGACCGCACGGGCTCATAGCCGGGTGAGTAGGTCACCGTGAGCCCCGCCGCTTCGAGCGCCTCCCGCGCGGTGGTCACGCGGGTCGGTGTCACGAGCGAACTGCCGCTGCCCTGGTAGCGCGGCGTTTCGGCAAACGCACCGATGAGCGCCACGTGGGTGCTGGGCTTCAGAGGCAGAATCCCGTTGTTCGTGAGCACTACCGAACTCGCCGCCGCCGCGCGGCGGGCGAGCGCGTCGTGGGGGTCGAGCAGGTCGGCCATCTCTGGCGCGGCGTGGGTGCGAGCATCCTGTGCCCGCACCGCGAGGTCGATGACGCGCTGCGCTGACCGCACGACATCGGCGGGGTCGAGACGGCCATCGGCGAGGGCGGCGCGCAGGGCGGGTTCGGTGCGGGCTCCGCCGGGCATCTCGAGGTCCATGCCGGCGGTCACGCCCGCGGGGCGGTCGGCGGTGGCGCCCCAGTCGCTCACGACGACCCCGCCAAAGCCCCATTGCTCGCGCAGAATCTCGGTGAGTAGCCAGCGCGCATCGGTCGCGTGGTCGCCGTTGACGCGGTTGTAGGCGGCCATCACCATGCGCGGGTGGCTCGTGCGCACGGCGTGCTCGAAGCCGCGCAAGTAGAGCTCGCGCAGTGTGCGCTCATCGACGATCGCGTCGATCACGAACCGGCGATGCTCTTGATTGTTGACGGCGAAGTGCTTGACGCACGCGCCGACCCCGGTGCTCTGGATGCCCGCGACAGCACTCGCCGCCAAGCGTCCGCTCAGCAGCGGGTCTTCGCTGTAGTACTCGAAGTTGCGGCCGCACAGCGGGTGCCGCTTGAGGTTCATGCCGGGGCCGAGCACGACGTCGACGCCCAGCGCGCGCGCCTCGCGCCCGACTGCTTCGCCCACCTCATGCACGAGCTGCTCGTCCCAGCTGCTCGCGAGGGTCGCGGCCGGCGGAAAGCACGTGGCTGCAACGCTGCTCGCGAGCCCCAAGTGGTCGGTCGCCTCGAGCTGTGCGCGCAGGCCGTGCGGGCCGTCGGCCAGCATCGCGCTCGGGATGCTGCGCTCCGGCAGCGCGCGCGTGCGCCAGAAATCGGCTCCCGAGAGCAGCGAGAGTTGCTCGTCGGTCGACAGGTCTGAGGCATCGATGCGCGGCGTCACGCTCTCGAGACTAAGTCGTCGCTCGCGTTCGCGGCACCCCGTCGTACGCTGGGCTCGGCGCACCGGAGCGCCACGGGAGGAAGCGCCATGTCGACCACCTCGAACCCGCCTGTCGCCGACGCGGCGCTCGCGGAGACCGACCGCGTGCGCATCCAGGGCCCGCTGCGAAGTCTGCTGCTGTGGTTCATGCCCGGCACGCTCGGGATCTTCATTCTCTGGGGCGCGATTCCGACCGTGCTGCTGCCGTTGCAGGTCGAGCAGCTCGATGCCGCCAACAAGGTAGCGAACCTCGCGATCGTCACGACCGTCGGAGCGCTCGCCGCGATGATCATGCAGCCGGTGGCGGGCACGATCAGCGACCGCACGCGAAGCCGCTTCGGAAGCCGCGCGCCGTACATCGTCGGCGGCGCACTGTTCGGCGGGGCCGCGCTCGTGGCGCTCGGGCTCTCGAGCAGCATTCTCATGGTCGCGATCTGCTGGGTGCTCGTGCAGCTGTCGTTCAATATCGTGCAGGGCCCGTTCTCGGCGATGCTGCCCGACCGGGTGCCGGAGTCGGTGCGCGGCACGTTCGCGGCCATGATCGGGGCGATGACCATGGTGGGGTCGCTCGGCGGTGTGATTCTCGCCTCGCTTCTCTCGGGCAGTATTCCCGGCGCCTACCTCGTGCTCGCCGGGCTCTCGGTCGTGTTGCTGACGCTCTTCGCCGTGTTCACGCAGCCGCGTGACAACCGGGGCGAGCCGCGACCGCCCTTCCGCGTGCGTGACTTCGCCATGACGTTCTGGGTCAACCCGATCGCGCATCCCGACTTCTTCTGGGCGTTCACGGGGCGACTGCTGCTCTACACCGGCTACTTTCTCGTCGTCGCGTATCAGCTCTATCTGCTGCAGGACTACATCGGGCTCGGCGATCAGGCGGTGACGCTGTTGCCGTTCGTGTCGGCGGCCGCCCTGCCGACTCTCGTGCTGGCCGTCGCCGTCTCGGGGCCATGGTCTGACCGGGTGGGGCGTCGCAAGCCGTTCGTGGTGGCGTCATCACTGATTGTTGCGCTTGCGCAACTAGTGCCGTGGGTCTGGCCAACGTTCGAGGGCATGATCGTGTTCGCCCTGCTCGCCGGCCTCGGCTTTGGCGCGTTTCAAGCGGTCGACACCGCGCTCGTGTCGCAAGTGCTGCCCGACTCGCACGCGCACGCGAAAGACCTCGGCGTCGTCAACATCGCCGCGACCCTGCCACAGACGGTGGCACCGGCGCTCGCGGGCGTGGTCGTGCTGAGCTTCGGTTTCGCCGCGCTGTTCCCGGCGGCGATCGCCTTGAGTGTGCTGGGCGCTCTCGCGGTGCTGCCGATTCGTTCGGTGCGCTAACGCATCGCAGTAGGCTCGCTGGAGGTTCCCGCACTGGTGCGCGGACCGCGTGAGAGGAGCATCCATGACCTGGCGCATGCCCGCTGAGACGGCCCCGCACGACCGCATTTGGATGGCGTTCCCGCGCGAAGGCGAGGTGATGGGCGACTCGTCCGCCGCGCGCGAGTCGACGTATGCCGCGTGGACAGCCGTTGCCCACGCGATCGTGCCCTTCGAGCCCGTGACCATGGTCGTCGACCCCAGCGAGCGCGAGCGCGCCCGCCGCATGCTGAGCGCCGAGATCGACATCATCGAGGCTCCACTCAACGACTTCTGGATGCGCGACTTCGGCCCCACATTCGTCATCGACGACGTCACCGGTGAGCTCGGCGGCGTCGACTGGATCTTCAACGCCTGGGGTCAAGGCGCCGACTGCGAGGATGACGCGCTCATCGCCGCGCGCATTCTCGACGAGCTCGGCGTGACGCGCATCTCGAGCGTTCTTGTCAACGAGGGCGGCGGAATCCACGTCGACGGCGAAGGCACCGTGCTCGTCACCGACACCGTGCAGCTCGACCCCGACCGCAACCGCTGGGCCACGAAAGAGCGCGTCGAAGCCGAGCTTGCCCGCACGATCGGCACGACGAAAGCCATCTGGCTGCCGCGCGGCCTTACGCGCGACTACGACGAGCTCGGCACGCGCGGGCACGTCGACATCGTCGCAACGTTCGCGAGCCCCGGCCGCGTGCTCGTGCACGCGCAGCACGACCCCGCCCACCCCGACCACGCGGTCATGCCCGCGATCTACGACGCCCTGCGCCAGGCGACCGACACGCGCGGCCGCAGTCTCGAGCTCATCGAGCTGCCGGCGCCCGCGCAGTTGCGCGACCACGAGGGATTCGTTGACTACAGCTACGTCAACCACTTGGTCGTGAACGGCGGCATCATCGCCTGTGGGTTCGATGATGACATCGCGGATGCTCGCGCCCGTGACACGCTCGCCGAAGCCTACGGTCGCGAGGTCGTGACGGTCGACGCCCGCGAGATCTTTGCGCGCGGCGGCGGAATCCACTGCATCACGCAGCAGCAGCCTGCTGTGCCTGGCCGATGAGCCGACTTCCGCTAGTCGAGACGAGCATCGTCGCTCTGGCCGCGGCGCTCGCCGATGGCCGCACGACGGCCGTCGACCTCGTGCAGGGCTACCTCGAGCGCATCGCGACCTACGACCGTGCGCCGTCGAGCGATGGCACGCGCCCCGCCCTGAACGCCGTGGTGGTCGACAACCCGGCGGCGCTCGACGAGGCACGGGCGAGTGACGCGCGGCGAGCATCCGGCACCGCCCTCGGGCCCCTCGACGGCATCCCGTACCTCGCGAAAGACAGCTATATGGTGTGCGGCCTCACGGTCGCGAGCGGCTCGCCCGCGTTCGCCGAGCTCGTCGCGCAGCACGACGCCTTCACGGTCGAGCGCTTGCGTGCGGCGGGCGCAAACTGCCTCGGCCTGACCAACATGCCGCCCATGGCCAACGGCGGCATGCAGCGCGGGCTCTATGGGCGTGCCGAGAGCCCCTACAACCCCGCGTACTTGACGGCGCCGTTCGGCTCGGGTTCGTCGAACGGCTCGGGCACGGGCCTCGCGGCGAGCTTCGCGGCCTTCGCGCTTGCCGAAGAGACCTGGTCGAGCGGCCGCGGGCCGGCGAGCAATAACGGCCTCTGCTGCTACACCCCGAGCTGGGGCGTGATCTCGGTGCGCGGCAACTGGCCGCTCGTGCCCACGATGGACGTCGTGGTTCCCTACACGCGCACCATGGCCGAGCTGCTGCTCGTGCTCGATGCGGTCGTGGCCGACGACACCACCACACGCGGAAACTTTTGGCGGGCGCAGCCGTGGCTGAGCATCCCGCCGTCATCGACGCTGCGGCCGGAGTCGTACCCCGCGCTCGCCGACCCGGCCGCGCTGCAGGGCGTGCGCCTCGGCGTGCCGAGGTTGTACCTCGGCGCCGAGTATGGCGGCGACGACCCGATCGAGACGCGGCCCTCCGTCATCGCCCAGTGGCAGAAAGCGCGCGCCGATCTTGAAGCGGCGGGCGCGACCGTCGTCGAGGTCGACTTCCCGGTCGTCACGAATTACGAATCGCGCGGGCGGGCGGATGACCGCTCGATGGTCGCGCGCGGCCTCGTGCCCCCGCACTTCGCCGACCACGAGCTCTACGAGCTGAGCATGTGGGGGTGGGACGAGTTCTTGCAGGCGAACGGCGACCCCGCGCTGCACCGACTTGCCGATGTGGACCCTGAGCTGATCTTTCCGACGCCTCCCGGCTCGCTGCCCGGGCGGTACGACGATCACCTGAGCCGCTTCGCGCCGGAAGACGTTCCGCTCGAGGACTACGTGCACCGCGCGCGCGCGACGGGGGTGCCGGCGCTTGAGAGCATCCCGACCATCGCCGAGGGCGTGCGCGGCCTCAACGAGACGCGCCGCCGCGACCTCGAAGCCTGGATGGACGAGCTCGGCCTCGACGCCGTGGTCTTTCCGGCGGTCGCCGACGTGGGGCCGGCCGATGCCGACGTCAACCCCGCGAGCGCTGAGCTGGCCTGGCGCAACGGCACGTGGGTCGCGAACGGCAACCTCGTGCCGCGGCACCTTGGCATCCCGTGCGTGCAAGTGCCCATGGGTCTCATGGCCGACGTCGGCATGCCCATCGGTCTGACTTTCGCGGGCCGCGCGTGGGACGACTCACGGCTGCTCGCCTTCGGCGCGGCCTTCGAAGCCTCGGCCACTCGGCCCGGGTCGGCCCTCGGTGGAACGCGCGTGCCGCCGCCGCTCACGCCGGAACTACCGTTGCTGGGGTGACGGTCTGACGTGATGCGACGACTCGGTACAACATTCGCTGCTCTCATTCTCTTCAGCACGCTCTCGGCCTGTTCTCCGGTGTGCGGGAGCGGAGCCGACAGCGGCGAGGCTGCGGTCGCGAGGCTCATTTCTGCAGCGAGAGATGCCGATGATCCCGCCCAGTTGTGCCGCTACGTGGCCAACGGCTACACGGTGTCAGATAGTGATCTTGCGGATCTCCGTGACAGGTACGCGGATCATCCTGACGATGAACTCGTACTCAGGCAGTCAGAACAATTGGGTTCCACCGCCGAGGTGGTCGTCACGGATGGAGTGTTCACGGACGTGTTCTTCGTCACCTCAGATTCAGACTCGCGTTGGACGGTGGCCGTCGGCACCCTCTTTGGCTAGAGATCACATCTCAGGCTGAGGCAACCGAGCCCCTGCTCCGAGACGCTTCCACAACGACGGAACGGGTGAATCACGCTCACCCTGTCCGTCGTTGTGGAAGGCGGCGTGCAGTGGGTCGGCCATCGCTCGCGGGCGGATCGCGGGCGGCTTGCGGTTGGCTTGCGGGCGGCTTGCGGGCGGCTCGCGAGCGCGCGCGCTCGCGGGAGCGGCGTGGACAGTGCGTGTGCGCGGCGCACGGCGGAGCCGCGGTGGCTAGGCTCGCGGCATGACTGCTGAGCCGACGGCGCCCGAGAACACCCGCGCCATCGAAGACACGATCGTCACCGACTTCTCGACCCGCATGAGCTACGGCTCGTACCTCGCGCTCGATGAGTTGCTACAGCTGCAGCGCCCGATCAGTGAGCCCGAGCACCACGACGAGCTGTTGTTCATCATCCAGCACCAGACGAGTGAGCTCTGGATGAAGCTGCTGTTGCACGAAGCGCGATCGGCCCGGCAGTGCCTCATCGACGACGACCTCGGCGGAGCGCTCAAGCGCATCGCCCGCATCAAGCACATTCAAGAGGCGCTCATCCAGCAGTGGAGCGTGCTCGCGACCCTCACGCCGACCGAATACGCCGAGTTCCGCGGCTTTCTCGCCAACTCCTCGGGCTTCCAGTCGCACCAGTACCGCGCGATCGAGTTCATTCTTGGCAACAAGCACGCTGGCATGCTCAGTGTCTTCGAGAGCGACCCCGAGGCCCACGCCGTGCTCAGCGGCTTGTTGCACGAGACGAGCCTGTACGACGAGTTCTTGCGGTATCTCGCGCGGCAGGGCGTCGCGATTCCGGCCAGTGTGCTCGAGCGCGACGTCACGAAGGCGCACGTCTTCACGCCCGAGCTCGTGCCCGTGTTCGTCGAGATCTACGAGGGAGCCCACGGCCCCGACGAGTCGAACTGGCGCGTCTATGAGGCCTGCGAAGAGCTCGTCGACCTCGAAGACAACTTCCAACTGTGGCGCTTCCGCCACTTGCGCACCGTGCGCCGCACCATCGGGTTCAAGCGTGGCACGGGCGGGTCGGCGGGCGTCGACTTCTTGCAACGCGCGCTCGACCTCACGTTCTTCCCCGAGCTCTACGCGGTGCGTACCGAGATCGGCCAGCCGTGACTCCGAAGGCAATGGATGCTCCTCCCGCCGTCTTCCGCGTCGCCGACGCCTGGCGCGGCGAGTGGGTCGGCCCGAGCCTCTTCCGTCGTGGGGGCGGCACCCTGCACTACGTCGGGCCAGCGGATGCGAGCGCGAGCTCGGCGGCCGGCGCGATCGAGCTGCCGGGCGTGCTGCTGCCCGGATTCTGCGACCACCACGTGCACCTGCAGCTTCTGGCTTCGGATGCCCGCACGGCGCTCGCAGCGGGCGGCCTCTCGCGCGTGATCGACCTGGGGGGAGAGCCGCTTGCGCTCTCGGAGGAGCCCGACTTTGACCCGTTCGGAGTTGAGCTGGCCTACGCCGGCGCCTTTCTCACCGCGCCTGGTGGGTACCCGAGCGACCGCCCATGGGCTCCCGTCGACTCGTGGCGAGAGCTCGCCTCGAGTGATGATGCCGAGGCGGCGGTGTTCGAGCAGAAAGTGTTGGGAGCATCCCGCATCAAGATCGCGCTCAATGCCACCGCCGGGCCCGTGTGGGACGACGCGCTGCTCGCCGAGGTGATCGCCGAAGTGCGCGCCGCCGAGCTTCCGGTCGTCGCGCACGTCGAGGGCGTGGGCCAGGCGGCGCGCGCGATCAACGCCGGAGTCGACGTGCTCGCTCACGCACCCTTCAGCGAGCTACTGCCTGAGCCCCTCATCGCGCAGGCTGTCGCGCAGGGCCAGCACTGGGTTTCGACGCTCGCGATCCACGAGCCCGATGCGCACGCGATCGCGATCGCCAACGTGCGCGCCTTCCGCGCCGCCGGGGGAGAGCTGCTCTACGGCACCGACCTCGGCAACGGCGATCTGCCCCTCGGCGTCAACCCCGACGAGCTCACCGCCTTGGGCGAAGCCGGACTCGACGAGACGGCGGTGCTGCGCTCGCTCGTCGGCGGATTCGGTCGCGGCCGCTGGAAGAAGCGCGTCACCTGGATGCCCGCTCGCCCGTCCTCACCGCCCGACCTCACCAGCGCAGTGTCGGTGAGTGTCAGCGACCTCGAGTCGGCCGGCGCGTAAGGCCGATCGAACCTAGCTCTGCACGACCGGGGCGCCCCAGCCGTCGTAGACGCCGTGGTGGGCGTTCGTGACGGTGAAGACCTCTTCGACCATGCGGTCGGCGGTTTCGATATCGACCGTCGCGATCTTGGTGGCGCGCAGGGTGCCGCGGAAGAGCTTGCGCCGGGCGACGTTCACGCTGTAGCCGAGCTTCTCGAGGGCGGCGCCGGCGGCGCGAGCATCCTTGATGGCCGCGAAGTCGGCGAAGTGCTCGACCTCACGTGCGACGTCGACATTGTCGCGCATCTTGATGCGCTGACTGAACTGCTCGACGTTGCAGGTCAGGTGCGACTGAATATCACCCACTCGGGCGATGCTAGACCAGGATGGAGCCGACCGCATATCCGGCCGTCAGCATGCATCGCCACAAGCGATGCCCTAAGGGAGGTTCGTCATGACCACCGCACCGCTTCCTGAGTTCGACCACGAGCGCGTCACGACCGTGACGGGTGCCCGATCGGGGCTGCGCATCACCGTGGCCCTGCACTCCAGCGCCATCGGCCCGGCCTTGGGCGGCTGCCGACTGTGGACCTACGAGCACTGGCTCGACGGTGCCGCCGACGCCATGCGGCTTGCACAAGCGATGACGATGAAGAACGCCCTCGCCGACATCGGAGCGGGAGGCGGCAAAGCGGTCATCGCACTACCCCCCGCGCACACGCTCGATGCGGACCAGCGACGGGATGCCCTCCTCGACCTCGGCGACCTCGTCGAGACCTTCGGCGGCGCCTACATCACGACCGAAGATGTGGGAGTCACCGAGCACGACATGGTCATCGTGCGCGAGCGGACCCGGCACGTCGTGGGCCTCCCCGCCGCCGACGGCGGCGCCGGTGAACCGGCCGCCGGTACGGCGCTCGGAGTCTTCGTGTCGATCGAGCAGGTGCTGCTCTCGGTCTTTGGGTCGGCCGAGATCGAGGGTCGATCGTTCGTGATCTCGGGGCTCGGGCAAGTGGGCTCGCGGCTCGCTCGACGACTCGCTGACGCCGGTGCCGTGCTCACCGTGACCGACATCAACCCGAGCGCGCTCGCGATCGCCGATCAGCTCGGCGCGACCTGGGTCGACCCCGAAGCCGCGGTGTCGACGCCCGCTGACGTGTTCGTGCCTGCTGGCTTGGGCGGAATCCTGACCGCGCCCGTGATCGAGCAGTTGCCCGTGCGTGCGGTGTGCGGGCCGGCGAACAACCCCTTGGCCGAGCGCAGTGGGGCCGACGCGCTTTCGGAGCGGGGCATCCTCTACGCCCCCGACTATGTCGTCAACGCCGGGGGAGTGATCCACCTCGCGCTCACCGGTCGGGGCGACAGCCCGGCCGAGGTCGACGCCCGCTTGCGCGGCATCGGCGGCACGCTCGCCGACGTGCTCGCCTTGGCCGCACTCGAAGGCATCACGCCTCTCGACGCCGCCGACCGTCTTGCCCGCGCGCGCGTCGCGGCCGCCCGCACCCCCGGCTAAAGCGACGCGAGCACGAGCGCGGCCGAGGCGACGACGAGGCCGAGTACTTGCCAGCGCGTCATGAGCTCGCCCAAGAAGACGCGGCCGATGATCGCCGTGAAGACGGGCGCGGCCGGGGCGAGAATCGCGAGCAGCACGAGGTCGCCCGTTTGGAGCGCGAGCACGAGAAAGACGTTGCCGAGAATGTCGGCGGCCCCCGTGATGACCGGGATGAGCACGTACCGACCGCGGAAGTGCGGGCCGACAGCGCGGGCACCCTGTCGGTAGAGCATCCACGCCAGCAACACCATGGCAACCGTCGTGACTCCGAATCGGGCGCCGACCACGGGCCAGAAGCCGTCGGCTTGCGGAGCCGTGTTGATCGTCACGATGAACCCCGTGAAGAGGGTCGCGGCGACGGCTGCCAGGAGCGGCCCGCGCAGGCTCGGGCGCACGCCGTCGACGGGTGGGCGGTAGGTGACGAGCAAGATCGCGATGAGGCCGAGGGCGAGCCCTGCCCCACGCAGGGGAGTGATCGCGTCGCCCGTGAGCACGCCGACCAGCACGAGCCAGGCCGTACCGACGACAGCGAGAACCGCGCCCGCGATGCCGACCGGGCCGATCGCGAAGGCGCGATACGCGACCGGGAGGCCGGAGCCGCCGAGCAAACCCGCGAGGAAGCCAAGCCAGAAGCCGGCCCAGGTGGGCGTGCCGGGCAGAACGGCGGCGAGCAGCAGGGCGATCACGATCGTGGTCGGCCCCGCGATGGCAACGACGACGGCGATCGGAAGGCGTCGGGCCGCAACCCCACCGAGCACGTTGCTGACCGAGATGAACACCGCGTTGATGAGAATGAAGACGACAGCCATGATGCGCACTTTCGAGAAGAGGAAATGGCCGCCGAATGGGGTCGGGAGTCGCCGGGGCTCAGCCTACCGAGCCGTGTATGCCGAGCCGTGCGCGGTACGGTTGCGCGTGAGCACTCTCGACGCGACCTTCGACATTCTGCAGTGCCCGAGCTGCGGCGAGCCGCTGTCGCCGGCCGAGGGTGGGGCATCGTGCACCAATCGCCACCACTTCGACCAGGCCCGCCAGGGCTATTTGAGCCTGCGCGCCGCCCACAAGGGCAAGGGGGCGCCCGCGACGGGCGACACCCCGGAGATGCTCGAGGCGCGCGAGCGCTTTCAGGCTGAGGGCTTCCACGACGAGATTGCGGCGGCCGTGCTTGCGGCCGTGCCGGAGGATGCGCGCGGCTGGCTCGCCGACCTCGGTGGCGGCACCGGCTGGTACGCCGCTCAGATTCTGGATGCCCGCCCCCACCTCCACGGAGTCGTCCTCGACGCCTCGGCTCCGGCTGTGCGCATCGCTGCCCGCGCCCACGAGCGCCTCGCTGCCGTGAGCGCTGATGTCTGGAGCGGCATACCGTTGCGCGATAGGAGCGTCGACGTTGCTCTGCGCATCTTTGCTCCGGGAAGCGCCGACGAGGTGCGGCGAATCCTCGCACCCGGCGGCACCGCGATCTTCGTCGTGCCGCACGGCGATCACCAGCGCGAGCTCGGGCACGGCCTGAAACTCATGAAGGTGCCGGCGGGGAAGGCAGAAGAGGTCGCGGCGAGCATCCCGGACGCAACGCTCGTGAGTTCCGTCGAGGTTCGCCAGCGCGTCGAACTCACGGTCGAGCAGGCGCTCGACGCCGTGTTCATGGGCCCCAACGCGTTTCACCAAGATCGCGCGAAAGTCGGCGCCGTGCTCGAGGGCTGGACAGCCCCGATCAGCGTCACGCTCGCCGTCACGGTCGTGGCGCTGCGGGTCGCGTAGGGGGGTTAGCCCCACCCTGATTCGTGGGTGGGCCGGATGCCGCGCAGACGCGGCGATCACCAGGCTGAAGGGGTCGCACGCACTCGCGTCGTGGCAGTCTGACCTCAGGAGAAACCCATGACCACCGCATCCACCACCCCGGCCCCGTCAGCCGCCGACAGCTGGAACTACAGCGCCCTGTGGCGCCGCGTTCCCCGCGCGCTCGGCTATCTGATTCCGTCCTTCCCTCTCGCGATCATCGTCGCGAGCATTCTTAGCTCGTTCGTCTCGACCGCCGTCAGCTTGCTCATCGTGATTGTTGGCATCTTCTTGCTCTCGCTCACACTGCTGCTCTCGCGCTACGCCGGGCAATTCGAGATCGCACGATTGCGGCTCTCGGGTGAAACGCCCATCGCGCAGCCGGCGTGGACGAGCGACCCGAGCATGGTGTGGTGGAAGCGCTGGCTTCGTCCGCTCGCCAACGGCCGCTACTGGCTGGCGTTGCTGCACGGGGCGATCATCGCGCCCATCATTGCGAGCATCAGCTTCGTGATCGGGGTTCTCTGGTTCACGTTCATCGCGATTCTCGTCGTTGTTCCCATTCGGCTTGCGCTCTTCGGCCTCGACGGCGTCGTGAGTGTTCGTGGTGTTGACGGGGCGCCGTCGTGGCTCATCGAGGCGGCTCCCGTGCTTGCCGTGGTCGCCATCGTGCTCGGCGTCATCGCTCTCGTGACCCTGCCCTATGTTCTCCGTGGCATGACCTGGCTGCATGCCGCAGTTGCCCGCCCGTTCCTCGGCCGCTTCACGAACGAGCAGCTCGAGCAGCAGGTGTCGAACCTCTTCACCTCGCGCCAAGCGGCCGTGGCCGCCGAGGGCTCTGCCCTGAGCCGCATCGAGCGCGACATTCACGACGGCCCGCAGCAGCGCCTGATTCGCCTGCAGATGGATCTCGCCGCCGCCGAACGACGACTCGCTGACGGCACCGTCGACACCGCTGAAGCGACCACCCTGATTCAGGATGCTCGCCGTCAGGCCCAAGATGCCCTCGACGAGTTGCGCAATTTGTCGCGGGGCTTCGCGCCGCCACTGCTGCTCGACCGCGGACTCTTCGCGGCCCTCGAGTCGTTGGCCACGCGCTCGAGCATTCCCGTGACGCTCGAGACCGAACTGGGCGCGACCGCGAACCTGCCCGACGAAGTGGCGCGCAACGCCTACTTCGTGGCGAGTGAGCTCATCGCCAACGCCGCGAAGCACTCGCAGGCGGGCGGCATCACGCTGAGTGTCACGACGGTTGACGGGTCACTCGTGGTCGCGGTGTCCGACGACGGTGTGGGCGGAGCGGTTGAGAAGACCGGGCACGGCCTGGCCGGGCTGCGCGACCGCGCGTCGGGCATGGGCGGCACGTTCGAGCTCGTGAGCCCCGACGGCGGGCCGACCTCAGTGCGCGTGACGTTGCCGCTTGCGGGCGTGGGTGACGCATCCGTCGCCGCAGCAAACGGCGCCGCGCCGAAGACCGCCGCCGCATCGACGCGCACGTCGTCGAAGGGCGCGTCCTCGAAGCGCACGTCGTCGACGAGCGCCGACAGCACGCCGACTGCCTAGGCTGAACGCCATGCCAGCCCTTCGCGTAGCCGTTGCCGATGATTCGGTGCTGCTGCGCGAAGGGCTGGTGCGCGTGCTCGGCGACGCGGGGCTCGAGGTCGTCGGATCGTTCGGCGACGCCAAGGCCCTGCTCGCCGCGCTGCCGTCTCTCGGCGCCGACGCCGTCGTGCTCGACGTGCGCATGCCGCCGACCTTTCGCGACGAGGGTGTGCGCGCCGCCATCGAGCTGCGCCGGCGGCACCCCGAGGTCGCGATTCTGCTGCTCTCGCAATACGTCGAGGTCGCCTACGCGCAAGAGTTGCTCGCGGCAGGCACGGGCGGTATCGGCTACCTGTTGAAAGACCGCGTGATCTCGCTCGACGAGGTTCGGGATGCCCTCGAACGTGTCGCCGCCGGCGGCACCGTGCTCGACCCCGAAGTCATCACGCAACTCATGGCCCGACGCGTTGACCCGCTGCAGTCGTTGACGGCGCGCGAGCGCGAGGTGCTCGAACTCATGGCGCAGGGCCGCACGAATGCCGCGATCGCTGCCACCCTCTTCATC
>CALRMP020000058.1:0-17100 GCA_943369205.1 Gulosibacter massiliensis | reverse complement strand
GGTCGCGGCGAGCCCGGTCCGGGGGCCGGGCCCGCCGCGACCACGCGTCGCGGTGCGAAGAAGGGTGTCGTGCTGACCTACGCCGCCGCGTTCACGATGACGGTGACTGCGTCACCCACGGTGGCGAGGTTCTTGACCTCTTCGTCGGGAATCTTGACGTCGAACTTCTCTTCAGCGTTGACGACGATCGTCATCATCGAGATCGAGTCGATGTCGAGGTCGTCCGTGAACGACTTGTCGAGAGCGACCGAGTCGGTGGCGATGCCCGTCTCGTCGTTGATGAGCTCGGCGAGGCCGGCGAGAACTTCTTCGGTGGACAGTGCCATGTGTTTTCTCCTTGAGGTGTCGTATGACCGTCCACAATCCTAGAGCGGCGCGAGGGCCGATCGCGGAATGCGGCGCGAGGGTGGGGTAGAACTAGGGCAAGCGCACCACTTGAGCGCCGTACACAAGTCCGGCGCCGAATCCGATTTGAAGGGCGAGGCCGCCGCTCAATTCGGGGTGCTCGTGGAGCAGTCGATGGGTCGCGAGCGGAATCGACGCTGCTGAGGTGTTGCCGGTGGTGGCAATGTCGCGCGCGATCACGACGCTCTCGGGCAGCTTCAGTTGTTTGGCGAACTCGTCAATGATGCGCATGTTGGCCTGGTGGGGAATGAAGGCCGCAAGTTGGTCTGACGTGATTCCCGCGGCGTCGAGAGCCTGCTGCGCGACCTTGGCCATCTCCCAGACGGCCCAGCGGAAGACCGCTTGACCTTCCTGCCGGAGGGTCGGAAACTCGCCATCGGGGTCGTCGAACGCTTCCTTGAAAGGTCTGTCCATGCCGACGGCGTCCCACTTTGAGCCGTCCGAGCCCCACACGGTCGATGCGATGCCGGGCGTATCGCTCGGCCCCACAATCGCGGCCCCCGCCCCGTCCCCGAGCAGGAACGAGATGGTGCGGTCGGTCGGCTTCGCGAAGTCACTGAGCTTCTCGGCACCGACGACGAGAACGTACTTCGCAAGGCCAGCGCGAATGAACGCGTCGGCCTGCGCGATGCCGTAGGTGTAGCCAGCACACGCCGCAGATACGTCGTAGGCCGGTGCCGGAGTTGCGCCAATGCGGTCGGCGAGCAACGCCGCGAGCGAGGGCGTCTGCACCGAATTGCTGATGGTCGAGACAATGACGGCCCCGATTTGGTCGGCCGAGATGCCCGCCTTTTCGATCGCCTCGCGTGACGCGGCCTCGGCGAGGTCGATCGCCTGGACGGCGCTCGAGGCGCGCATGCGCGTGATGACTCCCGTGCGCTGGCGAATCCATTCGTCACTCGACTCGATCGGCCCGGCGATGTCGTCGTTCGTTACGGTCAGGTCGCCGCGCGCCGCGCCGACCGCGTAGATGCGCGTGTACGGCACGCCAACCGATTGGTGAAGGGTGGGGTTCTCGGTCATGAGTTCTCCAGCAGGTCGATTGCGGCGGAAAGGTCATCGGGGGTCTTGAGAGCCACGGTGGGCACACCCTTGAGCCCACGCTTCGCCAGGCCCACGAGCGCTCCCGCGGGGAGGAGCTCGATGATGCCGGTGACGCCATCGGCGGCAAACGACTCCATGCAGAGATCCCAGCGCACGGGTGATGAGACCTGGCCGACGAGCAGTTCGACGGCAGTCGACCCGGAGGTAACGACGGACCCGTCGCGGTTGGTATACAGCCGGATGCTCGGGTCATGTGCCTCGACGCCCGCGACAGCACTGCGCAACCGCTCGACCGCGGGGCTCATGTACTGCGTGTGAAACGCGCCAGCGACCTGAAGCGGAATGACTCGGGAGCCGGCAACAGGCTCGGCCGCGAGCGCCGCGAGCGCGGGCAGCTCGCCCGCGACGACGGTTTGCCCGCCACCGTTCATGTTGGCGGGGGAGAGCCCGAGCTCAGCGAGTCGTGCGGCAAGAGCATCCTCATCGCCGCCGAGAACGGCGCTCATGCCGGTCGGCACGGCGGCCGCGGCGTCGGCCATCGCGAGCCCGCGTTCGCGCACGAGCCGCATGGCGTCATCGTCACTCAGCACGCCCGCAATGGCAGCGGCGGCGAACTCGCCCACCGAGTGGCCCGCCACGGCGCTCACGCGCTCGCGTCGGCCCTCGAGCAGTGCCGCAGCGCTCAACAGCGACGCGGCGACAATGAGGGGCTGGGCGACAGCCGTGTCGCGAATCGTGTCGGCGTCCGACACGGTGCCGTGCGCGACGAGGTCGAGACCGGCGGCCTCCGAGTAGCGCTCGAGGCGTTCGCGGAAGACGGGTTCGGTGATCCAGGGCTCCAAGAAGCCGGGGGTCTGCGAGCCCTGGCCGGGTGCCACGACGACAATCATGAGTTTCATCCTCCCAAGGGGCGGTGCGGGGCGGTGGTGGGGATGTCGTGCACAAACGTACAACGACCTTGTGGGCGACCTACACTCAGCGGCGCACCGGGGGCTCGGGCTCGGCGATCGACCCGACGATGAGGGCGCACTGCAGAATGAGCGCTTCGCGGGCGCCCGTGGCGTCCCAGCCGATGACTTCGCTGATGCGCTTGAGGCGGTAGCGCACGGTATTGGGGTGCACGAACAGCTCGCGCGCGGTCGCTTCGAGGCTGCGCCCGTTGTCGAGGTACGCCCACAGTGTGATGAGGAGTTCGGGGTTGTGCGCCTTGAGGGGTCGGTAGATGCGGTTGATGAGCGTTCCGCGTGCGATGGGGTCGCCCGCAAGGGAGCGTTCGGGCAACAGGTCGTCGGCCAGTGTCGGGCGCGGTGCGTTTCGCCACGATCGAGCGACGGCGAAGCCCGCGAGCGCCGCTTTGGCGCTCTTACCCGCCTCGACGACGTCGGCGACTTCGGGCCCGAGCACCAGATGACCGGTGCCGAAACTCGGCTCAAGCGCCTCGGCGATTTGCGCGAAGGTGTGTGCGTGCTCGGCGGGCGCTTCATTCTCGCCCCGCGGGGTCGCACGGCCGATGACCACGACGAGTCGGCTTCCCTGCACGCCGATCAACACATCGGCATCGACGTGTCGGGCTGTGCGGCGGATCTGGTCGACATCGACGACGCGCGGTGCCGTTCCCACGAGCACGCAGACCTCACCGTGCCCGTTCCAACCGAGGGCCGCGATGCGGCTCGGAAGCTCATTGTCGTACTCGCCGCTGAGGATCGAGTCGACGACGAGAGCCTCGAGGCGGGCATCCCACAGTCCCCGTGCCTCCGCGGCGCGGGCGTAGACGTCGGCCGCAGCGAAGGCGATCTCACGGCTGTAGAGCAGGATTCCGTGGCGCAGGTTCTCGTCGCGGTCTTTCACGCGGTCTTCCACCACTTCGACGACGACACGAATGAGTTGAAGGGTCTGTTGCAGGCTCACCGAGCGCAGCAGCTCCCGCGGCGCTGCTCCGAAGACGTCGGCGGCGATCCACGGTTGTGAGGTGGGGTCGTCGTACCAGCTGATGAACGAGGTGATGCCCGCTTGGGCGACGAGCCCAACGGCTGACCGCCTGCTCGGAGGCATCGTGCCGTACCACGGCAGCGTGTCGTCAAGACGTTTCAGGGTTGCTGTCGCCAGCTCTCCCGAAATGTTGCGCAACCATTGCAAGGTTTGTGCCTTGGTCAGCTCTGCCACCGTGCTCCTTCAGTGAAGCGAGGGGCCCGAAGCGGAGTCGCCCGGGCCCCCGCTCGGTGCTAGGACTCGCCGCCCGCGGAACCGGTGGTACCGGCCGTGACGTCGTACAAGCGATACTTCTCGATCGCGGCGGGAACCGCGCTCGGGTCGACAACGCCTCGACGGGCGAGCTGTTGCAGCGTGCGCACCACGATCGATGGGCCATCGATCGTGAAGAAGCGCCGCGCAGCGGGCCGCGTGTCGCTGAAGCCGAAGCCATCGGCACCCAGGGTCGCGTAGTCACCGGGCACGAACTGGCGAATCTGGTCGGGCACGGCGTGCATGAAGTCGCTCACGCCGATGAAGGGCCCTTCGGCGCCCTGCAGCTTTGTCGTGACGTAGGGCACCTTCGGCGGCTCGGTCGGGCGCAAGAAGTTGTGCTCATCGACCGCGAGACCGTCCCGGCGCAGTTCGTTCCACGACGTGACGCTCCAGACGTCAGCCGAGACGTTCCAGTCCTCAGCGAGCAGGTGCTGAGCTTCGAGCGCCCACGGAACCGCGACACCCGAGGCGAGCAGCTGAGCCTTCGGGCCCATCGCGGTGCTCGGCTTGAGCAGGTACAGACCCCGCAGCAGCCCGTCGACGTCGAGGTTTTCGGGTTCGGCAGGCTGCACGTTCGGCTCGTTGTAGACCGTAAGGTAGTACATGACGTTCGGCTGCTGGTGCGTGCCTCCATACATGCGCTCAATGCCCGCGCGCATGATGTGACCGATCTCGTACCCGTAGGCGGGGTCGTAGGTGATGACCGCGGGGTTTGTGCTCGCCAGCAACGGGGAATGCCCGTCGGCGTGCTGGAGACCTTCACCCGTGAGCGTCGTGCGGCCCGCGGTCGCGCCGATGATGAATCCGCGGGTCATCTGGTCGCCCGCGGCCCAGAAGGCGTCTCCCGTGCGCTGGAACCCGAACATCGAGTAGAAGACATAGATCGGAATGAGCGGTTCGCCGTGCGTCGAATAGCTCGTTCCGACCGCGGTGAACGCTGCCACCGCTCCGGCCTCGTTGATGCCCGTGTGGATGATCTGGCCCTGAGGGCTCTCCTTGTAGGCGAGCAACTGCTCCCGGTCGACCGAGGTGTAGTGCTGGCCGTTCGGGTTGTAGATCTTCGACGTCGGGAAGTAGGCGTCCATGCCGAAGGTTCGCGCTTCATCGGGGATGATCGGCACAAGACGGTGACCAAAGTCTTTCGCCTTCAGCAGGTCTTTCAGCAGTCGGGCGAACGCCATCGTCGTGGCGACCTCTTGCTTGCCCGAACCGCGCTTCGCGACTTCATAGATCGCGTCGTCGGGCAGGGTGATCTGGGTGTACTTCGAGCGACGCTCGGGTACATACCCGCCGAGCGCGCGCCGGCGCTCGTGGAGGTACTCGATCGCCGGGTCGGAGTCTCCCGGGTGGTAGTAGGGAGGCTGGTAGGGGTCGGCCTCGAGCTGAGCATCCGTGATCGGAATCCGCATTTCATCGCGGAACTGCTTGAGGTTGTCGAGCGTGAGCTTCTTCATCTGGTGCGTCGCATTACGCCCCTCGAAACTCGGGCCCAGGCCATAGCCCTTGACGGTCTTGGCGAGAATGACCGTCGGCTGGCCCTTGTGCTCGCTCGCGGCCTTGAACGCCGCGTAGACCTTGCGGTAGTCATGGCCACCGCGCTTGAGGCCCCAGATCTGGTCGTCGGTGTAATCCGCAACCATCGCCGCTGTGCGCGGGTCACGGCCGAAGAAGTTCTCGCGAATGAACGCGCCCGACTCGGCCTTGTAGGTCTGGTAGTCGCCGTCGGGGGTGCGATTCATCAAATCGCGCAAGGCACCGTCGTGGTCGACGTCGAGCAGGGCATCCCACTCGCGACCCCAAATGACCTTGATGACGTTCCATCCGGCACCACGGAAGAAGCTCTCGAGCTCCTGAATGATCTTTCCGTTGCCGCGCACGGGGCCGTCGAGTCGCTGCAGGTTGCAGTTGATGACGAAGTTCAAGTTGTCGAGACCGTCGTTGGCGGCGAGTTGCAGTGCGCCGCGGCTCTCGACCTCGTCCATTTCGCCGTCACCCAAGAACGCCCACACTTGCGTGTCGTCCGCCTCGGCGATGCCGCGATTGGTCACGTACTTGTTGACCTGCGCTTGGTAGATCGCGTTGATCGGGCCGAGCCCCATCGACACGGTCGGGAACTGCCAGAAGTCGGGCATCAAACGAGGGTGCGGGTAGCTCGAGAGCCCCCCACCTTCGCCGGCGTGCGACTTCTCTTGCCGGAAACCGTCGAGCTGCTGCGCCGTCAAGCGACCTTCGAGGAAGGCGCGGGCGTACATGCCGGGGGAGGCATGGCCCTGGTAGAAGACCTGGTCGCCACCCGTCGGGTGATCGGCACCGCGGAAGAAGTGGTTGTTGCCGACCTCGTACAGCGCCGCGCTCGACGCGTAGGTCGAGATGTGGCCACCGACCGCGATGCCGGGCCGCTGCGCGCGGTGCACCGTGATGGCGGCGTTCCAGCGGATCCACGCGCGGTAGCGACGCTCGATCTCTTCATCACCGGGAAACTCGTGCTCGTTCTCCGAGGCGATCGTGTTCAGGTAGTCAGTGGTCGGCACCATCGGCACGCCGAGGTGCAGCTCTTTCGACCGCTTGAGCAGGCTGAGCATGATCTCGCGCCCGCGCTGCGGCCCCCGCTCATGAACGAGCTCGTCGAGCGATTCGTTCCATTCGGCGGTTTCCTCCGGATCCGCATCCGTGTGTCCGACTGAGTACGGATCCTGGTCGTTGACCGTCACCCTTGACCTCTTCCTGGTGGTAGACAGAGTGTGTCGGCTCAAACGCCTTGCCGGGTTGCGGCGAGGCGATCGCGCGAGCGATACCGAGTCTAGTCATCCCCGCCGGGCACCTCCGAGCGGGATCGAACACAGCGAGCGAGGCCTCCGTGACCACTCCGTCGCTCCCCATTCCGGGAGATTCGGCGCCCGACTTCACCCTGCGCAATCAGTACGGGCAGTCGGTCTCGCTCTCCGGGTTGCGACGCGAATCATCGGTAGCCCTCGTGTTCTTTCCGCTCGCGTTTTCGCCGACCTGCACGGCGGAGTGGGACGAGCTCCGTGAGCACCGGGCACTCTTCGCCGAGGCGGGTGTCACGGTCGTCGGCATCTCGGTCGACTCGACCGCGAGCTTGCGTGCCTTTACCGATCACGAGCGCATTGATGTGTCCCTCCTCGCTGACTTCTGGCCGCACGGCGACGTTGCCGAGCGGTACGGGGCCTTTTTGCCCGAGAAGGGCTTCGCGACGCGCGCGACCGTGCTCGTCGATACCGGCGGCATCGTGCGGGCATCCTTTGCGAGCGACCCGGGGGAGGCCCGGCCGTTCGCCGCTTACCGTGCCGCGCTCGACGCTCTCTAACGCGCGGCGATAGTCTGGAGCCTCCGGGCTCTTAGCTCAGTTGGTAGAGCGCCTCGTTTACACCGAGGATGTCGGGGGTTCGAGTCCCTCAGGGCCCACCAGGTGGCTCGTCCGATCGTCGCCGGTCGATCGTCGCGGGCGGTGTCGGGCGTGCGACGTAGCGTGACGGGCGTGCCGGTAAGTCGTGACGAGTGGTGGGCGCGGCGGCAGCGCGTGACGGGGCTCGCGGTGCCGTACCCCATCGGCACCTATCGTGATGCGTGGGCCCCCTTCACGAAGCTTGTCGAGCAGTTTCGGCCCGACCGCAACGGCGAGTTGCTCCTGTCGCAGATTCCGCCCGGGGCCGAGGTGTACCTCGTGTGGGTGTGCGCCGTCGGCCACGAGTTCGTGGCGACCCCGGCCGAGCAGCGCGCGCGCCCCGGCCGCTCGCGGTCGAGCCGATCGTGGTGCCCGGTGTGCTCGACTCCCTCTCTGCTGCCGAGCATGCCGAAGTGGCCGCGCGCACCGCGAGCGAGCATCCCGCCCCCCGACAGCGATCGTCTCCACAATTCAGGAGAAACGACAGAGCGTGGGGCTCGACGGATGCCCGCACAGCGTGTCGCGCCCGTGCACCGTGCGGCGACTCCTGAATTGTGGAGATCGGCGGCCGAGGTTGCGCCCGGCGAGGCCTTTCACAGTGAAAGTGCGCCTCGAGCCACCTCGGCGGCCGAAGGTCGACTGCGCGCGCTCATCGCCGACCGGCTCGATGTCGATCTCACGCGCACGGCCGTGCGCGTGCGCACCCCGTTCTTTGGGCGACTCGAGGTCTGGCCCGACGTCATCATTCCCGAGTTCGCGATCGCGATCGAGCTCGACACGGTTGGTCGCAACGCCGACGAGCACGTCGGCCGCCGCGAACGCACCGACCGGCGCAAAGACCAGCTGCTGCGCGAGGTGGGCTGGCACGTGATTCGCGTGCGGTGTCGACCGCTGCGCGCACTTGGCCCTGATGACCTCGTCGTCGCGGGAGTCTCGGCGACCGCCGTCGCATCGCTCATCGAGCGGATGGGCGACGTGCGCGGCCACCTCCTCGTGCAGGCCTACGCGCGTGACGCGCGCGCGACTAGAGAAACAGCGCCCACAGCAGCGCGGCAAAGACCGCGATGAAGACCGCGGGGCCGACGAAGCGCACGACATCGACGCCGCGCGCGCTCGCGATCACGCGCGCTCCGATCGCCGAGACGGTCGGCAGCGCCCGCAACTCCGTGATGACGGCGAGGCCCTCTTGCGCGGCCGCGAATTGCGCAGCAGCACCGAGCACACCCGAGGCGAGCAAGATGCCGGCGGCAGCGAGCCGCACCGGCAGGGGAGTGTCGGCGAGACCCTCGATGAGCATCCACACCGTCACGGCCAGCAGGAATGTCGGGGCGAGTTGCGACACAATGATGTGCCAGCGTGCTGTTGTCCAGTGCGCAAGCAAGTCTTTTTCGGTCATGCTGACCACCCTACGTTGCCTCGCTCGAGCATCAGGAGCCGCCCGTGTCGTCTGCCATCTGGGCGCTCGTCGCTGCCAGCGTGTTGTGGGGTACGACGGGCACCGCGGCAGCGTTTTTCTCTGACGATGTGAGCCCGCTCGCCATCGGGGCGAGCACCATGGCACTCGGTGGCGCGCTGCTGTTTCTCACGAACCGTGCGCGAGCGGTCGACGTGGTTCGCGATCGCACCGTGCGGCCCTGGCTCATCGCGGCAGCACTGGGGATGGTCGTCTACCCGCTCGCCTTCTATGCGGCCATGGACCTCGCGGGCGTTGCGATCGGCAATGTCGTCGCGCTCGGTTCGGGTCCGCTGTTCGCGGCCCTCTTGGAGTGGCGCATTCACCGGCAACGATTGACGGTGCGCTGGATGCTCAGTGCCGCCATCGCGATCACCGGCGTCGCCCTGCTCGTCGTGGGAGGCCACGGCGCCGGGTCGCCGGTCGACCCCGCAGGTATCCCGGCCGGCGTCGCACTCGGATTCCTCGCGGGTGCCGGGTATGCACTCTTTACCTTCGCCTCGGGAACGATCATTCGCAGCGGGCACACGGGTCGCGCGACGATGGGGGCGGCGTTCGGGCTTGCGGCCATTCCGCTCGCGGTCGTCTTGCTTGTCGTCGGAGCGCCGTTGATCGGCAGCCTGCAGAACGTCGGCCTCGCCGCGTATCTCGCTCTCGGGCCGATGTTCGTGGCCTACCTGTTCTTCGGCTGGGGCATTCGCGCGCTCCGCTCGAGCACGGTCACCGTGATCACTCTGCTGGAGCCGCTTGTCGCCACCCTGCTGGCAATTGTTGTCGTCGGTGAGCGTCTTGACCCGCTGGGGTGGATCGGTCTTGCTCTCATCTTGATTGGCGTTGCTGTGCTCTCCTCGGCTCGGCACCCGCAGTCTGCGCCCTGATCGCCCTATCATCACACCATGGTCGACGACGAGCTGCCGCCCGACGCTGGGGACGATTCCGCCCTTCCGCCCGGGCCTCGGCGCTCGACGTTCACGCCTCCACCGGGGGGAGTGAGCTACGAGCCGACCGTGACCGACGATGACGCGCTCGCCAACGCTCTTGCTGAGCAGTTGCCGCAGGTCGCCCCGCAGGTGCCGCCGCCGCAGTTCACGACTTCGACACCGTTCACCACTCCGCCGCCGGTGAGCGAACCGGTCGCTGAGGCGCCCGCCGTCGATGTCGCGCCCGCAATTCCTGCGCCACCGCAGCGTCAGTCGCTTTCCGACAGCGAACTGCTGGCGGCGGCCGACCTCGACGCCTCTGACCGTGACACCTCGTCGTTGCTCGACCTTGTTGAGCGCGAGTTGCAACTGCGCACCGAAGAGGCAGCGCGCCTCGCCGAGTGGGAACAGCAAGTGCGTGAGGCCGCCGTGCCCGATGCCGATCAACTTGTCTCCGACGTTCGGTCGCAGTTCACGGGAGTGATCCCCGTGGTGGTTGCACCGCTCGCCGCATCGCCCGTCGTTGCGCCGCCGGCCATTCAGCCACCGGCCATTCAGCCGCCGGCCGCAGAGCCGTCGTGGGCTGAGGCGCCGGCCGCGGAGCCACCCGCAGTAGTGCCCGCGCTGGCTCCCGAGGTTCCCGCCGCGCCAACCGGTTACGATCTCGATTTGGCACTCGCCGATGCTCCGCCTCCCCTGGGGGTCGCGGTCACGGCCGTGCCTCCTCCTCCCGGCTCGGTGCCGGCACCTCCTGAGTTGGTCGAGCCCGGTGTTCCCGATGGCACCGTGCCCGTCGTGAGCGCGCCGACCGCTTTCGAGGCGCTCCTTGCGGCCGCGGACGCCCCCACGGGCGAAACCGCCACGACCGCGAACCCTGAGCCGGAGCAACCGTGGCGCATGGAGTCCGTCGACGAGACGGAGTGGGTCGACGACGGCGTCGTCGCACCGGAGGTCGTCGAGAGTGACGAGAGTGACGAGGATGCGGCGAGCGAGCCCGTGGCTGTCGTCCGCGTGCCCCGCGTTGAGCGCACGGGCCTTGAGTCAACCGCCGCCGAGTACCGCACGGGTCGTTCGATCCGCATGTTCTGGATGTGGTTCGCCGTCAACGCCTCGGTCGTGAGCCTGGGCCTGGGCGGGGTGCTGTTGAGCCTCGGCATGAGCCTGCGTCAGTCGATCTTGGCGACCCTTATCGGTGTCGCGGTCTCGTTCTTGCCGCTGGGGCTCGGCACGCTCGCGAGCAAGTGGAGCGGCCAGCCCACGATGGTGGTCTCACGAGCGACCTTCGGCATGGTCGGCAACGGGATTCCCGCACTGCTCGCCGTGGTGACCCGCCTCATCTGGGCGGGTGCGCTGCTGTGGATTCTTGGGATCGGCGTCGCCGAGGTGCTCATCGGCGGATCCGTCGTGACGGGCATTGCACGCCTCGACCTGGCTCTCGCCGTCGCGGGTGGTGCACTGGTGATCGCGGCGGTTGTTGCGGGACTCGGTTTCCGTGCGGTGGCCGTTCTCAGCGCCATCGTGACGATTCTGGGCCTCGTGCTGATCGCTGGGGTGATTGCGCTCACGGTGTCGTACGTCGACGTGGGCGCCGCGCTCTCGGTCGCCGACGGCCCGTGGTTGCTCCTGGCGAGCGGTGCGATTCTCGTGTTCAGCGTCGTCGGCCTCGCGTGGGCGAACAGCAGCGGTGACGTCGCGCGCTATCAGGGTAAAGACTCTGCGGGCTCGGCGGCGGTGCTCTTCACGGCGTTCGGGGCCACCGTTCCGACCTTCGTGCTCATCAGCTGGGGCGCGCTCCTCGCGGCCTCGAACCCGTTCGTCGCGGAAGGACTCGTCGAGAACCCCGTCGACATCGTCGCGCGCATGCTTCCGCTCTGGTACCCGGTGCCGCTCGTGCTCGCCGTCGCCCTCGGCCTCTTGGCGGCCGCCACGCTGGCGCTGTACTC
Organism: Gulosibacter massiliensis; assembly: GCA_943369205.1. Lineage (GTDB taxonomy): Bacteria > Actinomycetota > Actinomycetes > Actinomycetales > Microbacteriaceae > Microcella > Microcella massiliensis_A. The sequence continues at coordinate 5,685 of CALRMP020000058.1, read as the reverse complement.
GGGCGGATTCGCGTTGCTGTCGGTGGGCATCCGTACCTCACGCCAGGTCGCCGTCGTGATCGCGGTTGTGTTCGCCGCCCTCGCCACAGTCGGTCTGGCGTTCTTCGTCGCCGACGTGACGGACTTGTTCCGTGACGTCGTAACGACCCTTGCGGTTCCGGTTGCCGCGTGGGCTGGCATCTTCGGCGCGGAGACCATGATTCGAAACCGACGGGTGCACTCGCCGTCGTTGCTCGCACGCGGTGGCGTCTACCCGGCCGTCCGCTGGGTGAACACCATCATGCTGCTCGTGATTACAGCGATCGGCTGGGGGCTCACGAGCGCGACGGTGACCGGGTTGCAGTGGCAGGGCTACGCGTGGCCGCTCCTCGGAATCTCGTTTGACGACCCGCTCCCGACCGCCGACTTGGGCGTCGCGATCGCCCTTGTTCTCGGGCTGCTCACGCCGATCGTCGCGGGAATCCCGGCGCTTCGGAAGCTGCAGGCGGCCGAGCGAGAAGCCGCTCAACTCGAGGGCGCAGAGACGATGACGACCGATATCCCCGTCGCCATCGAGGAGCAACCGGTGATCGAAGGGCGCTGGAGTCCGCCGCCGCCATCGGCCCCGAGCGCACCGTGACGACGCTCGCCGACGTCACGGCGTGCGCCGAGACGCTATGGCCTCTCGAGGGCACGGAGGCGTGGGACGCTCCCGGCTTGCTCAGCGGCGACCCCGCTGCGCCCGTGACGACGATCATGCTCGCGGTCGACGCCGTCGCCGAGACCGTCCATGAAGCCGTTGAGCGCGGCGCCGATCTCCTCCTCGTGCATCACCCGCTGCTGCTGCGCGGGGTCACGACGATCGCCGAGTCAACGGCGAAAGGTGCACTCCTCGCGCGACTGATTCGCGGTGGCTGCGCTCTCTACGCAGCGCACACCAACGCCGACGTCGTCGCGACGGGAACCAGCGCGCGTCTCGCTGAGCTTCTGGGGGTGACGGATGCTCTCCCGATCGTCGAGACCGCGCCCGGCCTCGGCCTCGGGCGGGTCGGGGCGCTGCCCGAGCCGACGACGCTCGGGGCCCTCGCGCGGCGGCTCGCGGGCATCCTGCCGGCGACAGCGACGGGAGTTCGCGTCGCTGGAGAGTTCGACCGGCCGGTGTCGCGTGTCGCGGTCTGTGGTGGTGCGGGCGATTCGCTCTTGAGCGAGCAGGCCGTGCGCACGGCCGACGTGTACATCACCGCCGACTTGCGTCACCACCCCGCGAGTGAGGCTGTCGAGACGGCGCGCGTCGCCGGTGGGCCGGCGCTCATCGACGTCTCCCACTGGGCGAGCGAGTGGCTCTGGCTCGATACGGCGGCCGACGAGTTGCGCGCGGCGCTGCCGGGCGTTGAGGTCATCGTGAGCGAGCTGCGCACTGATCCATGGGACTTCGTGGTCGTACAGTAGGGCCTAACCGATTGACGCTTACGACCACCGAGGTGACCTCCGCATGGCCCCCACCGCCAGCCCTGAAATGCAGCGTCTGCTACTCGACGTTCAAGCTCTCGATACGGCACTGCAACAGCTAGCGCACCGCGAGCGGTCGCTTCCCGAACGCGCCACGGTTGAGGCCCTCGCGGCCGAGGCCGAGGTCATGCGCGAGTTCGTCATGCAGCGTCGCGGTGAGCTCGAAGACGCCCGCATCGAACTCGGGCGAGTCGAGAGCGACGTGCAGCTGGTCGAGGCGCGCATCTCTCGTGACGACGGCCGCCTCCAGCAGAGTTCGTCGGTCAAAGACATTCAGGGCCTCGAGCACGAGCTCGAATCACTCCGTGGCCGCCTGGGCGATCTTGAAGAGATCGAGCTCTCGGTCATGGAGAAGGTGGAAACGCTCGAGAGTGAGCTTGCATCGGCGACCTCGGCGCGCGAGCAACACGAAGCCACGCTCGCTGAGGCAGTGTCGGCGCGCGACGCCGCTCTCCAGGTGATCGCCGCTGAGCGCGCCGTTGCCCAAGAGAAGCGCAACGCAATCGTTGCGCAGGTGCCGGCCGACTTGATGGCCCTCTACGAGAAGCAGCGCGAACGCTACGGTGTCGGTGCCTCGCACCTGCGGGCCCGCATCTCGAGCGCGAGCGGCGTGGAGTTGACCGGGAGTGACTTGGCGACCGTCCGCGCAGCGGCGCCGGATGCGGTGCTCTTGTGCCCCGACTCGAACGCGATTCTCGTGCGGACCGACGAGAGCGGACTGTGACGCGCGAGCTGATCGTCGAGGCAGACGGGGGTTCGCGCGGCAACCCCGGCCCGGCCGCCGGGGGAGCGATCGTGATCGACCCGATTTCTGGCGAAGTGCTTGCCGAGGTCGGCGTCTGGGTCGGCACGGCCACGAACAATGTCGCTGAGTACACCGGCATGCTCGCGGGCGTGCGTCGTGCGCTCGAGCTTGATCCCAACGCCCACTTGACCGTGCGCATGGACTCCAAGCTCGTCGTCGAGCAGATGATGGGCCGCTGGAAGATCAAGCACCCCGCAATGGCCGAACTCGCGCACGAAGCCCGACTGCTCTTGACCGGAACTCCGGTGCGGTTCGAGTGGGTGCCGCGACTGCAGAATGGGCGCGCCGATAAGTGCGCGAATGACGCGATGGATGCCCGCGCATCCTTCTCGCGCTGACCCGGCCGCGCCGCACCCGGCCCGCTAGTCGAAAGCGCGCGCGTCGATCGTTCCGTCGATGATGTCGCGCGATACTGCGGTGATCGATTGTTCGCTTGATATCGCAAAGGCCCGAAGCCGCGCGAATGCCTCGCTGATCGACACCGCGAGGAGCACGCTCAGCACTCCGGTCGCTTGATGAACTTCACGCCGGAGACCCGGGCTGGTGTCGACGGCTCGGGGCTCGCTGTTCTCGTCGGCGCGACGCAACGCTTCGCGCACAGCGGGCACGGTGACCGCGCGGGCGAGCGAGAGAGCCGTGCTGACGGAGTCGGCCGTCAAGGCACCGGGGGAGGAGCGATAGAGGCCGACAACACCGACGGTCGCGAACCCCATCGTGAGCGGAAAAGTGAAGAGTGCCCGAACCCCGAGGTTCTCAAGGGCAGCTCCGATCAGGGGGTTGACTGCTGGTGTGCTGACATCGCTCACGAGGAGCGGTGCCGAGTCAGTGATCGCGTCGAGCAACGGGCCGAGGCCGAGTTCAAGCTCGAGCTCATCCCAGCGAGCCGCAACCGGATCGGTGGCGGCCACTGTCGAGCGGTGACCGCTCCGATCAACGACAGAAATCAACGCTCCCGAAATCGGAAGCCCGTCGATGAAGGGCCTGCAGAGGTCGACAGCCGAGAACTGGTCGTCGCGCGCGCCCTGAGGCGGTAGTGACCCTGACATCGCAGCTCCCGCCCGGTTGACCGGCGGAACGCCGCCACGAAGGGCGAGAGCGTCGGAGAGGCCAGTGTAGGGGCTCTGCTCGTGCGCAGCCGGGCATACCGTGGACTTCGCCTCACTCGGCTCTGCCTCTTCGTGGCCCGTCGACACCGTGCTCTGATCGCCACCTGGCCCAGGTGGGGCTGTGCATCCTTATCCAAAGGAATCGGCATGAGCGAGAAGTCGCGGGACCAACGAGTTGCTGATGCCTTCGTTGCCGTTGCCGACACGATGATTGCGGATTTCGACATCATCGATCTGCTGCACACGCTCGTCGATGTCTGCGTTGACTTGCTCGATGTCGATGCCGGCGGGTTGGTGCTGGCCGACGCCAGCGGTGATTTACAGCTCGTCGCGTCAACGAGCGAACAAGCCCAGTTCGTCGAGGTCATTCAGCTCAGCGCGGGCGCTGGCCCGTGTGTCGACTGTTTCCGCCAAGGCTCGGCGGTCATGGTCGGCGACATCGCGGCGGACGGCGCCGAGTGGCCCGTGTTTCAGGCGGCAGCACTTCAGCAAGGATTCCACGCGGTCTACGCGACGCCCATGCGGTTGCGCGGACAAGTGCTCGGTGCCATGAACCTCTTCAGTTCGCGCCCCGGTGACCCTTCTGTGCAAGACGCCCTCATCGCTCAAGCACTCGCCGACATCGCCACGATCGGAATTCTGCAGGAGCGCAGTACTCGTGAGACCCACGTGCTCAATGAGCAACTTCAGCGCGCCCTCGAAAGCCGCGTGCTCATCGAGCAAGCAAAGGGTGTGCTCGCCGCGGTCGGTGCGCTCGACATGGACCAAGCATTCGCGGCTCTTCGCAATTACGCCCGCTCGCAAAGCATGACGTTGCGCGATGTGGCCCTCCAGGTCACCTCGCGAGCCCTCGACGACGTTCTCGAGGTGATTCTGCAGCACGCCGGCAATCAACCGACGCTGGCGTCGCGCTCGACTCTGCGTGTGCCGCCCCGATCGACACCCAGATCGTGACCTAACGGTCAGCCAGGCCGCATGCTGGCGCAGTAGCGTGAGAGCACGCCCAAGACCCCGGCGGAATTCATGTCCGCTCTGGGGAAGGTTGCTCCATCGTGTCTGTGCCCATCGTGTCTCTGTCATTCGTCTCGCCACCCACCGCGCTGTCCGAGCCGCCACCCATTCAGTCACTCGACACTGATCAGCATCGGGAAACCCGCGCCGACCTCGACGACGTCATGTGGCTCTGGCTGTCGAGCATTCGCCGCAACTACCGGCGCCGCATCCGTGGTCGCTCCACGCTCGTGACGCATGCGATGCCACTGCCGCGCGTGCGCTCGCGTGTTCGGTAGTCGTCGCAGCGGCGTATCCTGAGACACGCAAGTGGGCCGGCCAGACGGTCGCGTCGGAGGCACGCCCCGCAAGGGGAACGACTTCGCCGAGGAACGTCCGGGCTCCGTAGGGCAGGGCGGTGGGTAACACCCACCCGCAGTAATGCGCGAGAACAGTGCAACAGAGAGCAGACCGCCACGGGCTTCGGCTCGGGGTAAGGGTGAAACGGTGGTGTAAGAGACCACCAGGGGCCCGAGTGATCGGGCTCGCTAGGTAAACCTCGCCCGGAGCAAGGTCAGACAGACACCGTTGACGCGGCTCGCCGAGGTGTCGGGTAGACCGCTAGAGGGCTGCGGCAACGTAGTCCCGAGAGAGATGGCCGTCGAAGGGAAGCGATTCCTGGAACAGAACCCGGCGTATCGGCCGACCCACTTGCCTCACCAGAGAGTGCTTCACCACTGCGACGGGCGGTAGTCCTTCAAGAAGACGCCGAAGAGGTCGTCGCCGGCTTCGCCGCGCACGATCGGATCGTAGACCCGTGCCGCCCCGTCAACGAGATCGAGGGGGGTATGAAAGCCTTCCTCGGCGAGGCGCAGCTTCGTGGGGTGCGGACGCTCGTCAGTGATCCACCCCGTATCGACGCTCGTCATCAAGATGCCGTCCGTCTCGAACATTTCCCGCGCACTCGTGCGCGTGAGCATGTTCATGGCCGCTTTCGCCATGTTGGTGTGCGGATGCCCCGGCCCCTTGTATCCCCGGCCGAACACGCCCTCCATCGCACTCACGTTGACGACGTAGGTGCGTGCAAAGGGCGACGCCGCGAGTGAGGGCCGCAAGCGATCGACCAGGATGAACGGCGCGATCGAGTTCGCCAGTTGCACCTCAAGCATCTCGAGCGGTTCAACCGCTCCAACCGCCTGAGTCCAGCTGTTGACGTCGTGAAGGTCGGGCACGAGTCCGCCGGCGTCGATCGCGGTGCCATCGCGGTGTTTGGCGAGGGATGCACTCCCGGCCGTC
>CALRMP020000057.1:0-17397 GCA_943369205.1 Gulosibacter massiliensis | reverse complement strand
GCCCCGGCCGTGATCATCACCGCTGTCTTTCTCGTCATCCCGATCGTTCTCGCGTTCTGGGTGAGCCTCAGCGACTGGAACGGATTTCAGTCGCCGCTCAACCCGCGCGTCAACTTCGTCGGGCTCGAGAACTATGCGGCGATCACCGTCGACGAGGGTCTCGATCGACGCAACTTCGGCATCTCGGTGCGCAACAACCTCTACTACGTGTTGCTCGTGGTGCCGCTCCAGACGATCCTGTCGCTCTTGCTCGCCATCCAGGTCAACCGTGCAGCGCTGCGCGGTAAGGGCTTCTTCCGCACGGCGTTCTACTTTCCCTCGGTGACCAGCACCGTTGCCATCGTCATCGTCTTCCAGTTCTTGTTCACGGCATCCGGTGCGGTGAATGCGGTGATTGGGGCGTTCGGTATTGACGGCCCCGACTGGTTCAACGATTCCACCGGTCTCATTCACGGCGCCTTGTCGGCGTTCGGCATCACACAGCCACCGCCCGCGCTCGCCGAACCTGGCTTTCTCGGCGTCTCGGGCTGGGAGTGGCTCGCTGGGCCGTCGGTCGCCATGACCTCGCTCATCATGCTCGCGATCTTCACGACCTCGGGCACGTTCATGCTGTTGTTCTTGGCGGCACTGCAGAGCATTGGCGCCGAGATCGACGAGGCGTCGCTCATGGACGGTGCCGGGCCGGTGCGCAAGTTCTTCTCGGTGACCATTCCGATGCTGCGGCCCACGCTGTTCACGGTGCTCACGCTCGGACTCATCGGTTCGTGGCAGGTCTTCGACCAGATCTACGTTCTCGGCGGAGCATCCGCGGGTGGCACGATCGCCACCCCGGCCTTCCTCGCCTACCGCAGCTCGTTTGTCGATCTCGAGTGGGGCCAGGGTGCGGCGATTGCGTTCATCCTGTTCTTGTTCATCATCGTGCTCACGCTGCTGCAGCGCTGGTTCTTGAAAGAGCGCGGGCCGAAGAAGCGCAAGAGTTCGACGGCGAACACTGAGACGACTGCTGCCGACAAGGCGGCTGCGGGCGCAGCGTTCACGGTAGACGGAGGCCTGCGATGACCGCCACGGTTCCGACGCTCGAGGGCGATGTGCCGACTCCGCCGCGACGCTTGCACCGCCGCAAGAGAATCGGCGCCCGAGCGCGCAGCAGCATGCTCGTTGGCTATCTGATTCTCATCGGGCTCGCGATCATCTACATCTACCCGTTCATCATCTCGATCGCCGCATCATTCAAGACGGATGCTGAGGCAACGCAGAACGCGCTGAGCCTGATTCCGGAGACGGTGACCTTCGCCGCCTATGCGCGACTGTTCGGAGACGTGCCGTTCGCACAGTGGGCGGGCAACACCCTGCTCATCTCGACGGTCGTGACGGTCGGTCGCGTGTTCTTCGACTCGCTCGCGGGCTATGCGCTCTCGCGGTTGCAGTTTCGGGGTCGCACGTTCGTGTTCGTCGCCTTCATCGCGATTCTGTCGGTGCCGGGCGTCGTTCTCTTGATTCCGCGCTTCTTGATCCTGCAGCAGCTCGGGCTCTACGACACCTACGGGGGCATGATCATCCCGCTGCTGTCAACGGCGGCCGGGGTGTTCATCATGAAGCAGTTCTTCGACTCGATCCCGGTGAGCATCGAAGAAGCGGCGCGCATCGATGGCGCGAGCACGTTCCGCATCTACTGGACGATCGTGCTGCCCATGGCGAGACCAGCCCTCGTGACGCTCTTCATCTTGAGCTTCCAGGGGTCATGGAACGAGCTCGGCCACTTCATCGTGTCGCGGCAGAGCCCCGAGCTCAATACGCTCACGACCGGTGTGGCCTCACTCGTTTCGGGGCAGTTGGGTTCGGGCAACCAGTTCCCGCTGCAACTCGCTGCGGCGGTGCTCATGACCATTCCGGTCGCGGTGCTCTTCTTCATCTTCCAGAAGCGCATCATGAACACGACCGAGGGCGCCGAAAAGGGTTAGCGCGGGTCCTCGCCTGGCCGGCTCTTCATGGGCGGCCGGTCAGGCGAGGGTGGTGCTGAGCGCAAGGCCCAGGGCGAGGCCGAGGATTGTCGCCGCGATGGCGAAGACGAGGTTCTGGGCGACGCTCCAAGCTGCCGCGCGGTGCTTGCCCTCGAGCGTGAGCTGAATCGTCTCGACGGCGAGGGTGCTGAAGGTCGTGAGACCCCCGCACAGGCCACTCACGAGGATCAGCTGCACCGTGGGGTCGAGCGGGGCGCCGAGGGCGACGCCCGCCACGAACGACCCGACGACGTTGACCACGAGCACGCCGAGAGGCACGCGACCGCGGCCCGCGAGACTCACCGACGTGAGGTGACGCAGCACGGCGCCGAGGGCTCCGCCCACGGCGACGGCGAGCAACACGAGGGGGGTCACTCGTCGACCTCCGACACGGGCGGCACCCGCGGCGCGGGCGACGGCGTGCCGGGCAGCGGCCGCGGCGCGAGCCGGGCACCGAGGGTGAGGCCGGCCCAGGCGGCGAGCATCCCGAGCCCAATGCTCAGCACGATCGACAGCACCGCGAGGGCGATCTCGCCCGTGCGCGCCAAGGCGACCACCGAGATCGCGAGGGCCGAAAACGTCGTGAATGATCCGAGGATGCCCGGGCCAAGCCCCACGCGCACCCAGCTCGGCACGCGTGGCCACAGGGCCGCGACGAGCACGCCGAGCACGAAGGCTCCGACGGTGTTGACGACGAGCGTGCTCAGGGCGAACTCGTCGAGGTCGTGCACGACCGCGAGGTCGAGAGTCACGCGCAGGGCCGTGCCGATGAGGCCACCGACGAACACGGCCGCGAGGTCGAGCGGGGTCACGCCCGGTCGTGCGCGGGCCACTGTCGTCACCTGCGCGAGCCTACTCGGGGGACGTTCGGCCGGTGCTCGCGCACAGGCGCGCTCTTTAGACTGATGCGGTGACCGAGACTCCGATCGATTCGCCGCGTCGTCGTCGGCGCTGGCCGTGGATCGTTGCGGGCATCGTCGCGGCGCTGCTCGTCATCATCGCCATCGTCGTGGTGCCGATCGTGACGCACCAGCCGCAGGGCAGCTCGGGGCAGGCACGCGTGCCCGACGGCGAGTTTCCCACCTCGGTGACGGCGACGGGCGACGACGATCGCACGCGCTCGATCTCGGTCGTGACCGATGCCGGTGCTGAGCCTGACCTCTCGGCGGTGTCGGGCGGTGACCGCCTCGTGGTGAGCGGCGAAGGCTTCAACCCCGATCTCGGCATCTATGTCGCGATCTGCAAAGTGCCCGCAGAACTCGACGCACGGCCCGGACCTTGTCTTGGCGGTGTGGGCTCGCAAGAGGTGGAGCAGTTCGAAGAAGGGGTCGTGCAATACGCGGCCTCGAACTGGATCAACGGCGCCTTCGCCTGGCGCCTCTTCGGCGCACGGTCATTTGATGACGCCGAGGCCGGAACCTTCACCGCCTACATTGAGCTGCCGCCGGCCTCCGACGAGAACGTCGACTGCAGCGTCGATCAGTGCGGCCTCTTCACCCGCAATGACCACACGGCCATTAGCGACCGCGTGCAAGACCTCTATCTGCCGCTGCGCTGGGCCGACTGACTCGAGCTGCTCGAGCCGCCCGCCGGGAGGGCTCGCTAACGCGCGCGTCGCCTCGATGAGCTGGTCGCCGCCCGCGTCGACATCTGCCTTGCCGAAGAGCCTTCCTTTCGGCACAGAGCTTCGGCGACCTTCCACAACGACGGAACGCGTGAAGCGGATTCACCCGTTCCGTTGTTGTGGAAGGAGCGTGAACTCGTGCGTCCAAAAGCCCGAGGGAAGCTAGGGGCGCGCCTTCCCTTCCGAAGTTCGGGGGCGCGCCATCTTCCGAAGTTCGGGAAGGAACGCAGAGAGGGAACGTCAGCCCAGTCGGGTCTGGATGTCAGCACGCAGTTGCGACAGGCTCGACTCGAGCTCGTCGATCGTCGACGAGGCGAGCGTGCCGCGCGAGGCGGCCGTGCGCAGGTCGGTGCGCACGTCTTGCCGAAACTCGGCGAGCAGCACCTCGGCCCGCTGCAATTGAGCGCGGGCGTCTGAGCGCGACTCGCTGAGGGTCGAGTGCATCGAGGTTGTGGCGTCGTGCACGGCGTCGGCGACGGCTGCCCCCGCGGCTCCGGCCATCGAGCTCGCGGCGTTGGCCGCGCTGCTCGCAGCGGCGCCGGCGGCGCGTGCGGCATCCCGAGCGTCGTCAGCGAACGCGCGCCGGTCGTCACGTGTCTCACGCGCGGCCGCGGCGAGCTCGGCCCGCAGCGTCGTCATCGCCTCGGTCACCGATGACCGCACCTCGTCGGCCAGTCGCCGCACCGAATCGCCGATGCCGCTCTCGATGCCCTCGAGCTCGTCGCGCCGGTCGTTCAACTCGGTGCGCCCGGCGTCGGTGATTGCGTAGACCGTCTTGCGGCCATCCGTCTCTTTCGTCACGAGGCCCTCAGCCTCGAGCTTCGCCAAGCGCGGATAGATCGTGCCCGCCGACGGAACATAGGTGCCGCCGAAGCGATCGCTCAGCGCCTGGATGATCTCGTAGCCGTGCATGGGGCGCTCATCGAGCACGTAGAGCAAGTAGAGCCTCAAGTGCCCGTGGCCGAACACAGCAGGGCTCATGAGGTGGCCTCGGCCGTCTCCGGTTCGGTCGTGGATGCTCCGCGATCGGTGTGCACCACCGACACGTCACCCGACACCGAGCTCGCGCGCACCTCGGTGAACGAGCCAGCGAGCTGCCCATACCGTCCGGTGTACTGCCCCTTCACGCCGCTGATCTGAGCGTCGTCGAGTTGCAGCTTTCCGGTCATCGTCTGAATCGAATACTGCGCGGGCACGCCCGCGTCGAGCCGCACCGTGAGGTCGCCCGCGACCGAGTTGTTCTTGATGCGATCAGGCGTGCCGCGCAAGTCGGCGACCACATCGGCCGAGACTCCATCGCACGAGAAACGCTTGATCGTGCCCGAGACGGTGACGTCGCCCGACACGGTCTGCACGTCGAGGTCGCCCTCGTGGGCGCGCACCGACACCTCAGCACTCACGGCGTGCACGCTCACCGAGCCGACGAGCCCGTCGAGCACGATGTCGCCGTTCACGGTGTTGACGCTGACGTCGGTGTGCACGCCGCTCACGAGACCCTCGGCCGAGACGACGCTCACCGAGACCTTCGCTGAGCGCGGCACGAGAATGCTGACGTCGGCCTTGGCCTTGCCGCTGAAGAGCCGGAAGTTGTCGAAGAACGTCTCCCACTTCAACTGCGGGTGATCGACGACGAGCGTGTCGCCCTCGAGCGCGACCTTCAAGTCGCGGCCCGAGACCGAGTGCACCTCGACGCGTGCGCCGGGTTCGTCGTGGGCGACGATGTCAACCTGCCCCCCGATGAGACCGACCTTGAGGGCGCGCACGACCTCGAGGTCGATGACGGTGGGTTCGGTGACGATCCAGGTTTCCTGGGCCATGAGGTGCTCCTTGTCCGCGCCCCGGCGGGGCATCCACACGCGATATATCGCGTTCTGTGGAAGTCACGGTATATCGCGAGTGCCACGAGCGCAACCCCAGAATCGAAAACTCGCTTGACCTTGACGCAGCGTCAACCTCTAGCGTCGAGGCATGCAGTGGTCCATTCAGCAGATCGCCCGGTTGTCGGGCACTACGAGCCGCACCTTGCGGCACTACGACGACCTCGGGTTGCTGCCGCCGACGAGGATCGGAGCCAACGGCTACCGCTACTACGACGCGGCAGCGCTCACGCGACTGCAGCGCATTCTGCTGCTGCGCGAGTTAGGGCTCGGGCTGCCGGCGATTGCCGAGGTGCTCGCCGGGCAGACCAACGATGCCGCGGCCCTCGAGGCGCAGCTGAATTGGCTCGAGCGCGAACGTGATCGCATCGATCGCCGAATTGCGAGTGTGACCACGACGATTCTCAAACTGAAAGGAGGTGAACAACTGATGGCAGAAGAAATGCTTGATGGCTTCGACCACACCGTCTACAAAGACGAGGTCGAACAGCGCTGGGGTGCCGAAACCTTTGCGACGAGCGACCGCTGGTGGCGCGAACTCGGAGCCGACGGCCAGGCCGCCTTCACAGCCGAGGCCGCCGCGATCGAGGCGGGGCTTCGGGATGCTCGCGCATCCGGCACGCCCGCCTCAGACCCTGCGGTGCAGGGCCTCATTGCCCGGCACTACGCCTGGGTGCGCCGAGGCTGGGGCGGCACGGCCCCGAGTGCGGATGCCTACCGAGGGCTCGGCGACATGTACGTGGGCGACCCGCGCTTCGCGAAGCGCTACGGCGGCGTCGACGGCGCAGAGTATGTGCGCGACGCGATGCGCATCTACGCGGACGCGGAGCTCGACTGATCCTGTTCCGGGGCCGTCAGACGTGACGGTTCCGGAACCCGCAACAGCGGCAGTGTCACGCCGACCATGGGCCCGATGAGCAGGGCGAACGCGACCGTGCCGAACCCGACGGTGCCGCCCAGCAACCAGCCGATCGTCAGCACGGTGACTTCGACGACCGTGCGCACCTTCCAGATCTTCCAGCCGAAGCGCGCGTGCGCGCCCGTCATGAGGCCGTCGCGCGGGCCGGGGCCGAAGCGGGCGCCGATGTAGAGACCCGTCGCTACCGCGAGCAGCGCGAGAGCCGCGGCGAACATCAACCACTGGGCCCACAGCTGATCGGGCGTCGTGACGACGAGCATCGTGAGGTCGATGACGGGTCCGATGATCACCACGTTGAGCACGGTGCCGATGCCGGGCTTCTGACGAAGCGGAATCCACAGCAGCAGCACGCCAGCGCCGATCAATATGGAGATGAGGCCGATCGTCAGCCCGGTCTGCACTTCCAGGCCTTGGGCGAAGACCGTCCAGGGGTCGAGTCCGACGTTGGCCCGAACGAACAGGGCGACGGCGATTCCGTAGAAGAACAGCCCGAGCAACAACTGACCCCAGCGGCGGACGGTGATGCGGGCGGGAGACATGGGTTCATCATCCCGAGCAAATTGGACTGTTGACAAGATGCCAATCTTGCTACCGTGGCCGCATGGTCAGTCTGTCTGCGCGGTCGTTGGCACTCCAATTGGGCGACTGGCGCCCGGGTGGCACGACGCCGCTGTATGAGGCGCTCGCCGACCGAATCCGCCTACTCGTGCTCGACGGGCGCATCTCGCTCGGCGCGCGACTGCCCGCCGAACGGCTGTTGGCCGAACACGAGTCGCTCAGCCGCACGACCGTCGCGAACGCCTACGCGCGATTGCGCGACCTCGGCTACGCGCAGAGTGTGCGCGGTTCGGGCACCGTCGTGCGCTTGCCGCGCGGCTTCGCCGATGGGGTGCCGTCGCTGGGAGAGTCGGCGGGCCCCGGAATGCTCGACCTCTCGAAAGCCACGCTGCCGGCGATCCCGATCGTGGCGCAAGCGGCGCGGGAGGCCGTCGAGCTGTTGCCTGCCCACTTGCACGAGAGCGGGTTCGACCCTCTCGGTCTTTTCGACGTGCGGCAGGCGATCGCCGACCGCTACACCGCCCGCGGTCTGCCGACGAGTGCCGACGAGATCATGATCACGCTCGGCGCCCAGCACGCCATCGCTCTCGTGGCGCGCACGGTGCTCGCGCGCGGCGACCGCGCGCTCGTCGAGGCGCCGAGCTACCCGCACGCCGTCGAGGCCCTGCAGCTCGCGGGCGCCCGGCTCGTCACGGTGCCCGTCACGACCGACGAGGGCTGGAGCGACGACGCCCTCGAGCAAGTGATCCCGCGCACGGCGCCCGCACTCGCCTACCTCATGCCCGACTTCCACAACCCGACCGGCCGCACGATGCCCGCCGACCAACGTGCCCGACTGCATGCACTCGCCGCCACGCACGGCACGGTGCTGCTCGTCGACGAAACCATGGCCGAGCTGGGCTTTGTGCGCGACGACGACGCGCCACCCTTCGCCGCCGGTGCCGACGAGCGCGGTGCGACGGTGGTGTCGGTCGGCTCGGTCGGCAAGAGCATTTGGGGCGGCGTGCGGCTCGGCTGGATCCGCGCCGACCGCGACCTCATCACGCGCTTCGCGGTGGCCAGGCTCGCGGGCGACCTCGGGTCGCCCGTGCTCGAGCAGCTCGTACTGCTGCGCTTGCTCGAGAGCTACGACCGCGTGCTGGATGCCCGCCGCGAGCAACTCCGCACCGGCCACGACCTCATGGTCGCCGAGCTGCAGCAGCGCTTCCCGAGCTGGTCGGTGCCGCAGGTCGATGGCGGCCTGAGCCTCTGGGTGAACCTCGGCGCGCCGGTGAGCTCGCAACTCGCCCTCGCGGCGCGGTCAGAAGGACTCCTCATCGGTGCCGGCCCGCGCTTCGGTCTCGACGGCGCCTTCGAGCGTTTCGTGCGCTTGCCGTTCTGTCACCCGAGCGAGGTGACGCTCCCGGCCCTCGACCTGTTGCAGCGCGCGTGGCACCGCGTCGCGGCACGTGAGCCGATCGTGGGGGCCGACGAGGTGCTCGCCGCGGTCGTGTAGCGTGATGCGGGCATCCTGACCGATCGGTCTAATTCGAGGTCGGTGTCCATCGCTCGCTGTGCAAACACTCAGTGTTGGCTGGGATGCTCTCTAGCGCGTTACCGCGCACCCCACAGCCCTGCGAGCCACCGCTCGCCGTTACGACCGGAGTCATCGTGCACCTTCTCTCGGTGTTCAGCCTGCGCAACCGCGCCCTTATCGCTCTGGTCACGATCGTCGTGGGCCTGTTCGGCGGCATCGCCCTGACGACGCTCAAGCAAGAGCTGATTCCGTCGGTGGCCTTCCCGCAGGTCATCGTCATCACGCAGTACCCCGGTGCGTCACCCGAGATCGTCGAGCAAGACGTCTCGACGCCGATCGAAACGGCCGTGCAAGGAATCCCGGGCCTCGAAGGCTCGAACGCCACCTCGAGCACCGGTTTCTCGATCGTGTCGGTGAGCTTCGCGTTCGGTACCGACATCGTGCGCACCGAGCAGCGCGTGCAGCTCGCGATCAACCGTCTCGATCTTCCGAACGACGTCGAGCCGCGGGTGCTCACGGGAACGATCGATGACTTCCCGATCTTGCAGGTTGCCGTCACGAGCGATCTGAGCGCAGGAGAGCTGGAGTCTGCTCTCGAGTCGCAAGCTGTCACCGAGCTCACCGACCTCGAGGGCGTGCGCGAGGTCTCGATTCAGGGTGCCGTGGGCGAACGCGTAACGATCACGCCCGACAAAGACGAGATGTTCGCGCGCGGCCTCACGACCGCCGACATCACCGATGCGCTCGATGCCTATGGAGTGTTGCTGCCCGCGGGCATCATCACGGAAGACGGCTTCGAGCTTCCGGTCATCTCGGGCGTGCGCATTACCTCCGCCGACGAGCTCGCGGCTCTGCCCCTGCTGAGCGCCGAGGTTGAAGGCACGAGCATCGCTGACGTTGCGACCGTTGAGGTCGAGAACGACCCGGTCAATGGCTACTCGCGCGTCAATGGCGAACCGGCTCTCACCCTCGCGATCACGAAGACGCCGGCTGGCAACACCGTCGAGGTGTCGCGTGCGGTTCAGGCCGCCCTGCCGGCGATCGCCGAAACGATCGGCTCGGGCACCGAGTTCATCGTGGTGTTCGACCAGGCGCCGTTTATCGAGAAGTCGATCGAAGCCCTCGCGACCGAGGGTCTGCTCGGTCTGCTCTTCGCCGTCATCGTCATCTTGATCTTCCTGCTCTCGGTGCGGTCGACGATCGTGACGGCGATCTCGATTCCCACCTCGGTGTTGCTCACGTTCATCGGCATGCAGGTGGCGGGGTACTCGCTCAACATCTTGACCCTCGGCGCCATCACGATTGCCATCGGCCGCGTCGTCGACGACTCGATTGTCGTCGTCGAGAACATCAAGCGGCACCTCGCGCTCGGGGAAGAGAAGACCCAGGCGATTCTCGTCGGCGTCAAGGAAGTTGCCGGAGCCATCACGGCGGCCACGGCTACGACCATCGCCGTCTTCCTGCCCGTGGCGCTCGTGGGCGACATCACGGGAGAGTTGTTCCGACCCTTCGCGCTCACGACCGCGATCGCTCTCGCCGCGTCGCTCTTCGTCTCGCTCACGATCGTGCCGGTGCTCGCCTACTGGTTCTTGCGCGCGCCGAAGTCGGCGAAGCACGCGGTCGACGACGAGGGCGCGCCGACCGGCCCGCTCACGATCGAAGAAGAGTCGGCTCGCCCGACTCTGCTGCAGCGCAGCTACCTCCCGATCATTCGATGGACCCTCAAGCGGCCCGTCGCCACGCTCTTGCTGGCTGTGCTCATCCTGGCGGGCACCGGCTTCCTGGCCGGTGGTCTCAAGACCAACTTCATCGGTAACTCTGGCCAGAACACGCTGACCGTTTCGCAGACGCTGCCCAATGGCACGAGCCTCGAAGAGCTCGATGTCGCGGCGACCGTCGTCGAAGAAGAACTGCTCGGCATCGACGGCATCACGACGGTGCAGGCCTCGATTGGAGCCGGAACCGGCACCCTCGCGGCCATCTTCGGCGGCAGTGACATCACCTTCTCGCTCACGACCGATGACTCGTTCGACCAAGATGAGTTGCAGCAGAATGTGCGCGACGCGCTCGAGGGTCTCACGGGCGTCGGCGAGGTCTCGGTTCAGGTAGCCCAGGGCGGCTTCGGCGGCGGCGACATTGAGATCGACATCACCGCGACGAGCCGCGCCGACCTCGAAGAGGCATCGCAGCAGATTCTCGACGACGTGCGCGCTCTCGATCAGGTTGCCGAAGCCACGAGCAACCTTTCTGACACGCAGCCCTACATCGCCATCGAGGTCGACCGTGTTCGCGCGGCCGAACTGGGCCTGAGCGAAATCGCTGTGGGCGGCATCGTGACGGCGGCCATGTTCCCGGCCTCGGTCGGCAGCGTCGTGATCGATGAGCGCACGCTGTCGATCTTCCTGCGCGATGTGGATGCTCCCGTCACGGTCGACGAATTGCGCGAGTTCAGCATCCCGACCGCCATCGGGCCGCAGCCGCTCGAAGAGCTTGCGACCATCGAGCAAGTCGAGGGCCCGGCGAGCATCACGACCGTGCGCGGCGTGCGCAGCGCGACGATCACCGTCACGCCGGGCGTCACCGACGTCGGCGCGACCTCGGCCGCGGTGCAACGAGCCGTTGACGAGGCGTCGCTTCCGGGCGGCGTTCAGGCGAGCCTCGGTGGGGTCACCTCGCAGCAGGCCGACGCGTTCAGCCAGCTCTTCCTTGCCCTGCTGGCGGCGATCTTGATCGTCTACGTCATCATGGTCGCGACCTTCAAGAGCCTGCGTCAGCCGTTGCTCTTGCTTATCTCGATTCCGTTCGCGGCGACGGGTGCGATTGCTCTGCAGCTCATCGCCGACATTCCGATCGGGGTGCCGTCGCTCATCGGTGTGCTCATGCTCATCGGCATCGTGGTGACCAACGCCATCATGCTCATCGACCTCGTGAATCAGTATCGCGAGCGCGGCATGAGCGCCTACACCGCTCTCATCGAAGGCTCGTCGCGCCGTCTGCGCCCGATCTTGATGACGGCGGCGGCCACGATCTTCGCGCTGTTGCCTCTCGGCCTCGGCATCACGGGCAGCGGCGGGTTCATCTCTCAGCCGCTCGCGATCATCGTCATCGGCGGACTCATCTCGTCGACGCTGCTGACCCTCGTGGTCTTGCCGGCGCTCTACTACCTCGTTGAGGGCGCCAAAGAGCGCCGCGCAGACAAGCGGGCTAGGAAGGCCGCGGCGGCAGACCCGGTCGTCGCCTAACGACAATCACGGCGGGCATTCCGCCAACGGTCAGGGTGTTGCTAGCGTGAGCACACCCTGACCGAAAGTGATTCGTCATGACCGCAACTTCGCCCGCCGGCGACGCCACCACTACCGTCTCGCCGGGGGTGTTCACGAAGAAGACGGTCGAGCTGCCGCCCTATCGAATTCAGTGGCTGGCCCGCTTGATGTACGGCAATGCGTTTGAGTTCTTCGTCATCGCGGTCATCATCGCGAACGCGGCCTCTCTCGGCATTCTGACCTACGACAACGTGGCCCCCGAGGTCGCTGCCGTCGCCATGGCGATCGACCGCGCCGCCCTCATCTTCTACACGGTCGAAGTCGTGCTGCGCATCGTTTCGTATGGCACGAAACCGTGGATGTTCTTCCGCAACCCCTGGAACGTCTTCGACTTCCTCATCGTCGTGCTCATCCCGTTCTTGAACAACGGTTCGGTCATCTTCCGACTCGTGCGCCTGCTGCGCATTCTGCGCATCTTCCGCTTCTTGCCCGAAGCGCGCATCTTGATGCTCTCGATGATCAAGTCGGTCGCGCCGCTCGCGAGCCTCGGTGTGCTCATCGGCTTCCTCATGTTCATCTACGCCATGGCCGGTGTGTACCTCTTCGGCGACGCCTCGCCCGAGCGCTGGGGCGACATCGGCACAGCGATGGTGACCCTCACGGTCATGCTCACGCTCGAGAACTTCCCCGACTCGTTCCTCGGCGGCCTCGCTGTCACCCCGTGGGCGTTGCTCTACTTCTTGAGCTACATGTTCTTCATCGTCTTCACCGTGCTCAACATCCTCATCGGCATCGTCATTACCGCCATGGATCAAGCGCGCGAAGAAGTCACCGCTGACCGCGCGGCCGAGGGTCTGCCGACGGCGGCCGGCCGGCCGGGAATGCTGCACCACGACGTGGCCACGCGCGCCGAGGTCGACGAGTTGAGCAGTGAACTCGATGCCGTCGAGCGCGGCGGGCGGGCATCCCCCGACCACATCAGGCGACTGCGTGAAG
The DNA here is from genome assembly GCA_943369205.1 of Gulosibacter massiliensis. Taxonomy (GTDB): domain Bacteria; phylum Actinomycetota; class Actinomycetes; order Actinomycetales; family Microbacteriaceae; genus Microcella; species Microcella massiliensis_A. The sequence continues at coordinate 4,644 of CALRMP020000057.1, read as the reverse complement.
AGATCGCCCGCCTTTCCGTGACAGGAGCGTCGTCATGAGTGTTCGCGGTGTCACCGCCGGAATTCTCGGCACCATCGGGTTGCTCTTGTTGCCCTCGGCCGTCATGGCGCACTGGGCGACGGTGCAGCTCGTCGAGACCGACCGGTTCGTCACGGCACTCGCGCCGCTCGCCGACGACCCGGCCGTGCAAGATCGCATCATTCTCGAAGTGACGGCGCTCGTTGACGAGCAGGTCGACATTTCGGGCGTCACCTCTGATCTGCTTGACGGGCTCGGCGAGGCACTCGACCTCGGCGATCGCGCTCGTGCGGCCCTCGGGCTCGTGAGCGAGCCGATCGCGGCTGGCGTGCGCGCGCTCGTTGAGAACGTCGTCGGCGAGGTCGTGCGCTCAGACGCCTTCAGTTCGGCGTGGTCGTCGTCGGTCGAACTGCTGCACACGCAGACCATTCAGCTGTTGTCGGGCTCGCCTGATTCTCTGCTCGAACTCGACCGCGATGGCACGCTGAGCTTGCCCCTCGGGCCGATTGTCGCCGAGGTGCGCGAAGCCCTCATCGACCGCGGGGTGCCGTTCGCCGCCGCGATTCCTGACATTGATCGGTCGATCGAGCTCGCCGAACTGCCCAACCTCGCGCTCGCGCGCATCGTCTACCAGGTCGGCATCGCCGTCGGCGTGTGGCTGCCCTGGATCACCGCGGTGCTGATCGCCGCTGCCCTGCTCCTGGCCCCGCGCGCGGGAACCCTGCGCACCATCGGGGTAATGACGGCCGTCGTCGCGGGTGTTCTCGCGCTCGGCTTCGCGCTCGGTCGCATCGCCCTCGTGGCGTACGTCGGGCCTGAGTCGTCGGCCCTCGCCGGAGTGGTCTACGACGCCGTGCTCGGCTATGCCGTGACCACGGTGTTTGCGCTCGTCGTATTCGGTGTGCTCGTGGCGTTGGTCGGATGGTGGCTCGGCCGCTCCGCTCTTGCCACAAGGTGGAGAGAGCGCGCGCACGCCGGCTTCTCGTCGGCACGCGCCGCGCGTGAGCGCAGCGGGTTTGGGCTCGGCGGATTCGGCGAACTGATGTATCGCTATCGCGCGCCGCTGCGCATCGCGCTCTTCGTGCTCGCCGCGCTTCCGGCGCTGCTGAACCCGCCGCTGTCGATGCTCTCGGTCTTCGGCAGCGCGGCACTCGCCCTCGGCCTCATCGTGCTCGCCGAAGTGTTCATGACCGAGCCGGCGCCCGCGGTGGAGGCTCCGCCCGAGCCGCCGGTGGCCGCGACGGCTGCGGCCGCTAAGGCTGCCCCGGCCAAGGCTGCCCCGGCTAAGGCTGCCCCGGCCAAGGCTGCCCCGGCTAAGGCTGACCCGGCCAAGGCAGCGCCCGCGAAGGCGTCCACCGCCAAGACCAGCACCGCCAAGACCAGCACCGCAAAGCCTGCCGCCGCGAAGCCAGCCCGCTCCACGGCGACCAAGCCGAAGGCCTAGGCCAGGTCTTTCTCCATACACACGCTGAACTCGTCCCCGACATAGGGGCCGAAATTGGGGATGTGGCGATACCCGCGCGCCTCGTAGAGGGCGATGGCCGCGAGTTGCTTCGGGCCGGTCTCGAGCTGGAGGGTGTGGATGCTGCGCTCACGCGCGGCCTGCTCGAGAGCATCCATGACCAACGTCGCGATGCCGCGCCCCCGCCCGCTCTCGTTCACGAACAGTCGCTTGAGCTCACCCGAGCCGTCGCCGCGATCGACGAGTGCCGCCATGCCGAGCGCCGTGCCGTACCCATCGCGGGCGACGATCACCGTGACGTCGTCGGCGGCAAGCTCGTCGAGGTCGAGCATGTAACAGCTGTCGGCCGGGTAGAGGCTCAGGGCGTAGGCATCTCCCGCGCGCAGCATGGCCTCGATGTCGGGCTGGCGCGGGTTCTCGATGGCGATAGAGGTCACGATTGGCCCAGAATACCGGCGTCGCGTGGGGCCTCGGGTAGCATGGAGGGTCGGCTGAAGACGGCGCGGGCCTTCCGCGTGAGCATTGTGTGCGTTTTCGGGCCGGTACTCTCCGCCACTCGGCGGCAAGAGATCACCTCAGATGTGACGGCCCCCAGTCGACGACTGCCTGGGTTCGCGGCGCGCGTGCGCCGACGACGCTTCTTTAGTACCAAGCAGAAAGAACCATGCCTCAGAACAAGAAGGGCGACGCTGCGCGCGCGCCCCAGAACTCTCGCTCATCGTCGACTCGCGCGTCGGGTTCGGGCTCATCGACCTCTCGCTCGTCGAGCTCGCGCTCTGCGAGCGGCTCGTCGCACGCGTCAACGCCCGGCTCACGGAGCCCGAAGCACCGCGGCTACCGCCCCGACGACGCCGATGCGACCCCGACCAAGAAGGCTCGCTGGAGCCGCGACGAGCGCGTCGACCGCGGCCACGCCCCCGAGCGCTCGCGCCCCGAGTCGGCGTCGCGCGACGATCGCGCCGCCGCACCGCGTCAGCAGCGGGATGACCGCACTCAGCGCCCGCAGCGCGACGATCGCGGCTCGGCACCTCGTGCTCAGCGCGACGATCGAGCGGGTCGCCCCCAGCGCGACGACCGCGGGTCTGCACCTCGTGCCCAGCGCGACGACCGCAGTGCCCGCCCGCAACGTGATGACCACACCCAGCGCCCGCAGCGGGACGACCGCAGCGGTGCCGCCCGCACGGGCACGGGCCGCGCGACGCACCGCCCCGACTGGCGCCCCAAGACCGAGGGCACCACCAGTGCCCGGCCGCCGTACCGCGGTGGTCGCGACGAGCGCCCGGCGCGCTCGTACGACAACGATGCTCGGCCCGCCCGTTCGTTCGACCGCGATGACCGTGCTCCCCGCACGAGTGACCGCAGCGACCGCGCCCCGCGTTCGTTCGACCGTGACGAGCGTCCGGCCCGCACGGAGCGCCCGACGCGCTCGTTCGATCGCGACGACCGTTCCCCGCGCACGTACGACCGTGACGACCGCGCTCCGCGCTCGTTCGATCGCGACGAGCGACCCGTCCGCCGCGAGTCGAGCTTCTACCCAAGCCGCGACGCGAAGGCCGGCAAGGTCGACGACGTCGTGCTCGAGCGCTTGAGCGCCGATGCTGTGGTCGCGAAAGACGTCGAAGGCATCACGTTCCGTGACCTCGGCCTCGGCGACAACATCACGCGCACGCTTGAAGACCTCGGCGCGATTGCCCCCTTCCCGATTCAGGCGGCGACGATTCCCGACGTGCTCGCCGGCAAAGACGTGCTCGGCCGCGGCCGCACGGGTTCGGGCAAGACGATCGCCTTCGGTGCTCCCCTCGTCGAGCGGCTTCTGCGCGCTGGAGCTGAGGCGAACGCATCGCGTTCGCGCGACGCCAGCGCCGCGACGGCTGTGCCGGAGCGGTCATATGTGCAGCGGAACCGCCAGATGGGCCGCGCTCCGCGCGCGCTGATCCTCGCCCCGACCCGTGAACTCGCCTTGCAGATCGATGGCACGGTGCAGCCCATCGCCCGCAGCGTCGGACTCTTCACGACCCAGATCTACGGCGGAGTGCCCCAGGGCCGCCAGGTCGGTGCCCTGCAGCGCGGCGTTGACATCATCATCGGCACGCCCGGCCGCATCGAAGACCTCATCGAGCAGGGTCGTCTCGACCTCAGCAAGGTCGAGATCGTTGTGCTCGACGAAGCCGACCACATGTGCGAGCTCGGCTTTCTCGAGCCCGTGCAGCGCATCATGCGTCGCACGCGGCACCAGAGCCAGAAGCTGCTCTTCTCGGCCACGCTCGACTCAGGAGTCGCCTCGCTCGTCACCGAGTTCTTGCGCGACCCTTCGGTCTACGAGGTTGCCGGCGAAGACCAGCAGTCGTCGACCATCGAGCACAAGGTGCTGCTCGTCGAGCAGCGCGACAAGCGTGCCGTCATTGAGCAACTCGCGTCAGGCACGGGAAAGACCCTCGTGTTCGCGCGCACCCGCGCCTTCGCGGAAGAGCTCGCTGACCAGCTCGACGACGCCGGAATTCCGGCCGTCAGCTTGCACGGCGACCTCAACCAGGCGCGCCGCACGCGCAACCTCGAGAAGCTCACGAGCGGGCGGGTGAAGGTGCTCGTCGCGACCGATGTCGCTGCGCGGGGCATCCACGTCGATGACATCTCGCTCGTGGTGCAGGCCGACGCGCCCGACGAGTACAAGACCTACTTGCACCGTTCGGGCCGCACCGGCCGGGCCGGCAAGGTCGGCACGGTCGTCACGCTCATCACGCGCCCGCGCGCTCGTCGCTTCGACGAACTGCTCGGACGCGCCGAGATCACCGCCGACACGCACGAGGTTCGCCCCGGCGACCGCCTGCTCGACCAGTTGGCCGCGCTCTAGCCCCTCGGCAAACACACGGGCTCCGCGGCCGGGTGGGGCCGTTGCCCGCTGCAGACTCCTGAAGTGTAGGAACCACGGGCGTTCATTCGTTCAGCCTTCCTGCACTTCAGGAGTGCGCGGGGTCTGCATCCCCGGCGAACGCTTACTCGACCAGTTGGCCGCGCTCTAGCTGTAGTGCCCAGGGACGTTGTTTGATCTGGACGTCCTGACATGGCGAGAACCTCCGAGGCAGAGTGGAGCTGCTTACTGCTTCCGCTCTGAACCAAGGAGGTTCTCGTGTCCCACGGTAACGCTGCCCTCACCCCTCGCCAAC
>CALRMP020000056.1:0-18177 GCA_943369205.1 Gulosibacter massiliensis | reverse complement strand
CACTCTCATCGAGGGCCGTCGTGGTTCTCATGAGCAGCCATCAGAATAAGAGAGCACAACCAAGGAGTAGCGAATGTCACCCACACCTCGATGGATCACGATCTCAGCCGCATCAGCGCTCGGGCTCGGCATCATGGCGACGGGCGCCGTCGGTGTTGCGAACGCGATGCCTCTCGTTGACTCCACGACCACCGCGGCCGTGCCGCCGATCTCGACGGTTCCCGGTCACAGCCTCAGCGACGTCAAGGGCGTAGGCGGCATGGGCGTGGCAAGCGCGCCAGCGCCGTCGTCGAGTCCCGACGCGAACACTGATCCGTCGAACCCGGGAACCACAACTCCCGGTACGTCGACGAGTGGCACGACGACACCGGGCACGTCGACGCCCGGCGACGGGGCGCCCGCGGCTCCGCCGTCTCCATCGCCCGTGCAGCCCGTTGCCCCCGACACGGTGTCGCCCGCCACGCCGGTCACGCCCATCACCATCGACTCGGTCGACTAGAGGCGACGCGGCGAGCTCGCCGCGAACGCCGCGTCAGATCAGTCGGTAGCCCATGCCTCGCACGGTCTCGATGCGATCCGCGCCGATCTTGCTGCGCAAGTAGCGCACGTAAACGTCGACGACGTTTGAGCCCGGATCAAAGTCGAACCCCCACACGCGGCTCAGCAGCTGCTCGCGCGAGAGCACCTGTTCGGGGTGTCGCACGAATTGCTCGGCGAGGGCGAACTCTCGAGCCGACAGATCGTTCGTCTGGCTGCCGACCGTCACGCGCCTCGTCGTGAGGTCGAGAGCGATGTCGCCGTGCCGCAACACGGTCTCGGCGACTGATTGCTGACCCGATTCGCGAAGGCGAAGGCGGATGCGCGCCATGAGCTCATCGAACTTGAAGGGCTTGGGCAAGTAGTCATTGGCGCCCCCGTCGAGACCCGTGACGGTGTCGTCGACGCTCGTTCGGGCCGTGAGCATGATGATCGGCATGGTCTCGCCGCGTGCGCGGAGCCGCTTGAGCACCTCAAAGCCGTCGATGCTCGGCAGGCCAACATCGAGCAACATCAACTCGAACGAACCGGTCGCGACATAGTCGAGGGCCGCGAGACCGTCGTCGACCACGGTGGGGCTGTACCCCGCCGCAGAGAGCCCCTTCTCGATGAACGATGAGATGCGTTTCTCGTCCTCGACGATGAGGATGCTGGTCATGCGCTGCTCCCTACTGCAGTGGTCTGCCCCGAGTCGGCGTGTTCGGCGAAGCCCTGGGCGGGGGGCGGCGGAGCCGCGCCGACCTCGACGGTCGGAATCACGATGCCGAAGCGCGAGCCCGCGGGCGAACTGTCGAGACTCACGTACCCGTTGTGGGCGCGGGCGATCGCCGCCACGATGGGCAGCCCTAACCCTGACCCGCCGATTCCTCGACCGGTATCGGCGCGACCGAATCGCTCGAAGATGCGTCGCTCGGCACCCTCGGGTATGCCGGGCCCCTGATCGGCGACCCAGAACTCGACCGAGCCCGCATACACGGTGCTTCCGACGCGAATGAGTGAGCCGGAGGGCGAGTACTTCGCGGCATTGTCGGCGAGCTGCAACCAGGCCTGGGTGATGCGCGTGGGCGACATGTGCGCCACGACGTCGGCCGACGATTCAAGCTGCCACCGACGGTCGGGAATCGCTTGCATCTTGCTGAAGACGAGGGCGGTGAGGTCGGCGACGTCGGTCGGTTCGGCGAGCGCGGCGAGGTGCTCGACGCGCGCGAGCGCGTCGATGTCGTCGACGAGGCCGGCCATCCGGTCGAGCTCATCGATCGCAATCTCCAGCGCGGCCCGCACTTCCGCGGGCTTCGACACATCGAGCAGTTCGAGGTGTCCGCGCACGATCGTGATCGGTGTCTTGAGCTCGTGCCGCACGTCGTCGAGCAACTGCCGCTGGCTGGTCAGCGCCTCGTCGATGCGGTCGAGCATCGCATTGACCGTTTCGGTCAGCGCCGAAACGTCGTCATTGCCATTGACCGGGATGCGCTCCGAGAGATCTTCGGCCGTGATGCGTGACGCGGTCTCCGACAGTCGACGCAGAGGCGACAACAGTCGCCCGGCGACGAACCAACCAACGATGCCGATGGCGCCGAGCGAGAGCAGGGCAACCCACGCGTAGGTGAGGAAGGCGCCTGCCACTTCGTCGACGGCGCGTTGAGCATCCACTGCAGTGACATAGACGCCGAGTTGGTCGCTGCCGTCGACGGTCACGGGCACCGACACGTAGCGCAACGTTCCGACCGTCGTGATGGCGGTGCCGAGGGTTACGGTGCCTGAGGCAGCCTCGTTCCACACGCGCTCAATGAACGCCGGGTCATCTTCGAGGTGGAAGGCGATCTGCGTGCCCGGAATGAAGCGCGCAGCACCATCGATGATCGCGACGCTGCTTTCGTGTCGGCCGGGCACGAGACGCGCCATGACAGCACTCAAGGCTTCTTCGACCGTCGTGAAGGGTGTCCTGTCCGTTTCGGGCACCGTTGTGTCGGTGCCGTTTGTTGCCGCTGTCTCGCCCGTCACGATTCCGCGCGCGGCTTCGACGGTGGAGAGCAGTTCGTCATCGATCGTGCTGAGCACGCGATCGCGCTGGACGAAGTAGGCGGTCAAGCCCGACGCGGCCATTCCGAGACTCGTCACGACGAGGATCACTGCGAGGATGCGCGAGCGTACGGAGACGCGGGGGAGCACTCGGCGAGCCATCTGCCCATTATCGCGGTGCCATGCTGACCGACACGGGCACATGAGAACACTCTCACCCGCGTGGCGCGCCGTCGGTGGGGCCGGCTTGTCGCCGCGACGGGCGTCTAGTCGGGCGTCACGGCAGAGATGAAGCCCAGTCGCGTCAGCTGTTCGGCGATGCCGGCGCCATCGGGCGCCCAGACCCAGGGTGGCCCGTCGCTCTCGCTGTGCTCGTCTTCGTCGCCTTTGCTGCGACCGCCGGCGAAGACCGCTTCGGGCGTCGAAAGTTGACGAATCGCGACGGCAGCGACGTTGTCGGGGTGGGCGGCGATGAATTCGCGATACAGCTCCTCGTCGTGCTGGCCGTCGTCGCCGATGAGCACCCAACGCACGAGCGGAAACTCGCGGGCGAGCCGAGCGAGGCTCTCACGTTTATGGTCTCGACCGCTTCGAAACAGTCGGTCGTGGGTTGGCCCCCAGTCGGTCAACAGCATCGTGCCGGAGGGGTAGAGGTGCCGGCTCATGAAGCGGTCGAGCGTCGGTGCAACGTTCCACGCTCCCGTCGAGAGATAGATGACGGGTGAACCGGGGTTCTCCCGCGACAGCCGTTCGAGCATGACCGCCATGCCCGGCACCGGGCGGCGAGCGTGCTCATCCAGCACGAACGTGTTCCAGGCAGCCAAGAACGGCCGGGGCAGCGCGGTGACCATGACCGTGTCATCGATGTCACACACGATGCCGAGTCGGGCCTCGGGGCCGACGACGAAAACGCGCGCCTCGACGACGACAGACCCCGGAGCCTGCAGCGTGATCGTGTGCAGGCCAGGCGGAAGACCGACGGCGAGGTCGACGTCGACGACACCCCCGCGATCAGCGGTGACCACGAATTCCTGACCAGCAATGCGCACCGTCACGGGGCTGTCGGCGACGGGGATGCTCACGAAGCTGCGCCATCCACGAATCGTCGTTCGTGTCTTGGTGTTCTTGGGTGGCCGAACGAGCAAGACGCGGCAGAGCACACGGATCCAGCCATCGCCGCCGTACCCGCTGTACGGGATCACGACGGGCACGAGTCCGCGGCGGCGCCCCCGCCGCGCGCGCAGGCGGTGCATACGGTCTTCGATCGCGACCGCACGGAGCGCCCACCGGGCCGGAGAGCTGTTCGCCGGTGTCACGCTCTCGTCTGTCACGCGTTCAGTCTTGCAGAATCGCAGAACGAGCGTTCTTCCCACGATTGCTGTTGTCGGGGTGACCGAGGAGTACAGTGGCGCACGTCGAAAGGTAATGACCGTGCTCACCATTGATTCCAGTGCAGCCCTACTGTCGTCTGCCGCACCGATCCGCAACGAGCCTGTACAGGCTCGCAGTACAGCCCGTCTCGCGACGCTGCTCGACTCTGCAGCCGCCGCTATCGACGAGATCGGATACGAGCGCCTGACGACGGCAATGGTCGCCGAACGTGCCGGTGCATCGATCGGTACCGTCTACCGCTACTTCCCCGACCGTATTGCGGTTCTGCAGAGCCTTGCCGCTCGCAACGTCGAACGGCTGATGTCGCGCACGGCCGACGAGTTGGCGGCCGGCCGTCACGCATCGGCGATGGATGCTGTGCTCGCGATGCACGCCGTGACCGTCGACTTGTTCCGTACCGAGCCGGGCTACCGCTCGCTGCGCGCCGGTGATGTCATTGATCTGCGCCCGCCGGTGACGGAATCGACGGCAAACTCGATGCTCGCCACCGCGGTCGCCGACGCACTCGTGGCCCACTACTCGGTCACCGACTCGGCTGACATGCGTCACGCCATCGGCACGGCCATTGAGCTCATCGACGCCTTGACGGTGCGAGCCTTCGCCCGCAACGCTCGCGGCGATGCCGAACTCTTGCGCGAGGCCGAGCGCGCCCTGCGCGCGGTTCTCGCCGGCCGGCTCTAAGCGCTGCGGTTCGGGCGCTGTTGGGGCGCTCGTCTGGAGAACTGCCCAGAATTCGGGTCATGAGGAATGACCTCTGCGCGGATTGCTGTTTGACTGAGGGCGCGCTGAGCGGTGCTCTAGTGCGCCCGTCACCACGGCAGTCGGCGAGAAGAGGGCATCGTGATCGAATTTCGCTCCATCTCTAAAGTCTTCGACGAGGGCACCGTTGCGGTTGATGACTTCAGCCTGGCCATTCCGTCGCGTCAGACCACGGTGCTGGTCGGGTCGAGCGGCTGCGGCAAGACGACGCTCTTGCGCATGATCAACCGCATGGTCGATGCGACGGCGGGCGCCCTCGAGATCGATGGCGAGAATGTCGCCGACATCGAGCCGGTCAAGCTGCGTCGCCGCATCGGGTACGTCATGCAAAACTCTGGCCTCTTGCCGCACCGCCGCGTGATCGACAACATCGCGACGGTGCCTCGATTGAACGGCGTGCCGAAGAAAGAGGCGCACGCTCGCGCTCTCGAACTCATGGACACCGTGGGCCTCGACCGTGCCATGGCCGACCGGTATCCGGCGCAACTCTCGGGCGGGCAGCAGCAGCGCGTGGGCGTCGCGCGCGGGCTCGCCGTTGACCCCAACATTCTGCTCATGGACGAGCCGTTTGGCGCCGTTGACCCCATCGTGCGGGCCGACCTGCAGCAAGAGCTGCTGCGGCTGCAGCGCGAGCTCGGCAAGACCGTGGTGTTCGTCACGCACGACATTGACGAGGCCTTCCTCTTGGGCGATCAAGTCGTCATTCTCGAAAAGGGCGCGCGCATTGCGCAGAAAGGCTCGCCGCACGAGATTCTCGCGAACCCCGCGAGTGACTTCGTCGCGAGCTTCATCGGCGCTGATCGCGGCAAGCGTGCGTTGAGCATCCAGCAGATCGACGGAGCCAGCGTGCTTGTCGACGGTGACGGCAATGCTGCGGGCCGTCTCGTGGAGTCGAGCCCGGCGTGACCTGGGTTCTGGCCAACCTCGATCTGATTCTGCAGCTCACGCTGCAGCACATCAGGCTGAGCATCATTCCGATCGTGCTGGGCTTTGTCATCGCCCTGCCGCTCGGATGGTTCGCCTACCGCTATCGCCTCACGCGTGGCTTGGTGCTCACGTTCGTCGGCCTGCTCTACACGATTCCGTCGCTCGCACTATTTGTGATTCTGCCCCCGCTGTTGGGCATCGGGTTCTTGAGCGAGGCGAACGTCATCATCGCGCTCACGATCTACGCCGTCGCGATCATGGCGAGGTCTGTTGCCGAAGCGCTCGCGAGCGTCGACAACGGCGTCAAGCAGGCGGCGACGGCCATGGGCTACTCGAGCTGGGGGCGCTTCATCGCCGTCGACCTGCCCTTGGCCGGCCCTGTGTTGCTCGCCGGGCTGCGCGTGGTTGCCGTCAGCACCGTGAGTTTGCTCACCGTCGGAATCGTCGTCGGCGTGCAGAGTCTGGGCTATCTCTTCACGAACGGTTTTCAGCGCGACATCGTTGAGCAGGTGCTCGCCGGGGTTGTCATGACCGTGCTCGTGGCGCTGCTCTTCGACGGCACTCTCGTGCTGCTCGGGCGGTGGCTTATGCCGTGGACCCGCGTCGATCGCGCCTCCAATCGATCCGTGGAGAGCCAGCAGCAGATTGACCCTCCCGTCCAGGCGTTCGGGCGAGGCATTCAGCAAGCGGGTGCACGATGAACCTCTTCACTGACGCCTTTGCCTGGCTACTCGACCCCGAGAACTGGCAGGGGCCCAGCGGTCTCATCGCGCTCACCGGGCAGCACTTGTGGTTTACGGCGCTCGCCGTGTTCTTCGCGACGCTCATCGCTGTGCCGGTGGGCTGGCTCATCGGGCACACCGGCCGCGGCCGGGAGCTCGCTGTCGGCATCTCGGGCGCAGCGCGGGCGCTGCCGACGTTCGGTTTGCTCTTCCTGTTCGTGATGCTCGTCGGCGTCACGCTCCGTGGGCCGGCCACCGTGCTCGTTCTTGTGCTTCTCGCGATCCCGCCGATCCTCGCCGGCGCCTACGCCGGACTCGAGGTCATCGACCGCCGAACGATCGACGCGGCGCGGGCGATGGGCATGACCGAGTGGCAGATTCTCTGGAAGGTCGAAGTGCCGCTGGGGCTCCCGTTGCTCATTGGGGGCTTGCGTAGCGCCACCCTGCAGGTCGTGGCCACGGTGACGCTCGCGGCCTACGTGAATCTCGGCGGCCTCGGGCTACCCATCATTCAGGGGATCGCCCTGCGTGATTACGACCGCATGCTCGGCGCGGCCATCCTCATCATCCTCATCGCTCTCGTGCTCGACGCGCTCTTCGCACTGCTCGAGGAGTTTGCGGTGCCGCGCGGCGTGCGCGCGACCCGCTCCCCAGAACCCCGCACCGCGTCAACCGGACGCCGTGCGGCGGTGGCATAAACAGCCACCACCACACAGAAAAGAGACGAACACATGTTCACAGCAAGGAACAAGGGCCGGCTCGCCATGACGGCGGCCGCGGTCGGGGCATCATTGGCCCTGGCAGGGTGTGCAACGGGCGACCCGCTGGCGCCCGAACCGGATACGGACGCTCCTGCGGAGACGATCGTGATCGGTTCGCAGGCCTACTACTCGAACGAGATCATCGCGGAAATCTACGCTCAGGCACTCGAGAACGCCGGTTTCGAGGTCGAGCGCAACTTCAGCATCGGGCAGCGTGACGCCTACATCCCCGCCATTGAGGCGGGCGAAGTCGACCTCTTCCCGGAGTACACCGGCAACCTGCTGCAGTTCTGGGTGCCCGACACCACCGCCACGCAGTCCGACGAGGTTTTCGCTGAACTTCAGGCGGCCGTTCCCGACGGGCTGCAGGTGCTCGACCAGTCGTCAGCCACCGACCAAGACAGCTACAACGTCACGGCCGAATTCGCTGAGGCGAACGGCCTCGAGTCGATCGCCGACCTTGCGGGTGTCGACGGTTTGATCCTCGGCGGCTTCCCCGAGCTCGAAGAGCGCCCCTACGGCCCGACGGGCCTTGAGTCGGTCTACGGCGTCACGGTCTCCTTCCAGGCCACCGGTGACACCACGGTTGAGTCGCTGCTCGAAGGCATCGTCAACGTTGCCAACGTGTTCAGCGCCGACCCACGCATCGGTTCGAACGGCCTCGTGACGCTCGCCGACCCCGAGGGGCTCTTCCTCGCGTCGAACGTGGTGCCGCTCGCGTCAGCCGATCTGCCCGCCGAGGCCGTTGACATCATCAACGCGATCAGCGCGGCACTCACCGCCGAGGGCCTTGTCGCCCTCAACGTGCAGAGCACGGTTGATCAAGAGTCGACCCCGGCGATCGCCACCCAGTGGCTCACCGAGAACGGTTTGCTCGGCTAGTACGCCGTCACCAGTAGTGAGGGGCGGGGCCGCGAGGCTCCGCCCCTTTCGTCGCTTCTGACGCGGCGTTAGTCGTCGCGCGTCGACACGTCGCCGTCGCCCGGGTGATCGGCGAACCGAGCGACATAGCGGTCGAGCACTTTCTTGACCGCAAAGACGAGCAGCCAGAAGCCCCCGATGATGCCGACGAAGATGAACGCCGCCGAGTCGAGCGAGTCGGCGATGCTGCGGTAGCCCTCGGCCGCCGCTGAGCCGACGCTCACGTAGGCGAACGACCAGATGATGCAGGCAGGCGTGAGCCACAGCATGAAGGTGCGGTAGCGCATCCCGCTCATGCCGACGACGAGCGGTGTCAATGAGTGCAACACCGGGAGAAACCGCGAGACGAACACGGCGATGCCGCCACGGTGGTCGAGAAAGCGTTCGGCACGCACCCAGTTCTTCTCACCGATGCGAGCGCCGAGTCGGGATGCTCGCACGCGCGGCCCGAAGAACCGACCGATCGCGAACCCGAGTGAGGCACCCGTGAGTGCTCCGACGATCACGACGATCGCAAGCGCCCAGAACTCTGCGGGGCTCGAGACGGCCGTGCTCGCGACCAGCACGACGGTGTCGCCCGGCATGATCAAGCCCAGCAGAATCGTCGTCTCGAGCATGATGAACAACCCGGCGAGGGCCGTGCGCAGCACGGGGTCGACGCTTTGCACTAGGTCGAGAATCGCGTCGAGCCACTCGTTCACGGCCCGAGCCTATCGGCGGCCTCTGGGCGCGAGGCATGACGAGGCTGAACATTAGGGACCTTCGGCCCCTGTGCCCGCTGATCGAGCTTCCTAGGCTCGAACCGGCGGTGACATCCGTCGCCCGCACCCCCACAATGCAAGGCAGGTGACCCCTCGTGGTCGAATGGCTCGATCCGCTCCTGTTGGCCCGTTGGCAGTTCGGTCTCACGACCCTCTACCACTTCCTCTTCGTTCCGCTCACGATCGGCATGGTGATTCTGGTCGCCATGTTCCAGACCGCGTGGGTGCGCACGGCGAAACTCAAGTACCTGCACTTGACGCGACTGTTCGGCAAGATTTTCTTGATCAACTTCGCGATGGGTGTCGTCACGGGCATCGTGCAGGAGTTCCAGTTCGGCATGAACTGGAGCGACTACTCGCGCTTCGTCGGTGACGTCTTCGGTGCGCCGCTGGCCATGGAGGGCCTGCTCGCGTTCTTCCTCGAAGCGAGCATGATCGGGTTGTGGATCTTCGGCTGGGACAAGCTGCCGGCAAAACTGCACCTCGCCGTGATCTGGTTGCTCGCGCTCTCGACCACGATGTCGGCCTACTTCATCCTCGCGGCCAACGCGTTCATGCAGAACCCGGTGGGCTTCGAAATCAACGAAGAACTCGGTCGCGCTGAGCTCACCGATATCGGTGCCGTGTTGACCAACCCGGTGGCACTCGCGCAATTCCCGCACACGATCTTCGCCTCGGTCATGTTTGCCGCCGTCGTGATGGTCGCGGTCGCGGCCTATCACCTCTCGCGCGGTCAGTACCTCGACGAGATGCGCACGGCACTGCGCTTCGGCCTCATCGTCAACATCGTCGCGTTCATCGGCGTCGCCCTGACGGGTGACCAGCTGAGCCTCATCATGGTCGAGACCCAGCCGATGAAGATGGCCGCCGCCGAAGCTCTGTATCAGACCACCGCGGGCGCATCCTTCTCGATCTTCACGTGGGGAACCCCGGATGGCTCGAGCGAGCTCTTCTCGATCCGCATTCCGTACCTGCTCTCGTTCCTGTCGACCCACGACTTCATGGGCACGGTCGAAGGCATCAACGACCTGCAGGCCCAGTACGAGTCGGAGTTCGGCCCCGGAAACTACACGCCCATCATTTGGGTGACCTACTGGAGCTTCCGCTGGATGATCGGCCTCGGTGCCATCGCAGCGCTCATCTCGGTCGTTGGCCTGTGGCTGACCCGCGGAGACCGCCTGCCGAAGCGGAACTGGGTCTGGAAGGTTGCGATCTGGTCGGCACCGCTGCCGCTGCTCGCAAGCCTCATGGGCTGGATCTTCACGGAGATGGGCCGTCAGCCCTGGATCGTCTTCGGCCTCATGCTGACCGAGGATGGCGTCTCGCCCGGAGTCTCGGGGCTCGAGGTGCTGATCTCGCTGATCGCCTTCACGCTCGTGTACGGCGCTCTCGCCGTGGTCGAGTTCAAGCTCATCGTGCGCGCCGCCGTCGATGGTCCGCTCGAGTGGGCCAAGTACGACGCTGAGCACGACGGTAGCGGTGACGCGACCGTCGACCCGGCCAAGCTCGCGACTGTCTACTAGAAAATCAAAGGAAGCACACATCATGGATCTCGCAGTCCTCTGGTTCTTCATCGTCGGGTTCTTCTTCATCGGCTACTTCGTGCTCGACGGCTTCGACTTCGGCGTCGGAATGGCTCTGCCGTTCCTCGCGAAAGACGACACCGACAAGCGCGTCATGATCAACACGATCGGCCCCGTGTGGGACCTCAACGAGACGTGGTTGATCGTGGCGGGAGCCTCGCTCTTCGCCGCGTTCCCGTACTGGTACGCAACGCTGTTCGACGGGTTCTATCTGGCCCTGCTGCTGATTCTGTTGGCGCTCATCGTGCGCGGCGTCTCGTTCGAGTACCGTCGCCTCGGCCGCTCCGAGCAGTGGAAGAGCTGGTTTGACTGGATGATCATCGTCGGCTCGGCAGTGCCCGCGTTGCTCTGGGGCGTTGCCTTCGCGAACATCATCCAGGGTGTCGCGATCGACGAGACCGGAACCTATGTCGGCACGCTGTTCGATTTGCTCAACCCCTACGGGCTCTTGGGTGGCCTCACGACTCTCATGCTGTTCTTCACGCACGGTGTGCAGTTCGTGGCCCTCAAGACCGACGGCGAGCTGCGGGATCGGGCTCGCAAGCTCGCGGTTCTCTCGGGCTTGATCACGATCGTGGTCGCGGCTTCGTTCCTGGTCTGGACAGTGATCCAGCACCTCGACATCGCGCACCTGCCGGTGTTGGTCGCTCTCGCGGCGGCCGCAGCGGTATCGCTCATCGGTTCGTGGATCGCCAACCGTGCGGGTGCCGAGAAGTGGGCGTTCGGCCTCATGGCCGCAACGATCACCTTCGCGGTGGGAAGCATTCTCGCGGCGCTGTACCCCTACGTCATGCCCTCGACGATTGATCCGGCCTACAGCCTGACCATCGCGAACGCCTCGAGTTCTCAATACACTCTCGAGGTGATGACCTGGGTGGCTGTGATCATGCTTCCGCTCGTGCTCGCCTACCAGGCATTCACGTACTGGGTGTTCCGTCGACGGATCACTCGAGCGTCGATTCCGGTGGCGGCAGCGCACTGAAACCACTCGACCGCCGCCTGCTCCACACTGCGTCGGCCGCCCGCACTCTGCTGGCGGCCGGCGCGGCTGTTGCCGCGGGGCACACTCTCAGCATCATCGCGTTCTGCGGGTTTGCCGCTCAATCGCTCGTCGGTGTGATCGACGGAGTCCCGGTCTCCGAGCTCGGTCAACCGATCGTTGCAACCGCGGTCAGCATTCTCGTGCGAGCGTCGACGCAAGCGCTCCTCGACGCTCTCGCGGTGCGGGGCGCTGCGACAGTCAAGAGCCAATTGCGCAGCCGCGTGATCGCTGCGGTCGACGGGGGAGGCTCTGCGCTTCTTGGGTCAACCTCGAGCGCGCGACTGTCGACTCTGCTCGGGCAGGGTCTTGATGCGATGGACGGCTACATCGGCCGCTACCTTCCGCAGCTGATTCTCACCGCGGTCGCGACGCCGATCGTCGTCATTGCTCTGCTGATGGCTGACCTGGTGACCGGCATCACGGTCATTCTGACGCTCCCGATCATCCCGGTGTTCATGGCGCTCATCGGAATGGCGACGCAGGCTGTTCAGCGGCGCCAATGGCAGCAACTTGGAGCGCTCGCACAGGGGTTCCTCGAGGTCGTGCAGGGCCTGTCGACGCTCATGGTGTTCGGGCGGCAGCATCGTCAGACCGAGCGCATTGCCGATGTCACTGAGCAGTATCGCCGCCGCACCATGAAGGTTTTGCGGCTGTCGTTCTTGTCGGGCTTCACCCTCGAACTCGCCGCGAGCCTCTCGGTCGCTCTTGTCGCGGTCTCGGTCGGAATCCGATTGATCGATGGCGACATTGGCCTTGCGCTGGGCCTGTTCGTGCTGATTCTCGTGCCCGAGGCCTACTTGCCGTTGCGGCAGGTCGGTGCGCAGTTCCACGCGGCGAGCGAAGGCATCGCGGCCGCCGATGACGTGCTCAGCTTGCTCGAGAGCGTGCCCGCCGAGCACGACCGGCCCGTAGCCGCGGTCGAGCGCTCCGCCAACGCCTCCCACGACTCGGCTCTCGCTCCCGCCCTCAGCGTGCGCGAGCTCACCGTGCGCCGAGACGGTCGCGTCGTGATCGATCGGTTGACGGCTTCGTGGATGCCCGGCACCGTGGTGGCCGTCACCGGCCCGAGCGGCGCGGGCAAGAGTTCCTTCTTGGGTGCCGTCTTGGGCCTCGTCCAGGCCGAGGGCGAGATCGAACTCGACGGTGCGCCCGTTGCCGCCGCTGACCGGGCATCGCGCATCGCGTGGGCTGGTCAACGACCCGAGCTCACCGGCGGAACCCTCGACGCCGTGGTTGCGCTCGGCTCGCAGCGCGTTGAGGCAGCCGACGTCACGCGATCGTTGCTGTGGGCTGCCGCCGACGACATTGATCGCAGCACCGAACTCGGCGCTGCCGGCGAAGGGCTCTCGGGTGGACAGGCCCAGCGCGTCGCGCTCGCTCGCGCGCACTACCGGGCGCTCGAGCGAGGCTGCCGCGTCATCCTGCTCGACGAACCCACCTCGGCGCTCGACTCCGAGACCGAGGCACGGGTGATCCGCGGCGTTCGGGCGCTCGCCGACGACGGCCGCCTCGTCGTCATCGTTACCCACCGTCGAGCCGTCATGGCGGCGGCGGATGCTGTGCTGACACTCCAGCCCACGCTCGACCCTGCCCTCGATCACGTCTCGGAGGCCGCGCGATGACCGCCCGCACTGAGAGCACGTCGCACCCGCCGAGCCGGCGAGCAGTCGCCCGTGCGGCTCGCGCCGATCGCCGGCCCGTTGTGCGGGCATCCCTGCCCCCGATTCGTGCGTTCTGGCCGGCGCTGGCACTGGGGGTGCTCGCGAGCGGTTCGGCCGTGGCCCTGCTCGCAACGAGTTCGTGGCTCATTGCGCGCGCTGCCGAGCAGCCCCCGATTCTGTTTCTCGGGTTCGCGATCGTCGGTGTTCGGGCGTTCGCGCTCGGTCGAGCGGTTTTCCGTTACCTTGAGCGGCTTATTGCCCACGACGCAGCGTTTCGGGCCCTCGGCACTCTGCGTGTGAGCGTCTTCCGCCGACTGCTTCCGGTTGCGCCCGACGGGTTGCGGGGCGTGCGCCGTGGTGACCTCCTGACGACGCTCGTGCGCGATGTCGACGCTCTGCAAGACGTGCCGTTGCGGGTGCTCCAGCCGATTGTGACGGCACTCATCGTCGCGGGGCTCGCCGTGGTCGGCGTCTGGTGGGTGACGCCCGCGGCAGGCATCGCGCTGCTGAGCGGGCTCGTCGTGACGACGATCGCGGCGACGGCTCTCATGGCCGGGTTGACGCGCGAAGCCGATGCTCGAATCGCGCCGCTGCGGGCACGGCTCGCCGACGCCGTGCTCGAGTACCTCACGCGGTGGGAGACCCTGCGGGCGTTCGGTGCTGATGGCGAGCGGCGAGAGCGGGTCGTTGCTCTCGACGGGGAATTGCGACGGGCCCAGACGCGTCAGTCGGCGGCGGCAGGGAGCGTGGCGGCGATCTTTACGGCCGGGGCCGGGGCGACGCTCCTGCTGGCGCTCGTCGTCACTGAACCGGCCTTCGTGGCCGGGGCGATAACAGGCCCCGTGTTGGCACTTCTCGTGCTCGTGCCGCTGGCCGTGTTCGAACTTGTTGCCGCGCTGCCGGGAGCCCTGTCGGCGTGGTGGAGAGTGCGCGCGAGCGCCGATCGCATTGCCGCGATCGTGCCAGCTGTCACGCCACGCGAGATCCCGACGCCGCCCGACCACCCTGCTGCGGTGCCTGACGGGCCCATTTCGATACGCCTGCGCGGCGTCACCGCACGGTGGCCCGGCGAGTCGCGCTCGGCGCTCATGCCGATCGATCTCGACCTGGCGCCCGGAGATCGCCTCGTGGTTGAGGGCTCGAGCGGAGCAGGCAAGACAAGCCTCGCGCACGTTCTCGTACGCTTTCTCGACTACGAGGGGGAATACCTGCTCGGCGGCGTCGACGCTCGAACGCTGCACCCCGATGACGTTCGTGCACGGGTCGTGTTGTGCGAGCAGAGTCCGCACTTGTTCGATGAGAGCATCCGCCAGAATCTTCTCTTCGCGCGCGACACCGCGACCGACGACGAGCTCCGTGCGGTGCTCGAGCGCGTCGGCTTGGGCCCGTGGTGCACTGCCCGTGGCGGGCTCGATGCGCCGGTCGGTGAGCGCGGCCGACTCGTGAGCGGTGGCGAGGCCCAGCGAATCGCCCTCGCCCGCGCGCTGCTCACCGATGCGCCCGTGCTCGTGCTCGACGAGCCGACCGCCAATGTTGATCCCGACCGAGCCGAGTCGTTACTCGACGAACTGCTCGGTGCGGCCGCGTCACCCGAGCGCGCGATTCTGGTGATTTCGCACACGGCTGTTCCTGATCGACTCGCGACGGCCCGGCTGCGGTTGACGGCTCCGCGCGCGTAAGCGATCGCAGCGCTCTCTGTCGGCGCTAGGCTGGGGCCGCCACCGCACCGATTTCGACCCTCAAGGAAGAGGACACCCACCATGGTGCGCACCACCGGCCCCGGACCGAGCATCACCACAAGCGACGACGGGGTTCCGATCTACCGCCCCGGTCTCGACGAAGACCCCGACTCGCCTCGCGAGATGCGAATCGAGCGCGACAGCCTCGGCGAGATGCCGATTCCCGCTGACGCCTACTGGGGTATTCACACGGCCCGCGCGCTCGAGAACTTTCCGATCACTCGCCGCGCTTTGTCGAACCACCCCAACCTGATCATCGCGCTCGCGATGGTGAAGCAGGCTGCGGCCCGCGCCAACAAAGAGATTGGCGTTTTGCGCGCCGAGCGCGCCGATGTGATCGACCAGGTCTGCACCGAAATCATTGCGGGCGAGCTCCACGACGAGTTCGTGCTCGGAGTGTTGCAGGGTGGTGCTGGGACGAGCACCAACATGTGCACGAACGAGATCATTGCCAATCGCTGCCTCGAGTTGATGGGCAAGCCGAAGGGTGACTACGAAAGCTTCCACCCCAACGACCACGTCAATCGCAGCCAGTCGACCAACGACGTCTACCCCACAGCGATCAAGCTCGCCATGGTCTTCTCGCTCGAGAGCCTGCTCGCCGAGCACCGACTGCTGATTCAGTCGTTCGCCCACAAGGGCCAAGAGTTCGCCCAGATCTTGAAGGTCGGGCGCACGCAGATGCAAGACGCCGTGCCCATGACGCTCGGCCAGGAGTTCCGCGGGTTCGCCACGACGCTGGGCGAAGACCAAGAGCGTTTGAGCGAGATCATTCCGTGGCTCAACGAGATCAACATGGGGGCCACCGCGATCGGCACGGGCATCACGGCTGACCCGCGCTACGCCGACGCCGTTCGCCGGCACCTCAGCGAGATCTCTGGCCACGCCATGATCACGTCGCCCGACCTCATCGAAGCCACGAGCGACACCGGAATCTTCATGACGGTCTCCGGCACGCTCAAGCGCGCGGCGGTGAAGCTCTCGAAGATCTGCAACGACTTGCGGTTGCTCTCGAGCGGCCCGCAGGCCGGCTTCGGCGAGATCAACCTGCCCCCGCGCCAAGCGGGAAGCTCCATCATGCCCGGCAAGGTCAACCCCGTGATTCCGGAGGTCGTGAACCAGGTGGCGTTCTCGATCATCGGCGCCGACGCGACCGTGACCGCGGCGGTCGAAGGGGGGCAGTTGCAGCTCAATGCCTTCGAGCCCGTCATTGCCACGAGCATCATGCAGTCGCTCGCCTGGATGACCAATGCGTGCCGCACGCTGCGCATCAACTGCATCGACGGCATCACGGCCAACACCGAACGCCTTGCCGAAATGGTCGAGGCGAGCGTCGGGGTCGTCACCGCTCTCACCCCCTACCTCGGCTACCAAGAGTCGGCGGCGTTGGCCTACGAAGCACTCGCGACCAAGGTTCCCATTCGGCAACTGGTGATCTCGCGGGGGCTCATGACCGAGGCGGAGATCGCGAAGCTCTTGTCGCCCGAACGGCTCAGTGGAGTCGTTCCCGCGACGGGGGCGATTCCGCTGCCGATGGTCTTGCCGGAGAACTGAACGGGCTTGCGGCGCGCCACACGTGGAGCGTCGCGTACGACCGCCATGGTGCCCACCGTTCGCCGAGCCGAGCCGCTTGCGCGGGGTTGGTCGCGGCGCCGCGCTCGCGCAGGCTCTTGAGCAGCACGAGATCAGTGGCGAGCAGCAGGTCGGGCGAACCCAGAACTCTCATGGCGACGTAGTCCGCCGTCCACGGCCCCACGCCCTTCAGCGCCAGCAGCCGCTGGCGAAACTCCTCCGTCGAAAGCCCAACCGTGAGGTCGATGGCGCCCGACGCAAGGGCGGTCGCGGCGCCGTGGATCGCGAGCACGCGCGACCGCGGTCCGCGCACGACCTCGAGGCCACGGGCGGCGAGCAGGTCGGCGCGCGGGAAGCGCACGAGTGTTCGCGGCGAGCCGGGTATGGCCACCTCCTCGTCGAGAGCTTCCGCGAGGCGACCCAGCACGGTTCGCGCTGCCGCGAGCGAAACCTGCTGGCCCACCATCGTCCGAATGAGTGCCTCAGCAGGATCGAGGGCGCCCGGAATCCGGATGCCCGGCGAGGCCTGCACGAGCGGACCGAGCACGGCATCTCGACCGAGCTCGTCGTCGATGGCTCGACTATCGGCATCAAGATCGAACCACCGTCGAACCCGCGCGGTGAGCGGAGAGACGTCGCTGAGTGCCGCCAGCCGAGCGGTGACACGCACGCCGGGTCGCCCGAGGTCGACCACGACGCGAACCTGCGCCTCTCCGCCCGGTAGCTCGATGAGCCGCTCGACCGAGCCCTCGTGCAGGTCGACCACTTCAACGCCGGGAATCGCGTGATCGGCGAGATACTGCACAACCCCCTGACCATCGAACGGCTCACGGGCGGCGAGTCGCAACGACACGGTGATGCCATCCGATCGGTCGAGCGCGCGCCTGCGCGGGCTGCCTCGTCTCGCCAGTGCGCGCAGCTCGGTCGGGGTTAGCTGGTAGATCTCGCGCACCGTGTCATTGAACTGGCGGATGCTCGCGAACCCGGCCGCGAACGCAACCTGTGACGCGGGCAGGTCGGTCGCTGCGAGCAGCGTACGTGCCGTTTCGGCACGGTGCGCCCGCGCAAGGGCGAGAGGGCCTGCTCCTAACTCGGCGCTGAGCACACGGGCAAGATGCCTGGAGGTGTAGCCGAGCTGGGCGGCGAGGCCCGCGACACCGTCGCGTTCAACGACGCCGTCGATGATGAGCCGCATCGCGCGGGCGGCCAGATCATCGCGCAGGTTCCAGTCGGGGTTGCCGGGCACGGCGTCGGGCTGGCATCGCTTGCACGCCCGGAGTCCGGCTTCGTGCGCCGCCGCGGCCGTGACGTAGAACCGCACGTTGTGTGGGCGCGGTGTTGTGGCCGGGCAGCTGGGCCGGCAGTAAATGCCGGTCGAGTGCACGCCGGCGATGAACTGACCAACGAAGCGCGCATCGCGCGAGGCGAGCGCGCGATAGCAGCGATCATGGTCGAGAGCGGGCATGACGCTAGCGTCGCAGGTGCGCGAGGCCTTCACCAGCGGAAATCAGACATCACCCAAACGAGTGCGGGCGGTGCCATGGGCGTTACAGTTGCCCCCATGAGCGACCCCACTGCACCCGCGTCGACGAACCACGTTCCCGACTACAGCGCCACCGGAACCGGCATCGCGCAAGCCCCGGCCGTGCAACCCGCACCCGAGGAGGTGCGGGTCGAGACGGTTCAGGCACCGCGAGCGAGCATCCCGGCACCACGAAGTGTGAACGCGGGCGTCGTCGTCGCATCGGTGATCGGCTTCATCGTCGTCGTGCTCTCGATGC
>CALRMP020000055.1:0-19181 GCA_943369205.1 Gulosibacter massiliensis | reverse complement strand
CCCACGGCCTGCATCTGGCCGTTGACCACGATCGCACCGACGGGCAGAAGGAGGATGGTGATCCACTTGATGATCTTCGCGATGCCGCTGCGCAACTCGCTGCGCACGAGGGAAAACTGCTTGGCCTCGGCGGTGATGCGTGCCGCGTAGGAGTCGGCGCCCACGCGAATCACGCGCGCGAGCCCACTGCCGGCAACAACGGTCGAGCCCGACATGAGTTCGCGGCCCGCGGGCGACGAGACGGGGTCGGCCTCACCGGTGAGCAGAGACTCGTCGATGTCGAGCCCGTGGGCTTCGAGCACCACCGCGTCGGCCGTGACCTGGTCGCCCGCGGAGAGCACGAAGATGTCGTCCATGACAACCTCGCCGACGCGAACCTCGGTGACCGTGTAGACGCCATCGGCGCCCTCGCGGAGCACCCGCGCTCGCGGTGCGTTGAGCACGGCGAGTCGGCTGAGCGTCAACTTGGCGCGGAACTCTTGCGCAACACCGATGACCACGTTGGCGATGACGAAGAAGCCGAACAAGGCGTCTTGCCAATAACCCAGCACGAGCAGCAGCGCGAAGCTGCCGCCCACGATGAGGTTGAAGAGCGTGAACAGGTTGGCCTGCATGATGCGCCAGAACGACCGACCCGTATCGCTGGGCATGACGTTGGTCTGCCCAAGCTGGATTCGATGTTGAACATCGGAGAGCGAAAGGCCAGTGGGGGAATCTGCCGTCGAAGTCACGGTCGCGAGCCTATCGGCCGCACCCTATGGCATTGCCGAAAAGATTGTCCGGTGTTTCGTCGGCCGCTAGCTGCCACGGCGCTTGTCGTCGGCGGGCTAGCCGCCGACGCGAGCGCCGAAGCGCGCGGGCAGCGTGTCGCGGTGCGCGTGGGTCAGCTCGGCGAGGGAGATCGCGAAGCGGTCTTGCACCGCGAGCCCATCGATCTCGGCGTCGGTAACGCCGATGCGCAGCACGGGCACGCCGCGCCCCTCGGCGAGGCCGCGGAACTTGACGTCATCTTCGCGGGCCACCGACACGAGGGCGCGAGCGGTCGACTCGGAGAGCAGGGCGGCGAGAGCATCCACACCGTCGCGTTCCATGAGCTCGTCGATCCAGACGCGCGCCCCGAGACCGAAGCGCAGCACCCCCTCGGCGAGGGTCGCGAGCAGGCCGCCCTCCGAGAGGTCGTGGGCGCTCGTCACCAGCGCCTCTTCCGCGGCAGCAGCGAGCAGGCCCGCGAGGTTCTTCTCGGCAGCGAGATCGACCTTCGGGGGCAGGCCGCCGAGGTGACCGTGGACGACGTCGGCCCAGACCGAACCGTCGAGCTCGTCGCGCGTCGTGCCCAGCAAGTAGAGGTTCTCACCCTCGTCTTGCCAGCCCGAAGGCAAGCGGCGGTCGACGTGGTCGATAACGCCCATGACGGCGACGACGGGGGTCGGGTGAATGGGAACGTCGCCGGTCTGGTTGTAGAAGGAGACATTTCCACCGGTAACCGGGATGCCCAACTCAAGACACGCGTCGGCGAGACCCGTCACGGCCCGCTCGAATTGCCACATGACGTCGGGGTTCTCCGGGCTGCCGAAGTTGAGGCAGTCGCTCACCGCACGGGGCACGGCACCCGATGCCGCGACGTTGCGATAGGCCTCGGCGAGCGCGAGCTGCGCGCCAGCGTAGGGGTCGAGTTGGCAGTAGCGACCGTTCGCGTCGGTGGCGAGGGCGACGCCGAGGCCGCTCACCTCGTCGATGCGAATCATGCCGGCGTCGTCGGGCGTCGCGAGCGCGGTGTTGCCCATGACGTAGTAGTCGTACTGGTCGGTGATCCACCCGGTGTCGGCGAGGTTGGGGCCGCCGAGCACCTGCAGCGCCTGGGCTCGCAGGGCGTCGTCGTCGGCGGGCCGCGCGAGGCGGGCGGCCGAGTCGGCCTGCAGCGCGTCTTGCCACGCAGGCCGCGCGAACGGCCGGTGGTAGACGGGGCTGTCGATCGCGACGGTGGTCGGGTCGACGTCGACGATGGTCTCGCCCTGCCAGTGGATGATCAACCGACCCGTGTCGGTCACCTCACCCAGCACGCTCGTCTCGACGTCCCACTTGGCCGTCACCGCGAGGAAGGCCTCGAGCTTGTCCGGGTGCACGATCGCCATCATGCGCTCTTGGCTTTCGCTCATCAGAATCTCTTCCGCGGTGAGCGAGGGGTCGCGCAGCAGCACCTGATCGAGGTCGATGACCATGCCGCCATCACCGTTGCTCGCGAGCTCGCTTGTGGCGCACGAGATGCCAGCGGCCCCGAGGTCTTGAATGCCCTCGACGAGATCGCCGTGGAACAGCTCGAGGCAGCACTCGATGAGCACCTTCTCGGCGAAGGGGTCGCCCACCTGCACGGCGGGGCGCTTCGTCGGCCCGCCCTCGCTGAACGTGTCGCTCGCGAGAATGGATGCTCCCCCAATGCCATCGCCGCCCGTGCGAGCCCCGAACAACACGACCTTGTTGCCCACACCGCGCGCGTTGGCGAGGTGCAGGTCTTCGTGCCGGAGAGCGCCGACGGCAAGGGCGTTGACGAGCGGGTTGGCTTGGTACACCGCGTCGAAGACGGTCTCGCCCCCGATGTTGGGCAGCCCCAGGCAGTTGCCGTAGTGGCTGATGCCGCTCACGACTCCCGGAACGACGCGAGCCGTGTCGGCGTGGTCGAGGCAGCCGAAGCGGAGGGCATCCATGACCGCAACGGGGCGCGCCCCCATCGAGATGATGTCGCGGACGATGCCGCCGATGCCGGTCGCTGCGCCTTGGAAGGGCTCGATGTAGCTCGGGTGGTTGTGGCTCTCGATCTTGAAGGTGACGGCCCAGCCTTCACCGATGTCGACGACACCCGCGTTCTCACCCATGCCCACCATGAGGTGCTCGCGCATCTCGGCAGAGACCTTTTGCCCGAACTGCTTCAGATGCACCTTGCTCGACTTGTAGGAGCAGTGCTCGCTCCACATGACCGAGTACATCGCGAGCTCGCCACTCGTCGGGCGCCGGCCCAGCAGCCTTGTGATCTCGGCATACTCGTCGGCCTTGAGGCCCAGTGCCTCGAAGGGCTGCACTTTCTCGGGGGTCGCGGCGGCGTTGTCGACAGTGTCGGGCGCGGGGCGAGCGGGAGCGGGGGGCTGCGTGGTGGAAGGCACGAGGGCGGAAGCTCCAGAATCTGAGGGCGGGCCGGTTGAGTCGAATCTACCGTGTCGCCTCAGGGTGAGCGCCGAACGGTCGTCACGCCGTAGTCTGGGCGACATCGACCGTTAGCGTTCTCGGGAGCCTCATGAACTCGCGCTTCATCTGGATGTATGCCGTGATCGGCCTGCTCGTCTTTCTCGGCGCCATGTTTCTTGGCCTTGCGCTGAACAGCTGAGCTCGAGAGGTCGCCCGTGATGAGCATCGCGTCGAGCACTGAACCGGTCATCGGCATCGGCGACATCTTCGAGCTCGACCTGGTGCCCCAGCAAAGCTGGTTTCTGTTCCTCGCCGTAGCCATCGTGGCGGTCGCCATCGCGGCGGTGTTGCTCGTCATGATCGAGGTCATCGTTCGGCTGGTGACCCCGCGACACCCCTGGACGGCCGTGCTGCTCCGGCACACTCGTCGTGCGCTGCGCATGCTCTTCGTCGTGGTCGCCGTGCAGGTTTCGGTCGAGCTCGCGGCGCCCAGCACGCGACTGTCTGACACGGTCGAGCACGTTCTGACCATTGCCGTGTTCGGCTTGCTCGCCTGGGTGATCGTCGACACCGTGCAGTTCGCCTTCGAGGGGGCGAAGTCGCGATACCCCGTGGGGGCAGAAGCCACGCGCGCCGCCCGTCGCGCACAAACGCAACTCACCTTCTTGCAGCGGCTCGCGACCGTCACGATCTGGATCGTGGCCGTGAGCGCCGCGCTGCTCACCTTCCCCGAAATGCAGGCGTTTGGCGCCAGCCTGCTCGCCTCGGCAGGCCTCGCCGGCATCATCGCGGGTCTCGCCGCGCAGTCGACGCTCGCCAACGTGTTCGCCGGTGTGCAGATCGCATTCAGCGACGCGATTCGCGTCGACGACATCGTGATCGTCGAAGGCGAGTGGGGTCGCATCGAAGAGATCACCCTCACCTACGTCGTCGTACGCATTTGGGATGACCGCCGACTCGTTGTGCCGTCGACCTACTTCACGACCACGCCCTTTGAGAACTGGACCAGAACCGGCAGCGAACTGCTCGGTTCGATCGAGCTCGATCTCGACTGGCGCGTGAGCCCCGCTGCCATGCGCGCGCGACTCGACGAGGTGCTCGACGCCACTCCGCTGTGGGACCGCCGCGTCTCGGTGCTGCAGGTCTCGAACGCGACCGGCGGATTCGTGCGCGTGCGCGTTCTCGTGAGCACGGCCGATGCCGGCGCCCTCTTCGATCTGCGCAACTACGTGCGCGAGCAGCTCGTCGAGTGGGTGCAGCGCGAGAGCCCTGCGTCGATGCCGCGCACGCGCGTGCTCATGGTCGACGCCGAGGGCCTCCCCGTGGTCGACCCCGACGACATGTCGGCGCGTCAACAACTCTTCAGCGGCACTCCCGAAGCGCAACAACGCGCCGAGCAAATGATGGCGCCGTCGGCTGATCCGGATGCTCCGGCCCGCGTCGGCGAACCGCCGAAGTCGTAGCGGCTGTGCTTTCTGCTCAGGCCTTGGCCACCGGAGGCCCGAGGATCAACAGCACGGTGAAGAGCACCACGACCGCGAGCAGAATCAGGGCGGCCAGCAGGTAGGGGTGGTTGAGCATCCACCGCACCAGCCGATCGAACCAGCGCTGATCACGCGGGTCGTCCGTGGCCTCGCGCCGCCAGTCGCCCTCGAGCTTGCCGGTGCGGTGCGCCCAGAGGTCGAAGGGGATCGTCGCGTAGGGGATGATCGCCGTGACGACCGCGAGCAGGCCGAGGCCCACGCCCCAGCGCTGGTTGATCGCCGTGAGCACCGCGGTCGCGCCGTAGGCGAGGAAGACGAAGCCGTGGATGCTGCCGCCGATCGTCACCGCGATGTCGAGCCCTGCCGTGGCGCGAAGAATGAGGCCCGTGATGAGAAGGGTCCAGGTGATCGCCTCGGCGATCGCGACGATGCGGTAGAGCTTCTTCGGGGTCAGGCGCGAGGTGGGCACAGCGGTGTCGGTCATGCCTCTATTCCATCACCTTCGCCGAAGTGGTCGACGCCGAACGACAGCACGACCTTGATCGCGAAGAGCGCAGCGAGAAACAGCAACACGACCGTTGTCTCGGGGTTGATCGCGGTAGCAGCGAGCACGACGACAACCCCGAGACCGGCGGCCGGCTTGTGCACGTCATGCCGTTGCAGTGCCACCACGACGGAGGCGGCGGCGATCGTGAGCGCCCACGCGATGAGTGCCGGAACGAGGGGCAACCCGAGCAAGAGCGCGATGAGCGGAAGATGCAGGTGCACAACGAGGAAGACGATTCGCCGTTGGGCGCTCGCCGCGTAGTGGTCGTTCGTGCCGCGCGTCAGGTTCGCGACTGCTCCCGCGGCGAGGTCAGCGACGAGCAGACCAGCGAGGAGAGCGCGCCACCACTCCACCTCGCCGAGAGCGGGCAGCACAGCAACGACCGCGAGAGGCATCGCAAGCACGACGAGAGCCAGTGTCACGGGCGACTGCTGGGTGCCAAAGACGTCGTGAAGGGCGCGCGGCATACGAAGCATGGTCATGAGCAGAGCGTACAGAGGTGGCGCCGAAGCGCCGAGGGTTCAGGCTGAGGCGAGAGTGGCCGTCAACACGCTCGTGAAGAACGTGAGCCCATCAATGCCCGAGCGCATAGCTTGGGGAGTGTTGGGTCCGAAGCCGGGCTCGACGGCGTGCTCGGGGTGCGGCATGAGGCCCACGACGTTGCCGCGCTCGTTGCGCAGGCCCGCGATATCGCGCAGCGAGCCGTTGGGGTTCACGTCGAGATAGCGGAAGGCGACGAGGCCGTCGCCCTCGAGCCGATCGAGCGTGGCCTCGTCGGCGATGAAACCACCCTCGCCGTTCTTGAGCGGGATGGTGATTTCTTGGCCGACCTCGAAACCGTTTGTCCAGGCGCTGTCGGTGCTTTCGACGCGCAACCGCTGGTCGCGACGGATGAAGTCACCGTGGTCGTTGCGAATCAGGCCGCCGGGCAGCAGGTGCGCTTCGACGAGAATCTGGAAGCCGTTGCAGATGCCCAGGACGGGCATCCCGCTGTTCGCTGCATCAATGACTTCGGCCATGATCGGCGAGCGCGCCGCGATGGCGCCGCAGCGCAAGTAGTCGCCATAGCTAAAGCCGCCGGGAAGCACGATCGCGTCGACCCCCATGAGGTCATGCGTGCCGTGCCAGAGGGCCACGGGCTCGGCGCCCGCGAGGCGCACCGCGCGCTGGGCGTCACGATCATCGAGCGAGCCCGGGAAGGTGACGACGCCGATGCGCACTAGCGGGTCTCTCCGGCGACGCCTGCGCCACTGATGTGCACACTAATGACATCTTCGATCACGCCGTTGCTGAGCATGTCGGCGGCGAGCTGCTCGACGGTCGCCATGAGGGCCGCATCGACCTCGCCGTCAACGTGCAACTCGAAACGCTTGCCGATGCGCACATCGCGGATGCTCTCGTGACCGAGGCGGTGCAGCGCCCCCGCAACAGCCTTGCCGGCCGGGTCGAGCAATTCAGCCTTCGGCATGACCTCGACGACGATGGTGGGCACAGTGGACTCCCCGGGGTGGCTTGGCGGGTGGATACCTCGAGTCTACCGAGCGCGCAGCAGGTAGTCCGCGCGCTCGAGGGTGGGCGCGATCGTGACCGCGTTGCGCTCGTCGGGGCCGAGGGCCCAGGCGCGTGCCTGCTCGTCTGACTTGCCGAAGGCGACGTGCCGCGTGATGAGCCGCTCGTGCCGCGTGGCCTCGTCGAGGATCACCCCGACCGTCACGTCGAGCAACGGCGCGACCCGGTGCCAGCCGTGGTCGTCGAGCAAGAGGTAGTTGCCCTCGACGATGATGCACGGCACCTCGGGCGTGAACGACAGCTCGTCGGGCACAGGCTCTTCGATCGTGCGGTCGAAGCCGGGGGCGCGCACCGTGGCCGTCGCCGAGCTCAGCGACGTGAGCAGGGCGACGAATGCGTCGACATCGAACGTGTCGGGCGCACCCATGCGCTCGCGGCGGCCGAGCGACACGAGCTGGGCCTGCGGAAAGTGGAATCCGTCCATCGGGAGCACCCGCGAGCCGGGCAGAAGAGCGGCGAGCTTCTCGGCCGCGGTCGACTTGCCGGCGCCGGGCTTTCCGGCGAGGCCCACGAGGAGGGGGGTGGATGCTGTGCGCGCGGCGAGCATCCCGTCAACAACCGCAGCGAGGGCGGGCAGGTCGATCGGCGCGCGCGGCTCGCGCGGGCCCGGTGCTCCGCTCACGCCCGGAGTTGCGCCGCGATGCCGTGCGCGACGGCATCGTCGACGATGAACTCGGCCCACTCGCCGTAGCCGTGCGCACTCGGGTGAAAGTCGTCGGTCGCAAAGTGGTCGGCCGCGTAAGGCGGAAGCGGGGGCGTCATGTGCGCGCGCGGGAAGCGCTCGAGGGCTCGTCGGGCACTGACCTCGAGCGACTGCGAGTGCAAGTAGAGCGTGCCGCGCAAGGGTTCGGGCAGCAGGCCGAAGCGGTGGAAGGCGGGCAGAGCGCTCATGAGCACGACGGCGCGCGGGTGCCGTGCTGCGATCGTGCGCACGATGCGCTTGATGTCGCGACGAAAGGCACGGTGCGAGCGAACCTGCATCGAGTCGTTGGCGCCCAGGCTGATGACGACCACGTCGGTGGGGCCTTTCAGCGCGTCATCGAGAAAGTCGCGAATGACGTCTTTCGCCGTCGCGCCATTACGCCCGCGGGCACGCCAACGCACCGGCCGACCGGTGTGACGCGTGAGCTCGGCGGCGACGCAGCCCGCGAGTCCTTGCGCCGCGTCATCGACTCCGACCCCCACGGCCATCGAGTCGCCGATGACGAGCAGGTTCAGCGGGTCGGTTCCGCCTCCGCCCTCCCACGGCAGGGGCGGTTCGGGCAGCAGCGGAACAACCCGCCGAAGCTTCACGGTCTGCGGCACGAGAATCGGCGCGAGGGCGAGAATGATCGCTCGGCTCAGTCGACGGCCACGCAAGGGGCGATGAGTCGAGGTCATGGGCGCGAGTCTAGGCCCGCGGCGCGATTGAGCGACGCGCCCGTCGGCCTGAGTTAGTGGTCGTCGAGCAGCCGGTTGAAGCCGACGCTCCAGGCATCCTCGACGGCGAAGTCAGCCCAGTCTTTGTAGCCGATCGCGCTCGGGTGAAAGTCGTCGCTCGCGAAGAAGCCCTCGGTGTAGGGCGGCGGGGGCGGCGACATGTGCGCGCGGGGGTGCGCGCCAATGAGGGTTCGCGCCTCGCGCTCGAGGGCTTGCGAGTGGCGGTAGAGACTGCGCTTGAGCGGGTCGGGCAGCATCTGAAATCGGAAGAACGCCGGCAGCGACGACATGAGCAAGGCGGTGTCAGGATGCGCGGCAAAGGTGCGCTCGATGATGCGCCGCACGTCACGACGGAAAGCCCGTGCCGAGCGCAGGGCGAGCGCGTCGTTGGCGCCCACCGTGAGAAAGACCAGGTCAGTCGGCCCCTCGAGCGCGGGCGTCAGATAGTGCCGCACGAGGTCGCGCGACGTTGCGCCGTTGCGCCCGGCCGCGCGCCAGTGCACGTGCCGCCCGGTGCGGGCCGCGAGAGCTTCTGCGAGTCGCCCGCCGAGCCCGAGGTCGGCGTGATCGACGCCGACGCCCGCGGCCGTCGAGTCGCCGATCACGAGCAGATTCAGGCGACGGGATGCTCCGCCCTCGCCACCCGAACCACCACCGTCGACGTCACCATGCCAGGGCAGTGGAGCATCCGGAAGCCGCGGCGTGCTCTTGCGCAGGCGGCGCCCCTGCTTGAGCAGCACGGGCCCCTGCGCGGCGGCGATCGCGCGGCTCAGCCGCAAGCGGCGCGGGGGTCGGAACTCGGTCACGTGCGGGAGTCTAGGCCGATCGGTGTGCGGGCGCCTGAGCCGCTAGACGCCCGCGGGCGTCAGCCGCAGCAGTGTGCCCCAGGGGTCGTCGAGCTCGAGGGTGCGCCCGTCGTTGCGCACGGCGACTCCGTGGTGTTGCAGGCGCTCAGCAGTGGCGCCGAGCTCGTCGGCGTTCGGTAGCACGAGGTCGACTTGGCCGAGGCCCAGGGCGGGCATCCGTCGACCGGCGCCGCTGCTGCGCCACACGTTCATGGCCATGTGGTGGTGATAGCCGCCCGCACTCACGAAGATGGCTTGCCCGGCGAACGCGGTCGTGAGATCGAAGCCCAGCTGGTCAACGTAGAAGTGCTGCGCGGTCGCAACGTCACCGACGCTCAAGTGCACGTGGCCGATGACGGCGGGTGCTGAGCCGTGCGCCGCGAGCGCCTCGTCGGTGAGGTGCTCGCGCAAGAAGCCGTTGGGGTCGAGAAACAGCGTGGCCATTTCGACCGAGCCATGCACCCACGACCACTGGCTGCGGTCGCGATCCCAGTAGAGTTCGACGCCGTTGCCCTCCGGGTCGTCGAAGTAGAACGCCTGGCTGACGAGGTGGTCGCTCGAGCCCGTGAACCGCTGCGGATACGACGTCGCCACCGTGTAGACCGCCGCCGCAAGCGCGGCTTGCGTCTCGAACAAGATGGCCGTGTGAAAGAGCCCCGCCTCGCGCGGACCCGCATGTTTGAGCTCGGGGCTGTGTCGGAGAATCACGAGGGGTACGGATGCTGCGCCGAGGCCACCGGCTACGCCGCCCGCGCCGCGTGCGGCGTGCCCGAGCGTCACCACCGGCCCCGTCGCGTCGAGCACGCTCAAGCCCACGGCGTCGCGGTAGTACGCCGTCATGCCGTCAAGGTCGGCGACATCGAGGGTCACGGCACCCATCGAGGTGTCGGCCGCCAGTCGGGTGGATTCGCTCATGCCCGAGTCAACCGGCGCACGCCCCGAGCCATTCCGCAGCTGGTCGCAGTCTTGAGATCGACCACTGCACGTCCTTAGGCGAGGAAGTCCTCCGCGTTTCGGACCACCGCAGCGTATGCGCCGTCGACGTCCTGGAACTCTGGACAGAGCTCCAGGATTGTCCAGTCCATGAGTAGGCCGACATCTGCCCAGCCACCGGTCCACACCACGGCTTGGAACTCGTCGTCTCCTCGGAAGAGCGTCACTCCGAGAGACTCCGGGACTTCGATCGCGGTGCGGTCGGTGAGTATCGGTTGAGGCCACGATGCGCGCTCGTCGCGCCAGGTGAACGGACCAACGCGCGCGTAACGGTGCCACTCTTCGGTGACAACAGCGAGGCGAGCCGCCAACTCATCAAGGTCAACGAGGTGCTCCATGCCCCCGATCTTGCCGCACTCGCACATTGGAGTGCTTCCTCGATGTAACGAGAGCGACGATCGGTCCCAAATTGCAACCCGTTTCGGAGGGCGTCGTAACTTGGGACCGATCGAGGGGTTCATGCCCACGTCGGCGGCAAAGGCGCGCGCGACATTGGTGACTCGCCACGACAGCGGGTGGCCACGACAGCGGGTGGCCACGACAGCGGGTGGCCCCGACGTGGGCTGGCCACGACCGCGACTGAACTAGTCGCAGAGTCGCTCGATGAGCTCGCGGTACCGCGCGGCCGTGCGCTCGACGATTTCGGCGGGCAGCGCGGGCGGCGTGCCCTGCTTGTCCCAGTTGGCGGCGAGCCAGTTGCGCACGATCTGCTTGTCGAAGCTGTCCAAGCGTGAAGGCCCGCCGGCTGCGTAGAGCGTGGCGTCCCAGTACCGCGAGCTGTCAGAGGTGAGCACCTCGTCGGCGAGGGTCAGCTGACCCGTGGCGGGGTCGGTGCCGAATTCGAACTTGGTGTCGGCAAGGATGACCCCGCGCTCGAGCGCGATCGAGGAGGCAGCCGCGAAGATCTTCAGCGACGCATCCCGCAACGCGGTGGCGACAGAGGCGCCGACGAGCTCGACCGAGCGCTCGAACGTGATGTTCTCGTCGTGCTCGCCGAGGGGCGCCTTGAACGCGGGCGTGTAGAGCGGCTCGGGCAGGCGGTCGCCGTCGTTGAGACCCGCGGGCAGCGGAATGCCGCACACGGTGCCCGACTCGCGGTACTCGGCCCAGCCCGAGCCCGTGAGGTAGCCGCGCACGACGCACTCGATGGGGTGCATGTCGAGCCGCTTCACGAGCATGGCGCGGTCGGCGAGCTCGGCCGGCACGGCGGGGCCCTCGGCGGCAAGGTGATTCGGCTGATCGAGCTGCGCGAACCACCAGCGCGTGAGCTGAGTTAGTAGCGCGCCCTTGCCGGGAATGCCGGGCTCGAGCACGTGGTCAAACGCGCTGACCCGATCACTCGCGACGACGAGCATGAGAGTCGGATGCTCGGCGTGCTCGTAGAGGTCGCGCACCTTGCCCGAGTAGACGTGGTGCCAGCCGAGCATGGCGGGAGCATCCGCAGAGGGCATCAGACGACTCGCGCGGCGATGTCGGTGCGGAACTGGCCGCCCTCCAGGCCGATGCGGCCGATGGCCTCGTAGGCGCGGGCGCGCGCTTCGGTGAAGTCGGCTCCGGTCGCGACGACGCTCAGCACGCGGCCGCCCGTGGCGACGAAACCGTCGATGGTGCGAGCGGTGGCGGCGTGCGCGATCGTGACGCCTTCGACCGCCGCGGCTTCGTCGAGCCCGGTCAGCGGACGGTTGGGTGCCGAGGTGACGGGGTAACCCTCGCTCGCGAGAACGACCGTGACGGCTACGTCGTCGCTGAACTCGGGGTGCGGGCGGCCCGCGAGCTGACCGGTGCTCGCGGCGAACAGCAACTCGCTCAGCGGAGTGACGAGGCGCGGCAGCACGACCTGCGTTTCGGGGTCGCCGAAGCGGGCGTTGAATTCGATGACGCGGATTCCCTGTTCGGTCACGATCAGTCCGCAGTAAAGCAGCCCAATGAACGGCGTCTGCTCGGCAGCCAGTTGCCGCACGGTCGGTTCGGCGACCGTGCGAATCACCTCGTCGACAAAGCCC
Organism: Gulosibacter massiliensis; assembly: GCA_943369205.1. Taxonomy (GTDB): domain Bacteria; phylum Actinomycetota; class Actinomycetes; order Actinomycetales; family Microbacteriaceae; genus Microcella; species Microcella massiliensis_A. Next base: position 7,144 of record CALRMP020000055.1, on the reverse strand, counting down.
TCGGGTGCCCAGGGCAGCGGCGAGTACGCGCCCATGCCGCCCGTGTTGGGGCCCGTGTCGCCATCGCCGATGCGCTTGTAATCTTGCGCGGGGCTGAGCGGCACCACGGTGTGGCCGTCGCTCAGCATGAAGAGGCTGACCTCCTGGCCGGCCAAGAATTCTTCGACGAGCACCCCGCCCTGCTGCAGGTAGTGAACGGCGTGCTCGAGAGCAGCCGCGCGATCGTCGGTGACAATGACGCCCTTGCCCGCCGCGAGGCCATCGGCCTTCACGACGTAGGGGGCTCCGAGCTCGTCGAGAGCGGCCTCCGCTTCGGCGAGTGTTCCGGCGCGAATCGCGCGACCGGTCGGCACCCCGGCGTCGTCCATGACGCGCTTCGCGAACGTCTTCGAGCCTTCGAGTTGGGCAGCCGCGGCGCCCGGGCCGAACACCGCGATGCCGCGACGACGCACCGCGTCGGCCACGCCCGCCACGAGGGGAGCCTCGGGGCCGATGATGACGAGCTCAATGTCGTTGTCGACCGCGTAGTCGGCGACGACCGCGCCGCGCGTCGGGTCGAGGGAGACCGTCGGCACGACGGTCGCGATACCCGCGTTGCCGGGCGCGGCCGTGATCTCGTGCGCGGTGCTCTCGCGCAGCAGGGCCGTGATGATGGCGTGCTCGCGGGCACCCGAACCGAGGACGAGGATTCTCACGCGGTCAGCCTATCGACGCGCGACGGATGCTCGCCGCGGCCTCCGCGTACCCTCAACTCATGGCCCGCGCACGCATCGACGACTCGCTCGGCCGTGAAGCGGTCACGGCGGCGCTCGCCGACACCTCGGATCGCCTCACGCTCGCGACCGCCGTGCGCTATTTGCTGCAGGTGCTCGCCGACGCGAGCCCGGGGCACAGCGTCGAGGTGCGCGTGCCGCCCTTCGGGGCCGTGCAGGCGGTCGAGGGCCCGCGCCATACGCGCGGCACGCCCCCCAACGTCGTCGAGCTCGACGCGGAGACCTTTCTCGCGATCGCCACGGGGGCACAGCCGTGGGAGGTGGCGGTCGCGGCGGGCCGCGTGCACGCATCCGGAGCCCGCTCTGATCTCTCGGCGCTTTTTCCCCTGGCGTACTGACGGGCGCCCCGCCCAGCCCGGGCGCACCTGCGCCCCAGCCCCTCACCAGCCGCGTGCGGCAGAATGAGCGCGTGAGTAACCCCGACACCCCCGCCGCCGATCGCGCCACCGTCACGGTGCGCCGCGCCCCGAAGATTTCTGCCTTCATCGTGGTCGGTGGCTTGTTCGGCTTTCTCGCGACGCTTGTGGCCACGAGCCTCTACCCCGCCGACCCGGCCGTGGGGTTCGCGGCGACGCTGGGCTATCTCTCGATCTTCGGGGTCACGGGTGGTGTCGCGATCGGCGCTGTCGTGGCGATCGTGCTCGACCGTCGATCGCAGCGTCGTGCACAGACCATCAACGCCGAGCGCGAGGTCGTCGACCCGGAGCCTCTCGAGGGCGAGCTCGAGGGTGAGCCCAACGGCACCTAGCTCAGCTGGTTGCGTTCGACCCAGCTGAGGTACTCGGGGCTCACCGTGCCGGTGACGTACTCGCCCGTGAAGCAGCTCATCTCGAGTGACTCGACCGACGAACCTTCGATGATCGCGGCCTGCATGTCGGCGACCTCCTGATAGATCAGGTAGTCGCTGCCGAGCTCGGTGTTGATCTCGGGAATCTTGCGGCCGTGCGCGACGAGTTCGCGTCGCGTCGGCATGTTGATGCCGTACACGTGCGGGTAGCGCACGGGCGGCGCGGCCGACGTGAAGGTGACCTTGGCGGCTCCGGCCACGCGGGCCATCTCGACGATCTCTTTCGAGGTGGTTCCACGCACGATGGAGTCGTCGACGATCAGAATGCTCTTGCCAGCGAACTCGCTCGACATGGCGTTGAGCTTTTGCTTGACGCTCTTCTTGCGCTCGGCTTGCCCGGGCATGATGAAGGTGCGACCGACGTAGCGGTTCTTGTAGAAGCCTTCGCGGTATTCGATGCCGAGCTTCTGCGCCACTTGCATGGCGGCGGGCCGCGACGAGTCGGGAATCGGCATGACGACGTCGATGTCGCCGCGCGGGGTGTACTTCGCGATCGTGTCGGCGAGGCGGTCGCCCAAGCGCAGGCGGGCCTCGTAGACCGAAATGCCGTTCATGATCGAGTCGGGGCGTGCGAGGTAGACGTATTCGAACGAGCACGGAATCAGGCGCGGGTTGGCGGCGCACTGCTTCGACACCATCTCGCCCGAGGCCGAGATGAACACGGCCTCGCCCGGGGCAACGTCGCGCACGGTCTCGTAGCCGGCGGCTTCCAGCACGAGCGACTCGCTCGCGACAACCCACTCGTCGCCCGTGAGCCCCGTCGTGCGTCGGCCGAGCACGAGCGGACGAATGCCGAACGGGTCGCGAAACGCCAACAACCCGTGGCCAGCGATGAGCGCGATCGCGGCATACGAGCCTTCGACGCGCTCGTGCACGCGCGTGATCGCCGCAAACACCTGGTCGGGGTCGAGGTCGTCGCCCGTCACCTGGGCCTGCAATTCGTGGGCGAGCACGTTGACGAGCAACTCGGTGTCACTGTTGGTGTTGAGGTGGCGACGGTCAACGTCGAACAACTCGCGCGTGAGTTCGCGCGTGTTCGTGAGGTTGCCGTTGTGCACGAGGATGATGCCGTAGGGCGCGTTCACATAGAACGGCTGCGCCTCTTCTTCGCTGGATGCTGAGCCCCGGGTGGCATACCGAACGTGCCCCAGGCCCATGGTGCCCAGCAGGCTGCGCATGTCGCGCGTGCGATACGCCTCGCGCACCTGCCCCTTGGCTTTCGCCATGTGCAGCACGCGCCCCTCAGCGGTCGCGATGCCCGTGGAATCTTGCCCACGGTGCTGCAGCAACGCCAGGGCGTCGTACACCTGTTGGTTGACGGGACTCGACGAGACTATGCCGACGATGCCGCACATGCGCCAATGGCTCCAGACCGTAAGGTTGACGGTGACGAGACCCCAGTCTGGCAGACCGCGGAACGGATGAACGAATGGTGAACTCCTACGCCGCAGCCGGTGTTGACACCGCGGCGGGCGACCGAGCGGTCGAGCTCATGAAGGCCTCGGTCGCAGCGACCCACGGGGCCGAGGTTCTCGGCGGTGTCGGCGGGTTCGCGGGGCTGTGGGACGCCTCTGCGCTGCGCGAGTATCGACGCCCGCTGTTGGCCACGAGCACCGACGGCGTCGGCACGAAAGTCGCGATTGCGCAGGCCCTCGATATCCACGACACGATCGGGCAAGACTTGGTCGCCATGGTCGTCGACGACATCGTCGTCGTGGGCGCGAAGCCCCTCTTCATGACTGACTACATCGCGTGCGGCAAGGTGCACCCGCAGCGCATCGCCGACATCGTGCGGGGCATCGCCGATGCCTGCGCCGCCACGGGCACGGCTCTTGTCGGCGGTGAAACGGCAGAGCATCCCGGCCTCCTCGGCCCCGACGATTACGACGTGGCCGGCGCCGCCGTCGGCGTTGTCGAGGCCGATGACCTGCTCGGCCCCGAGCGCGTGCACAACGGCGATGTCGTGGTGGCGATGGCCTCGAGTGGCTTGCACTCGAACGGCTTCTCGCTCGTGCGGCACATCCTCGCCGAGAACAAGATCGGCTACCACGACGAGCTGCCCGAGTTCGGCGGCGTCGTCGGCCAGACCCTGCTGACCCCGACGGCGCTCTACACCGCGCCGCTGCTCGACGTGCTCGCCGAACTGCCCGGCGCTGTGCACGCGCTCAGCCACGTGACGGGCGGCGGCATCGCGGCGAACCTCGCGCGCGTGCTCCCGGTCGGCAGCTGGGTCGAGCTCGACCGCGGCTCGTGGAGCCCGCCCGCGGTCTTCCGCGTGTTGAGTGATCTCGCAGGCGACACCCTCGAATCAACCGAGGGAACCTGGAATTTGGGCCTCGGGATGCTCGCCGTCGTTGCCCACGACAGCGCGAGCTCGGTCATCCGCTCGCTCGAGGGTCGCGGCGTTCCCGCGTGGGTCGCCGGCCGCGTCTCGACGACCCCCCACGACCTGGCCGGGTTCGAGCAGGGCGCCAAGGGCGTCAACGGTGGTGCCGTGAAGCTCGTGGGCGCGTACGCGCGTTAGCGCGTGCGCGTGCCTGAGCCGTGCGTTCTCGAGCGATCGAGAACAGGTGACGAGGAGAACTGCAACTCACCGAGGCTCGGGCGCGGCGACTACTCCGGCGCTGACTCGGTCGACTGGTCCAAGACGTAGATCGTTGAGCCTCCGGGCTCTTGATACGCCGCGAGGTAGCCGCCGGGAATCTCCGAGGGTTCAGCCAAGACCGTGAGGGTGGCCGGCCGTGTGTCGTGGAACGCCTGCACGCTCTCGACGACAAACATCGGCCCGGGGACGGCATCGGGGTCACTGGCGTCGAGCATGATCTGGGCGTCGCTGCCCGGCATGGTCAGTGCCGCCGTCGTTTCGCCCTCGCGCCAGAGTTCGACGAAGCCAAGCCCATCGCGGTAGAGGGTGAGCGAGGCGTCGAGGTCGGTGGTGGGAATCAGGAACAGTTCGAGCTTCATGCCGCATCCTTTCGTGTCGTAACGGCGTTACGGAAAGCATAACGGCATTATGTACTCATGCGCGAGTGGATGCCGATTTCGACCTCAGCGAAAGGTCGATTGGTGCTCGCCGCCGTCAAGGAATTCGGTCGACGACCCTTCGATGACGTCACGGTCGGCGAGCTAGCGGCAGCGGCACAGGTGACGACGGGTGTGCTCTACCACCACTTCGACAGCAAGTTGGGGCTCTACGCCGTCGTGCGGCGTGACGTCGAGCAACGCCTGATCGATCGCATCGAGGGCGCTCTCGCGGCATCCGGTGCGGATCGACATTCAGCGACGACCGCCGCGATGGTGGTCGCTTTCGACTTCGCTGTCGGAGAAGGACTCCTGCACCTCGTCGGGGCTCCCCCCGCTGGCTCCGACCACGATCGCCTGGCGGAAGTATTGGCGACCCGCGGAACCCCTGAATCGCCCACCCTGGCGCGCATTCTCGCAGCAGCCTGGCGGGGAGCGCTGGTTGCTGTATCCGACGGGGTTGACCCTGTGGAAGTGCGAGCGGCACTCGCGTCACTCGACATTCGACACGCGGCGTGAAGCCGCAGCGGCGCCGAGAGAACCCGACGCCGCGAACCGCGACCTAGGCGGTCTGAGCCGCCGGTCGCTCGTTGTCGTCAGCCTCGTTGTCGAGGTCGTCGTCTTCGTCGTCTTCGTCGTCGACAAGGTGTGCCCACTTGTCTTCGTACTCGTTCTCGTGCGCCGCAGCCGCGAGTTCGCGCTCGAGCGCCGTGAGGTTGGTGTCGGGGGTGTAGTACTTGAGTTCCCGCGCCACCTTGGTGTGCTTTGCCTTCTGTCGGCCGCGCCCCATGCGTGACCCCCTCACAGTGTGTTGTCGGGTGAGACCGGGAAAGAACCCAGAATGCCGAGTCGGAACGATGAAAAACTGTGGCGAAGTTTAGCACGCGACGATGTCGCGCCCGCGATGAACCGGCCGTCAGCGCGTGCGTTTGAGCAGGTAACCTTGGCCGCGTGGCAGACCCCGACTTGACGACCAGTTGCGTCGTCATTGGCGCGGGTCAGGCGGGCCTCTCGGTGGGTTTCTACCTGCGCCGACTCGGTCTGGAGCCTGGGCAAGAGTTCGTCTTGCTCGATCGAGGGCCCAGCACCGGCGGCGCCTGGCAGTTTCGGTGGGAAGCCCTGCGGCTCGGTTCCGCCCACCGCGTCAACGACCTTCCGGGCATGGACGAGTTGGGCCTGAGTTTCACGACCGCCGACCACCACGCGCCCGCGCGCGAGGTCGTCGCCGACTACTACCAGCGCTACGAAGAGCACTTCGGTCTGCAGGTCGTGCGCCCCGCTTCGGTGACGAAAGTCAGCGACCTTGGCGGTGACTTGCTCGTGAGCTTGACGACCGAGAACGGCGAGCTCGAGTTGGGCGCCTCGACGATCGTCAACGCGACCGGCACGTGGGGCTCACCGTTCGTGCCGTGGTACCCCGGCCGCGACGACTTTCTCGGCCGCCAGGTGCACACGGGCGACTATGTGTCGGCCGAAGAGTTCGCCGGGCTCAACGTCATCGTCGTCGGCGCCGGCACGAGCGCAATCGGCTTCATTCTCGAGCTTGAGCCCCACGCGGCAAACATCACGTGGGCCACGCGCCGCCCCCCAGAGTTTCTCGACGAAGTCGACCTCAATCTTGAGGCGCGCGAGCAGGCCGTCGCGGCTCAAGACGACGCGGCGCGCGCCGGTCGAGCCTTGCCGAGCATCGTCTCCGGAACCGGCGTGCCCCGCACCCGCCGCATTCAAGCCGCCATCGATCGCGGCGTGCTCGACTTCCGCCCCATGTTTGCGGCGATTGAGACGGATGCTGTGCTCTGGGAGGACGGAACCCGCGAGCCCGCCGACGTCATCATTTGGGCTACCGGCTTCCGCCCTGAGTTGCGCCACCTCGCGCCGCTCAAGTTGCGCGAGAAGGCGGGCGGCGTCTCGGTCGACAGTTTCCGTTCCGGGCGCGACCCGCGCGTCTTCTTCGCCGGCTATGGCCCCGCCGCCTCGACGATCGGCGCCAACCGCGCGGGCCGCAACATCGCTCGCCAGGTCGTCGCCCAGCTCAGCAAGATGGGCCGCTAGTGGTTGACCCGATCTCGCTCGTGATCATCACAGCCGTCGTGCTCGGCGTGCTGCTGCTCGTGCTCGCCGTCATCGCCCTGGTCGTGCTGCTGCCGCCGGTGCGGCGCGCGCTTTCCGAGCGACCCGCCGCACCCGGTGCGTCAGAACCCGACGTCGACGGAGTGGTCTCCGACTCGGAGGCCACGCGCGGCGACGAGGCCGAGCCCGTGCAACGGTGAGCTGGCGATGGTGCCGGCAGCAGCATCCGGAGTCAGCCTGAGAGCGGCCGTGAGCACCGCGACCGACGACGCCGCTGACCACGCTTGGGGCCGACACGATGCCGGGTAGGGCACGGGCCGCGAGGCTTCGCTGACCGTGTCGCCCGAGTGCAGTTCGGGCATGCGGTAGTCGAAGCCTTCGGCAGCCCGCAAGAGCCCGCGAGCGAGCGAGGTGGCAACCGCGTCGTGGCCTT
>CALRMP020000054.1:0-19340 GCA_943369205.1 Gulosibacter massiliensis | reverse complement strand
GCGTGAAGCGTTGATCGACGCGGGTGAGCAGCTTGCCCGCTCTGACGGGCTCGAGGGTGTGACCGTGCGCCGCATCGCCGCGGCATGCGGCGTCAGCGCGGCAGCTGTCTACCGGCACTTTCCGAGCGGCGACCACCTCATCGCGGCCGTCGCGCAACGCGCCCGCGAGATCATGGCGCGCGACATGTTCGCCCGGCTCGACGCGGCTGCGGGCAAACCCCCGATCGACCGGCTTCGCGAAGTCGGCGAGTCGTACATTGCCTTCGCCCTTGCTGAGCCGCAGCTGTTCTCGCTCGTGTCGATGCCCATCACGACTCCGCCTGATCGACTCGACGACCCCAACGCCGCCGACCTCGTGCGCGACATCGTGCTCGAACTCGAGCCGCCGGGCGAGGTCGACGAGCGGCGCGTGGCGGGCCGCATGATGCTCGCGCAAGCGAGTGCCCACGGCCTCGCCGTGATCCTGCGCGACTTCGTGCCCGACCCTCAGGCGCGCGAGATGCTCATTGCCGGGGTGCTCGACCGCGTGGGCGTGGGGCTCGAGGCCTGAGCGGGGCGCGCGGAGCATCCATCGGTCCCACATTGCGTTGCCCGCGTCACCGCCGCACAATATGGGACCGATCGATGCCGTTTGTGCGCTCTGGATGCCCGCGCGGCTTGGCCGCGGCACGCGTTCGGCGCCGAAAAGCCGACACTCAGTGCGGCGAGGGCCTAGTACTGCCAGGGGAACGGCGACCAGTCGGGCGCGCGCTTCTCGAGAAAGCTGTCGCGGCCCTCGACGGCTTCGTCGGTGCCGTAGGCGAGCCGCGTGGCTTCGCCCGCAAAGAGCTGTTGGCCGACCATCCCGTCGTCGGTGAGATTCATGGCGTACTTGAGCATGCGGATGGCCGTCGGGCTCTTCGTGAGAATGGTCTCGGCCCAGTCGAGGGCGGTCGACTCGAGCTCGGCGTGCGGCACGACGGCGTTGACCGTTCCCATCTCGTAGGCGCGCTCGGCGTCGTACTCGCGGGCAAGAAAGAAGATCTCGCGCGCGACCTTTTGCCCGACCTGCTTAGCGAGGTAGGCGCTGCCGTAGCCCGCGTCGAAGCTGCCGACATCAGCGTCGGTCTGCTTGAAGCGCGCGTGCTCGCGGCTTGCGATCGTCAAGTCGCACACGACGTGCAGCGAGTGTCCGCCGCCGGCCGCCCAGCCCGGGACGACGGCGATGACGACCTTCGGCATGAAGCGGATGAGCCGCTGAACCTCGAGAATGTGCAACCGGCTCGCCTTGCCAGCGTCGACCGTGTCGGCCGTCTCCCCCTCCGCGTACTGGTATCCGCCGCGACCACGAATGCGCTGGTCGCCGCCCGAGCAAAACGCCCAGCCGCCGTCTTTCGCGCTCGGGCCGTTGCCGGTCAGCAGCACGACGCCGACGCGAGGGTTTTGCCGCGCGTCGTCGAGCGCGCGGTAGAGCTCATCAACCGTGTGCGGACGAAACGCGTTTCGCACCTCGGGCCGGTCGAACGCGATGCGCGCGATGCGCCCGCTCGTGTCGAGGTGATAGGTCAGGTCGGTGAGGTCGTCAAAGCCGGGCGCGACCACCCAGCGTGCGGCGTCAAAGGTCTCAGACACAAACGGCTCGGCCATGCCGCAAGCCTACGCGCGTGTCCTGTTCGCAACTCAGGCTGAGCCGGGCGATGTGAGCGAGAAACCCTGCACATCGGCCCGCACTGCCTGAGTTGCGAACAACAAGGGGCAGACTGTGGGGCATGGATGCTCTGCCCGAGCTCGACGACGTTCTCAGCCGCGCCCACGTGGTGAGCATTCCGCTCGTGACGCGATTCCGCGGTGTGAGACACCGCGAAGCCGTACTGCTCGACGGCCCGAGCGGATGGGCAGAGTTCAGTCCCTTCGTCCAATACCTCGATGCCGAAGCCAGCACGTGGCTCGCCGCAGCCATCGACTTCGGCTGGCGCGAGTCGAGCGCGCCGCGGCTGCGCGAGAGCATCCCGGTCAACGCGACTCTGCCGGCCGTGCCGCTCGATCAGGTGGCCGCCACTCTCAGTCTGTTTGGCGAGTGCCGCACCGTGAAGATCAAGGTGGCCGAGCGCGGAGAAACGCTCGCCGACGACGTCGCGCGCGTGCGCGAGACGCGGCGGCTGCTCGGGCCTGCGGGGCGGATCCGTCTCGACGCGAACGGCGCGTGGACGGTCGATGAGGCCGAGCACGCGGTGCGCGCGCTCGAGCAGTTCGACCTCGAGTACGTCGAGCAGCCGTGCGCGACGGTGCCCGAGCTCGCCGAACTGCGGCGGCGCATCCACCGCATCGACGTTCTCGTGGCAGCCGACGAGAGCCTACGCAAGGCGGCTGACCCGCTCGAGGTGGCCCGCGCCGAAGCCGCCGATCTGCTCGTCATCAAGGCCGCACCGCTCGGCGGCATCGACCGCGCGCTCGCGCTCGTGGCCGAGTCGGGGCTGCCGGCCATCGTGTCGAGCGCCCTTGACACGAGTGTGGGTCTGACGATGGGCGCCGAGCTCGCGGCGCGGCTACCCGCGCTGCCCTACGACTGCGGACTCGGCACCGCCGCCCTGCTCGCCGACGACGTCACCCGCACTCCGGCACGCCCGATCGACGGTGCGATCGCGGTGGGTCGCATCGCTGCCGATGCGGATGCTCTGCTGCGACTCTCCGCCGACGCGGAACGCACTGCGTGGTGGCGAGCCCGCGTGACGCGCTGCCTCATGGTGCTGGACGACGAGTCGCCGTAACATCGCCCTGGCATCATTCACTTCGCACGAGACCCTAAGGAGACTCCATGTTGTCACGGCTCGTCGTCAGTGCCGCATTACCACTGGTCATTATCACTGCCCTTGTCGGGTGCACTCCGCCTGGGCCAGCGGGGCCGCCCACCTCAGGAGAAGAACTTCCTGACAAGGCTCCCACTCCGGAAGCCTTGAGCCTCGAACCACCGGCGTGCCTCATCGGCGACTGGTACATCTCGCAAGACGAACTTCAGGTGTTCTACGACTCGGTGAGCGACGCAACTGACGGTGCGGTTTCGTTCATCGTCGAAGGAGACACCGGGTTGAGCTTCGATGGAACCCTGTTCGAGTACACGCCCGACCTGAAGCTCGACATCTCGACCCCGGCAACCGAAGGCCAGGCGACCCTCGTGGGTTCGATTTCGGGTGGTTACGAAGCCGACACCACGACCGTCACAACATCGAACGAAACCGTCGACGTCGACTACGAGTACATCGTGGGGGGCGTTGCCCAAGACGCCTCGCTGCTGTTCGGTGACGCGTTGCTCGGCTCGCCGATCAACGGCGGAGACTATGAGTGCACGCCGAACGGTCCGCTCATCAGTTTCGACAACGGCTTCGGTCGAGTGCCGGTTCAGCTCGTCCCCGTGCCGTGACAAGGGTCTGAGGCAGTACGCAAGAGACGACGAAGGCGGCGCCCCGAATCGGGGCGCCGCCTTCGCGTGAGAGGTAAACCGCTCTAGAACGTGCCTGCGTTCAGTCGCGTCTGCATTGCCTTGACCGTCTGCGGACCGACAACGCCGTCGGCCGTAACGCCCAGGTGGTTCTGCAACGCCTTCTTGCTCTGCGGGCCAAAAGCGCCGTCGGCCGTAACGCCGAGCTTGGCCTGCAACGCTGTGGTCGATTCGGGGCCGAAAACGCCGTCCACGGTCACTCCCAGGACGGCCTGGAGTGCCTTCGTGGTCAGGGGGCCCCATTCGCCGTCGACATCAAGTGAGGCTGCCGGGGCGGCTGCCGCAGCAGCAGGTGCAGCCTTCTTCTCGGCTTCGGCCTTCTTGTCGCGAGCCGCCTTCGCCTCGGCGAACGCCTTGTCGTTACGAGCCTGGACTCCTGCCTTGCGGGCTGCGTCGCTACGCGCCTTCTTGGCCGCAGCGTCGTCGTCGATCTTCGCCATGCATCACTCCTGAGGTTCGGGCCCGCGCACTGCCGCAATCGACATAGCCGGCGGGCATGATGCCGTCACCGTAGCACAGGGGCAATGCACGCCGAGAGCATCCTTTTCGCCGACGATTACAGGCCTGAATACGAGTGCAACCCGGTGAACGCGATGTTGACGATCGTGTAGTTGAAGATGACCGCCGAGAAGCCAATGATCGCGAGCCAGGCCGAGCGGTCGCCGCGCCACCCGCGGGTGGCGCGCGCGTGAATGTAGCCAGCGAAGAGGGTCCAGATGATGAAGGTCCACACCTCTTTGGTGTCCCAGCCCCAGTAGCGGCCCCACGCACGCTCAGCCCAGATCGCTCCGGCGATGAGTGTGAAGGTCCAGAAGACGAAGCCCACAACGTTGAGTCGGTAAGCGAGCGACTCAAGAACGTCCGAGGCGGGAAGCGTGTCGAGAAAGCGCAAACCCTCGACCTTGCGCACTTCGCGCTGAGAACGCATCAGCTGCATGATCGACAGGCCGGCGCCGAGCGCGAAGAACGCGGTAGCGAGCACCGCGACGAGCACGTGAATCACCAGCCAGGCCGACTGCAGTGCCGGCGGCAGAGGAATGACGTCGACGTAGAAGTTGACGGTCACGATGCCGAGCGACAACACGGTAAAGCCCGTGAAGTAGGCGCCGAGGTAGCGAAGGTCTTTCCAGAGTTGCACCCCGAGGAAGGTTCCCATTCCGACCGCGGTCGCGGTCAGGCCGAACTCGAACATGTTGGCCCACGGCACCCGCTCGGCCGCGACGCCGCGCATGATCGTCGCGCCCATGTGCAGCGCAAAACCCAAGATGGTGAGAGCGAAGGCGACGCGCTGAAAGCGCGTGGAACCGCTGGGCGACGGGGTCGGAGCCTCGGGAGCCTCAAGAACCGACGTGCTCGAGCCGACACCGGTCGCAGTCATTGAGCGGGACACCGGGGCGGCGACCACCACGGCGACCGGTCGGTCAGACGAGCGCTTCGCGAGGTCGAGCGTGAAGAAGATAAACGCAATCGTGTAGACGGCCATGGCCGAATACACCGCGACGAGTGACAGCGACACGAGGTTTTCCATGAGGCCTTCATCGTACGGTCGAAAACTGTGAACGCGGCCTGATCAGCCCCGCCGATCGCGGGCCGTTCGGCCCTACAAACTGCGCCGAGCGATCCGCGAGAATGGCTCCATGAGCCGTCCTCCTGTGAAGTCCACCACGTCGACCAAGAAGAAGCCCGTCAAGAAGCCGATGTCGCCGCGCACGGCTCAGTTCATCGCCATCGGCGTTGCGCTGGCCTTTATCGCCGCGATCGCGCTCATCGTGGTTGCGAGCCTCGGAGGCGGCAATCAGACGGATGCTCTTCCCGAGGCCACCCCCGACGGCGAGGCCCAGGTTCAGCGCGACGACTCGCACTTCATCAATGGCTCCGCCGAATCCGAGGTGACGATCGTCGAGTTCCTCGACTTCCAGTGCCCCGCGTGCGCGGTCGCTTCGGGCGGCGTGAGTTCGATTATCGACACCTACGGTGACCGCGTGGCCGTGGTGATCCGCAATTTCCCGTTGACGAGCATCCACCCCCACGCCGTCGACTCGGCCCTCGCGTTCGAGGCGGCCGCGGCGCAGGGCGCGGCACCGGAAATGTACCGCGCGCTGTTCGCGACGCAAGAGCAGTGGAGTTCAGGTGCGGGCTCGCAAGCGGCGGTGTTCCGTGACCTCGCCGAGCAGCTCGGGCTCGACATGGCCGAATACGACCGCGCCGTCGCCGACCCGGCAACGCTCGACCGTGTCTCGCGCGATAACGCCGACGCCCTCGGTCTGGGGCTGCAGGGAACCCCGAGTTTCTTCATCGACGGCGAGCGGGCAGAAATCCAGTCGCTCGACGAACTTCAAGCGCTCGTCGCTGCGAGGCTCAGCGAGTAAGGCTCGGCGGTCTAGGCCTTCGAGCTCGCGGGGCTTCTGCCCAGCGACTCGACGTGACGGTCGGCGAGCTCGCTCACCGCGCGCTCGAGGCCGGCATCGTCACCGCGGGCAAGGCCGGCATACTGCAGGCGCACTCCGTCGCCATCGGCGTTGGCGACGACCCACATGCGTCGGCGCGGCACGAACAGGCTCGTGAGAAGACCGGCCAGCACAAGCAGCGACGACACGAGCACGCCCGCTTGGGTGGGGTCATGGTGAATATCGAGGCTCACGAACCGAGGCAGTTCGGTGAACTCGACACTGCCGCGCCCGTCGGGCAGGTCGGCGCGCTCGCCGAGTTGCAGAATGATCGAGTCGACACCCGTTTCGCCCCCGGTGATCTGCTCGAGGTCGTCGGTGTTGAGCGAGTACGCGTTGCGCGGCACTCCCTCATCGAGACCCAGGTCGCCCTCAAAGGCGTTCAAGGTCAGCACGGGGTTGTCGGGCTCGGGGAAGACGGACGTCAGAGCGCCCGACTCCAGCGCGATGGCCGATGGGTAGAAGAACCCGATCATGCCGAGCTGCTCGTCGAGGCCATCCGGAACCTTCACGATTCCGAGGCTCGTGAGGTTGCCGTCTTGCGGCAAGAACGGCACGGGCTGGCTGAACACAGCCGTGCCCTCGGCGTCGAAGACGGTGATCCACGGCGCAAACCCGTTGCCGAGCAGATAGGCGTTGGTGCCGCCGAGCGGCAGGGGCTCGTTAACGCGAACCACCTCCGCCCGCTCTTCACCGTTCTCGACGACGGTCACCGAGGCCGTGAAGTCGAGCGGAATCGGTGATCCGGTGGTCGTGTTGAGCTCATACACGGCGTCGAACTCGTCCAGGCGAATCGAGAACGGGTCGAGCCGAGCTTCGTCGAAGAAGCGACCCGGGCTGAACGAGTCGTAACTCGTGAGCTGGTTGGTGAACGTCTGACCCTGAATGATGACGCGCTGTCCGTTGTAGCCGAAGCCGCCCGCAAGACCAACCGTCGCGAGCACGCCGATCAGGGCCGCATGAAAGACCAGGTTTCCGGTCTCGCGCAGGTAGCCGCGCTCGGCCGACAGAGAGTCGCCATAGCGCTCGACCCGGAACCGTTGCCGACGCAGCAGCGTGCGCGCTTCGGCGAGCGCCGTCTCGATATCGACGGATGCCCTCCGCTCGGTGTGCCCCACCAGCCGGTCAAGGCGTGCCGGCGTGGCGGGAGGCCGCGCGCGCAGTGCCTTGGCGTGGTGCTGAGTGCGCGGCACGATGCAGCCGATGAGCGAGATGAAGAGCAACAGGTAGATCGACGAGAACCACACCGAGGTATAGGTGTCGAAGACCTGCAGAGTATCGAGCACGACAAACAGGTCGGGGTTGTCGCGCTCGAACTGCACGACGCCGTTCGGGTCGGCCGAGCGCTGCGGCACGAGCGAGCCGGGGATCGCCGCGACGGCCAGCAAGAGCAGCAGCACGAGCGCTGTCCGCATGCTCGTGAGCTGCCGCCACGCGAAGCGCGCCCAGCCAGCGGCATCGAGCTTGGGCTGCGCGATCGACGACGACGCCGCGGGGGCTTCGCTGTCGTGAAAGTCAGAGGGGCGTAACGGTTCCACCGATCACCGCCGTAAGGCTCGACACGAATAGTTGCCAAAGGCCAGTGAGCATCATGAGACCGATCACGATCAGAAGAGCACCGCCAATGATGTTGATGACGCGAATGTTGCGCTTGAGCCAGTCGGTCGCTCCGGCAACCCACTTGAAGCCGAGGGCGACGAGAAGGAAGGGCACGCCGAGGCCGAGGCTGTAGGCGGTGCCGATGAGCGCGGCGCGGCCGAGGTCGCCTTCCCCCAGCACGAGCGCGTTGACGGCGATGAGCGTGGGGCCGATGCACGGCACCCAGCCGAGACCGAAGACGATGCCCAGCAGGGGCGCGCCCGCGACACCCGTGGCCGTCGTGATGCGCGGTGTGAGCCTGCGCTGCAGGAAGCTCACTTGGCCGATGAAGACGAGACCCATGACGATGACGATCACGCCCGCGATGCGTGTGATGAGATCGATCCAGGGCAGCAGCAGCAGACCGGCCGTGGCGAAGACGATCGAGAAGCTAACGAACACGGCGGTGAAGCCGAGCACGAAGAGCGCGACTCCGAGGAGCAGTCGGCCTCGCCCACGCTCGAACTCCTCCGCGGTCGTGAAGCCCCCGATATAGGCGAGGTAGCCCGGCACCAGCGGCAGCACGCACGGCGAGGCGAACGCGAGAAAGCCGGCCGCGAGCGCAATCGGAAGCGCGAGCAGCAGGTTGCCGCTCAGCACGATCTCGCCAATGGGGTTGACCACGGCCGCCGACAGCATGGGTTAGTTCACTTCGGCGAGCACGTCGGTGATCATCGACCGCAACACGCTTGGCTCGCTCAAGAGCCCCGAAATGCGCGCGGCAACGCGGCCCTGCTGGTCGAGAACGAGCGTCGTGGGCACAGCGTTGGGTGCCACCTGGCCCGCGAAGGCGAGGCGAACCCCGCCGTCGTTGACGTCGAGAATCGACGGGTAGGTCACGCCGAACTCCTTCGCGAACGACAGGGCCGTCGGCGCCTGGTCGTAGATGTTCACGCCGAGAAAGCTCACGCCATCGGGGGCGAACCGCTGCGCGAGCGCCTCAAGGTCGGGCGCTTCGAGACGGCACGGAGGGCATCCGGCATACCAAAAGTTCACGACGAGTACGTCGCCCCGATAGTCGTCACTCGTGACCGTGTCGCCGTTCTCGATGACCCCGGAAAACTCGATGGGCTCGCCGCGGTCGGCCTCGGCGATCACCGTGTAGGCGCCGTCGCCCGAGATGAAGCCCTGACCTGTGCCCTCGCGGTACTGCTCGGCGAGCGAATCGTTGGCGGTGCAGCCCGCGAGCACGACGACGAGACCCACGGCGAGGGCAAGGACGCCCGCGCGAGGGCGGGCAACGATCGGGCGGTTCACACTGCTCCCAAGTCGGTCGACTGAGCGATCACGTCGGCACTGAGTTCTTGATAGTCGGTCTCGAGGAAACGGCCATCGACCCACGTGAAGCTCGTGATGCTCGAGAGCGAGCAGCGGCGTTTGCGCGGGTCGTGGTGCAGCGGCTCACCAGCGAGGGCGCGATGAGCCATCCAGATCGGCAACTGGTGGCTCACGATGACGACCTCACCGGCATCGACCGACTCGCGGGCGTCGGTCATGGCGGCGAGCATCCGTGCCGCGATGTCGGCGAAGGGTTCACCCCAACTGGGCCGGCGCGGGTTGACAAGCAGGGGCCAGTGGCGAGGGTCGGCGAGGGTGCGGCCGTTCATGCGCTTGCCCTCAAAGCTGTTGGTCGGCTCGATCACGCGCTCGTCGGTGCGAATCGTGAGACCGAAACCATCGGCCCACGGCGCCGCTGATTCTTGCGCGCGCTGCAGGGGGCTGGCATAAAGCGCCGTGATCGGATGCCCGCTGAGCAGCGGCACCGAAGCGGCCGCCATGCGGCGCCCGAGGTCGCTCAGCGCAAAGTTCGGCAGTCGGCCGTACAGCACGCGGTCGGGGTTGTGCACCTCGCCGTGGCGCACGAGATGAACGCGGTCAGCCGACATGGGTTCAGTCTATTGAGCGCTCCCTTTACGCCAGCCGAAGGTGGCCACCGCCCCCGGGCCTCGCCGCAGAGGCGCGCCGGTAGGCTTGTGCCTCGTGACGCGCACCGTGATTGCTCAACTCGCTCCCCTGCCCGATGGCCCCGTGACCGTGGCCGGCTGGGTCGAGACCGTTCGCGACCAGAAAAAGGTGCAGTTCGTCATTCTGCGCGACGAGTCGGGGGCTGTGCAGTTGGTCAACCCTGCGACCAGAGATCTGGAAGATGGTGCCTCAGCCGACGAGCTCGCCGCCGCAGCCCTCACCGACACGATCGGCGGCCTCACCCACGGCACGATGGTGCGCGTCACGGGCGAGCTCAAGCACGACGAGCGCGTCAAGCTCGGCGGGCTTGAGCTCAAGATCGCCACGCTCGAGGTCGTCAGCGAAGCCCTTGCCGAGACGCCGATCGCCGACGACTCGAGCCTCGACAAGCGCCTCGACTGGCGGTTCCTCGACCTGCGTCGCCCGGAGGCCTCGCTGATCTTCAAGATTCAGACCACCTTCGAGCACGCCCTGCGCACGTGGTGGGTCGAGCGCGACTTCATCGAGATTCACACGCCGAAGCTCATGGCAAGTGCCTCCGAGAGCCGCGCCGAGCTGTTCGAGATGGAGTACTTCGAAACGAAGGCCTACCTCGCCCAGAGCCCGCAGTTCTTCAAGCAAATGGCCCAGCCCGCCGGCTTCGGCAAGGTCTTCGAGATCGCCCCAGCCTTCCGCGCCGACCCCTCGTTCACCTCGCGCCACGCGACCGAGTTCACGTCGATCGACGCGGAGATCAGCTGGATCACCTCGCACGACGACGTCATGGCAATGCACGAGCAGCTGCTGACGACAGCCTTCGGTGCTGTTGTCGAGAAGCACGGTGCCGCGATCGAGGCGGCGTTCGGCGTCGAGCTGACCGTGCCGACGACGCCGTTCCCGCGCATCCCGCTCGCCGAAGCGCGTCAGATCGTTGCCGATGGCGGCTACGAGATTCCCCGCGCCGATGGCGACC
This sequence comes from Gulosibacter massiliensis, assembly GCA_943369205.1. GTDB lineage: Bacteria > Actinomycetota > Actinomycetes > Actinomycetales > Microbacteriaceae > Microcella > Microcella massiliensis_A. Next base: position 8,863 of record CALRMP020000054.1, on the reverse strand, counting down.
TCGACCCTGAGGGCGAGCGCCGATTGAGCGCATGGGTCAAGGCCAACCACGGCCACGACTTCGTGTTCGTGACCGACTACGCCACCGGCATTCGGCCGTTCTACCACATGCGTCGCGAGGGTGACCCGACGATCACGAACAGCTACGACCTGCTCTACAACGGCGTCGAGATCTCGACCGGCGCCCAGCGCGAGCACCGCATCGACGTGCTCATCGCGCAGGCGAAGGAGAAGGGCCTCGAGCCGGAGGAGCTCGAGTTCTACCTCGACTTCTTCCGCTACGGCGTGCCACCGCACGGCGGGTTCGGCATGGGTCTCGCCCGCGTGCTCATGCTCATGTTGGGGCTCGGGTCGATCCGCGAGACGACGTACCTGTTCCGCGGCCCCACGCGCCTGCTGCCCTAGGGCCTGCCCGCGGCCGCACCCGCCTGCTTCCCTAGGGCCTGCCCGCGGCCGGGTGCGGCCGCGCCCGGCGAGAGTTACCAAAAGTGGCGAGAGTCACGAAACATGTCATCACCCTCGCCACATTCGGTCACTCTCGGCGGCGGTCGTGCGTGCCAGCGCTAGGCGAGGTCGACGACCGTGGCTCCCGCGGCGTTCTTCATGACCGACTCGACCGCGCTCTTCGCCGAGGCCTTGGCCTTGTAGTTCTCGCTCACCGCGAGGGTCTGGCCGTTCGACGACACGATGCGCCAGAAGTAGGGCTGGGTCGCGCTCTTGCCTTTGACGATCTCGAACTTCATCGGTCTCTCCCGTCTGCGGGCGGCTTCGGGCGCCGCCTCTGTCGCGATGCTAGGGGGGCACTCGCGCGACGCGCCAGGAAAGAAAACCTCACACCATGAAGTCGGGCCGGATGCTCCAGCCGGTGTTGTGCTCGAGCAGAGCCATGAGGGTCAGGGCCTGCAGCCGCGCGTGGTCATCGCTGACCGTTGAGTAGACGTCGAGCGCTACCGGCGGGGGCTCACCGAACTTCGGAATCTCGATCTCGACCCAGGCTGTGCAGGTCTTCGCTGGGGCGTTCAGGGGCACAAAGGGGCGCATGGTGCGCTGCTGCGCCACGGGACGGTCGACGGCGAGAGCGATGATGGCGAGAGCATCCAGCTTCGTCACGGCGCTCATCACCACGATCGTGGCGCAGTACTCCGCCGTCGGGGCGGAGCGGCGCAGCCTCTGCCGCATCGGGTCGAGCATGCCTTCACGCTAAGCGGCGAATCTGAGCGAGTGCCGAGGTGGGGTGGTCACGGGAATGTGCGCGGGTTTCTATGCGTTTGCATCGATATACTTTCTCGGTTGAGAGGAGCACCCATGACCGTCGCCCCCGAAGGCTTGCACCACGTCACCGCGATCGCCGGCGACCCGCAGAAGAACATCGACTTCTACATCACTGGGCTCGGGCTGCGCCTGGTCAAGAAGACCGTCAACTTCGATGACCCCGGCACCTACCACTTGTACTACGGCGACGAGTCGGGGCGGCCGGGCTCGCTCATGACCTTCTTTCCGTGGCGCGGCATCCAACCCGGCCGCATCGGCGCCGGGCAGTCGACATCAACAGCGTTCTCGGTGCCCGCCGGCTCGCTTGGTTGGTGGGTCGATCACTTCGCATCCGTCGGCGCTGAGGCGCGCATCACCTCGACGAGCTCGAGCGAAGAACGCCTGCTCGTGCATGACCCTGACGGCCTGCAGATTGAGCTCGTCGCAACGCACGAGCACGACCCGCGCGACCCGTGGGACTCCGCGAGCGTTCCGGCCGAGTACGCCATTCGCGGGCAGCACTCGAGCGTGCTGACGGTGCGTGACGCCGAACGCACGATTGCACTCATGGTCAATGACCTAGGGATGCGCATCGTTGACGAACAAGGCAACCGCACACGCCTCGCCGCGGGAGTCGGGATGCCCGGCGCCCTCGTTGACGTGCACGCCTCGAGCCTTGCCCCCGCAGGCCTGACCGCCGGCGGAACCGTGCACCACATCGCCTTCCGGGTTCCCGACCAGGCAACCCAACAGCAGTGGCGCAACGAATTGGCCTCGCGCGGGCACCAGGTCACGGCGATTCTCGACCGGCAGTACTTCACGAGCATCTACTTCCGCGAGCCGGGCGGCGTGCTGTTCGAGATCGCCACCGATACCCCCGGCTTCACCGCGGATGAGCCGCTGCTCGAACTCGGGCGCGCACTCAAGCTGCCGCCGTGGCTCGAACCCTCGCGCGAACAGATCGAGCACGCGGTGATTCCGATCACGCTTCCCGCCGAGAACAACCCCGAGGTGGCCGCGTGAGCGCACGGCCCGACGTCGAGCTGACCGCGTGGCCGCACCTGTTCACGCCCAGTGAGCCGGGTGCGCCCGTGCTGCTCACCCTGCACGGCACGGGCGGTGACGAGCGCGAGATCACCGCGCTCGCAGCGCACCTCGACGCTCGGGCGGGCGTGCTCTCGCCACGCGGGCGGGTCAGCGAGGCAGGGGCGAACCGCTGGTTTCGCCGGTTGCGGGAAGGCGTCTTCGATGTGGACGACGTGATCGTTCGCGCGGGCGAGCTCGCGGCGTTCGTCACCGCCGCTCGCACGGCGTACGACCTTAAGGACACGCCCCTCATCGCCGTCGGCTTCAGCAACGGCGCCAACATCGCCTTGGCCACTGCCCTGCTGCACCCGCACGTGCTCAACCGCGTGGTGGCGTTTTCGGGCATGTACCCCTTCGGCGACCGTGACCCGATCGGCGACCTCACCGGAGTCGAGGTGCTGCTGCTCAACGGAGCCGCCGACGCCATGGCCCCCGCGCCGAGCGTCGACGTGCTCGAGCGCACGGCGAGCGCGCACGGAGCCTCCGTCACGCGACACACGCGCCCAGGCTCGCACGGCATTGATCAAGGCGAGCTTGTCGCCGCGCGGGAGTGGCTCGCGCGCTGACATGGGCTGAGTGATGTGCGATTCTGAATCGCCGCTCAAACGGAGGGAGTCGCCATGCCGACCCGTGACCCTGCACCGCCCACCGCCGCTCTCGCCGACGCCTGCGTGCGGCTGGGCGTCGCGATTCGGCTGGGCCCCACGTCATTGCGCCCGATCGCGCCGCACGCGCCCATCGCGGGGCCGGCGATGCCCGTGACGCACGCGGGCAGCGTTGACGTCTTTCTCGAAGCGATCGACGATGCGCCCGCGGGCGCCGTGCTCGTGGTCGACAACGGTGGTCGCGACGACGAAGCGTGCGTGGGCGACCTCGTGACGCTTGAGGCGCGGGAAGCCGGGATGGCGGGGCTCATCGTGTGGGGGCGGCATCGTGACACGGCGCAGATTCTTGAGTTGGGCATCCCGCTGCACAGTCGTGGGCCATTGCCGCCGGGGCCGCGGCGCACGCCGCCGCCTGGCCGATCGATGCGCACCGCGTGGCTCGACGGCGTCGAGGTGACGCCCGACGACATCGTCGCCGCCGATGATGACGGGGTGCTCGTGATCGGGGCGGCCGAGTGGGCGCGCGTCGCCGAGCTGGCGGGGCAGATTCAGTCGGTCGAGCTTGCTCAAGCTGACCGGATGCGCGGCGGCGAGAGCCTGCGTGCGCAACTCGACTTCGCCACCTATCGACACCGGCAAGCGAACGAGCCCGACCTCAGCCTGCGGAAGTACCTCGCCGAGCGCGGGGGCGCGATCGAGGTCTGAGGCCTTCAGCAGAGACGGTCAGCTCCGGCTCGGCCACGACCACGCGGGGCCTTCGAGGGGCAGCTGCCCCCGCACAGTTGTCGCCGCGCCAGCGCGCTCGAGCTCGATGACGCGCGCGGAGTCGCGCAGAACGTCGACGAGCCTTTCGGCGTGCGAGACCACCACGACCTGCGTCTGCTCGGCGGCGAGCGAGACGAGGTCAGCGAGCGCCGGAAGCAGGCGCGGATGCAGGCTCGCTTCGGGCTCGTTCAGCACGAGCAGCCCGGGCGGGCGCGGCGCGAGGAGCGCGGTCGCGAGCAAGAGAAAACGCAGCGTGCCGTCGCTGAGCTCGGCCGCCTCAAACGAGCGACGGATTCCCGGATGCCGCATCGCCACACGTGCGATTCCCCGGTCGTCTTCGTCGACCTCAACCTGGGCGCCGTCGAAAGCCTCGCCGACCGCGCGCTGCAAGGCCTCAGCGTGGCCGACCCGCAGCAATGTCGCAAGCGCGCCGGGCAGGGTGCCGCCGTCGCCCGACAGCACGGGAGTGAAGGTAGCTGGTCCAGGCCGCCGGGCGGGAGCATCCGGATCAGTGCGCAGCGCGTCGCAAAAGCGCCACCCGCGCGCCCGCTCGCGCAACGCATAGAGCTCGGGGGCCGTGTCGGGATCGGCGAGCGTCGCGAGCATCGATTCGGTCGCGGTCACGCTCCACGGCGCGACCTGCAGGTCGCCAGCCCCTGACCGAACGCGCACCCGCAGTGATCGTCGGTCGGCCGCAATGTTGGCAGGCCGCAGAATCTGGCCCGACCAGACTGCTTCACTCTTCACCTCGGGGTCGAGCGGAAATGGACTTACCCCCGGTTGCGGCAGCCCGAGGTCGATGGCGTACGACAATTCATCGGCCGCGAATCCGAGGCGCAGGGCCACGGGCGCGCCGCGATCTCGATCGCCGGCATGCAGCGCACTGCGAAGGCCGCCTTCCGCGGCCAACGAGCGCAACGCCCCGTCGCGCACGATCTCCGACAGCAGCCGCAGCGCACGATACAGGTTCGACTTGCCGCTCCCGTTGGGCCCGGTGACGACCGTCAACGGTGCGAGCTCGACGACGAGATACTGCAGCGAACGGTAGTTCTCGACAGCAAGAGTGCGCAGCATGCGATCACCCTAGAGGCGTCGACCGACGAATGCTCAGCGCGGCAGGTTCGCTTCGATGAGCGCCACGATCTCGGGCGCATCGGGGTGCACGTTCGGCCGGAAGCGGTGCACCTCATCGCTCGGCAGCACGAGGAACTTCTCGAAGTTCCAGGTGACCGGGCCCGCGTGCCCGTGTGCGTCTTTCGTCTCGACGAGCTGCGCATAGAGCGGGTGCCGCTTCTTGCCGTTGACCTTGACCTTCTCCGTCATCGGAAAGGTGACACCCCAGGTGGTGGTGCAGTATTCGGCGATCTTCTCTTCGCTCGAGAGCTCTTGCAGAAACTGGTTCGACGGCACGCCGAGCACCGTGAAACCGCGCTCGCCATAGGTCTTCTGCAACTTCTCCAGCGCGGCGTACTGCGGCGCAAGACCGCACCGTGAGGCGACGTTGACGACAAGCACGATGTTGCCGGCGAACTCCGCGAAGGTTGTCTCGCGGCCGTCGAGCATCGTGAGGGGTGCATCCGTCATCGTCATCATGGATTGAGAGTAGGCCGCCTAGCTGTGCGCAGGCGGTGCGCTCGCTGGACGATGATCGGACGTGCGCAGGGCGCCCGTTGAGCGCCGCCTGCGCTGCGCGACAGGCCGCGCCCACAGGCGTAGGGTGACACTAAAGTAGGGATTCGCCATGGCGCACAAAGCACACCACACGTCCGTCAAGCGCGTGCAGAAAGAGCTGTACGAAGCCGAACTCAAGCGCCTGCAGATCGAGCTCGTCGCAATGCAGCAGTGGGTCACCTCGACCGGCAAGCGCGTGCTCGTGATCTTCGAAGGGCGCGATGCCGCTGGCAAGGGCGGCGCCATCAAGCGCGTCATGCAGTACCTCAATCCCCGGCACGCGCGCGTCGTCGCCCTTCCGCAGCCGACCGAACGCGAGCGGGGGCAGTGGTACTTCCAGCGGTATGTGCAGTTGTTGCCGACGGCGGGCGAGATCGTGCTCATGGACCGCTCGTGGTACAACCGCGCGGGCGTCGAACGCGTCATGGGGTACTGCACTGAGGAGCAGTATCAGCGCTTCTTGCGCCAGGTGCCGGTCGTCGAACGCATGCTCGTCGACGACGGCATCATCGTTCTCAAGTACTGGTTCTCGGTCTCCGACGAAGTGCAGCAAGCGCGCTTCGCATCACGCGTCGAAGACCCCTTGCGCCGCTGGAAGCTGTCTCCCACCGACCTTGAGTCGATTCGGCGATGGGAAGACTACTCACGGGCGAAAGACGCGATGTTTGCGGCCACCGATATACCCGAGGCGCCGTGGTGGACGATCGAGAGCGACGACAAGCGGGCATCCCGCCTCAATGTCATCAGCCATCTTCTCGGCGAGATCCGCCACGAGCATGCCGAGCCCGAACAAGTGACGATTCCCGCGCGGCCGCCGGCAACAAGCTACCAGCGGCCTCCTCGCGAACATCATCAGCGCGTGCCCGATGTCGCGGCCGAGCTCATGCTTCACCCGCGCGCCGATTCTTGATACTGTCGTTTCATCATGATCCTGAACTCGTGTTGTCGCTGTTGTCGCTAGTTCTTTCGAACTAGATCTCTGGTGCGCCTTCTTCGCGCCCTCCCCCGACACCTCGACTCTCGAACAGGAAACCCTTCATGCGCACTCTGCCCATTCTTGACCTCTCTCTGCTCAACGGCTCGGCTGACGACGCGGCCCGCTTCCGCGAGGAGTTGCGTCGCGCCACCCACGAAGTGGGCTTCTTCTACCTCGTGGGTCACGGGCTGCCGCCCGAGCTGATCGACCGCATGATGGCCACAGCCAGCGCCTTTTTCGCGCTGCCGGTCGATTCGAAACTCGCGATCGAGAACACCCACAGCCCGCACTTCCGCGGCTACACCCGGATGGGCGGCGAACTCACGCAAGGCGCGACCGACTGGCGCGAGCAGATTGACATCGGTGCTGAACGGGATGCTGTGCCGCTCGCCCCCGGAGTGCCCGACTTCTGGGCGCTCGAGGGCCCCAACCTCTGGCCGGCCGAGCTACCCGCGCTGCGCGAGGTCACGACCGAGTGGATGGACCGCCTCGGCGAGATCAGTGTGACGCTCTTGCGCTCGTGGGCCGAGGCGCTCGGCGCACCCGCCGACACCTTCGACGCGGCGTTTGCGAGCAACGCCTCACCGCACCTCAAGATCGCGCGCTACCCGGGCCGCGAGCGCACCGAGGGCACCCAGGGCGTCGGCGCACACAAAGACCTCGGAGTGCTCACGCTGCTCTACGTCGAAGACGGCAAAGGTGGCTTGCAGGTCGAGAAAGACGGCGAGTGGATCGACGCCCCCTCGGTGCCGGGTGCCTTCGTCGTCAACATTGGCGAGCTGCTCGAGATCGCAACCAATGGCTACCTCAAGGCCACCCTGCACCGTGTGCAGTCACCCGCGCCCGGCGACACCCGAATTTCGGTGCCGTTCTTCTTCGGCCCCGCGCTCGACGCCGAGATTCCGACCATCACCCTGCCGCCCGAGCTTGCTGCCGACGCGCACGGCGTCACCCTCGACCCCAGCAATCCACTGCACCCCGTGTTCGGCGTGAACTGGCTCAAGAGCCGCGTACGCTCACACCCCAACGTGGTCCAAGCGCACTATCCGCACTGGAGCTAGGGCTGGGCCCGCCTCGCGCTCAGTGACGTCGAGGCGGACCGCCCGCGTTAGTGCTTGTCGGCCGGTGCCTCGACCTCTGCGCTGTCAGCAGCATCGGCCTTGCGCGTCTTGCGCGTCTTGAGCAGGCTCAGCACCGTCGCAACGGTGATCGTCGTGGCAATGAAGCCGAGCGAGAACCAGATGGGAATCTCGGGAACCCACTTGACCGGCTCGCCGCCGTTGATGAAGGGCAACTCATTGATCTTGAGGGCGTGCGAGATGAGCTTGAGGCCGATGAACGCCAGAATGACGGCGAGCCCCTGAGCGAGATAGATGAGTCGTTCGAGGAGTCCGCCGATCAAGAAGTAGAGCTGGCGCAGACCCATGAGCGCGAAAGCGTTGGCAGTGAAGACGATGTAAGCCTCTTCCGTCAGACCGTAGATCGCGGGGATCGAGTCGACCGCAAAGATGAGGTCGACAAAGCCAATGGCTACGATCACGAGCAGCATGGGAGTGAAGAACCGCTTGCCGTCGATCTTCACCGAGAGCTTGTCCCCGTGATACTGATCGACGAACGGCAGGTGCCGGCGGGCAAACTTGACGATGCCGATGTTCTGCGGGTCAGTCTCGTGTGAGGCGAATGCCTGGCGATACGCGAGTACGAGCAGCAGGGCACCAAAGATGTAGAAGATCCACGAGAAGTTGGAGATGAGCGTCGCGCCGACGGCAATGAAGATTCCCCGCATGATGAGGGCGATCGCGATGCCGATCAGGAGCACCTTCTGCTGATACATCTTGGGCACCGCGAACGCGGTCATGATGAGCAAAAAGACGAAGACGTTGTCGACCGACAGCGCCTTCTCGGTCAGGTATCCGGCAAAGTACTCACCGCCGAACTGCCACCCCGACACCATTCCGATGCCCACACCGAAGAGCAGGGCAAGCGTGATGTAGAACACCGACCACTTGGCCGCTTCGGCGATCGAGGGCTCGTGTGGGGTACGCACATGTGCGTAGAACTCCCAGATGAAAAAGGCGATCGTGACCGCGATGGTGATGATCCAGATGAGGGGTGTGACACCCATGAGGGCTCCTTGGCCAACGAAAGAATGACCAAGGTCTCTTCCGCCCCAGCGAACTGAGACAAGCCACCCGGAGCACGATTGCGTGCTCGAACTGACGAGTGGGCTTCGAAGGAATACTCCCCTTGACTCGATGAGTGTATAGGTATGCGCGTGCTTCGCCACGATGACCGGTGCTCATAACGAAAAAACCCCGCCATCACAGGGATGCGCGGGGTTGTCTCGTGGCGGTGACGGTGGTGTCTAGTTTCAGGACATAGGAAACCCCTGTCTCACGACATAGGAAACTTCCCGGCACGCTCAACCACGTGTCGAAAGCGCGCCTGATCATCACCGCCATCACCATCCAAGGCCTCAGCCAGGCCGAAGCCGCCCGCACCTACGGCGT